>JARXKP010000155.1 GCA_030271615.1 Pseudomonadota bacterium
CCGCAGGCTTCGCGTTGTGCACCCACGACTGGAAGGCGCCCGACGAGTACGGGAAATAGCCGAACGACCATGGCGCATCCTGCTGCACCAGCGCGGTCATCTGGTCGATCAGCGCCTGTTTCTCGGGCCCGTCGTCGACGCCTTTCAACTGCGAGAACAACCGGTCGTACTCGGGGTTCGCGTAGTTCGCGGTGTTCTCGCCGTCGGACTTCGACTTGGCATTCGGTCCGTACAGCAGGAACAGGAAGTTCTCGGCATCGGGATAGTCGGCGAGCCAGCCGGACCAGAAGATCTGGTGCTTGCCCTGGCGCACCTTGTCCTGGAACTGGTTGTTGTCGGTGGCGCGGATCTCGAGCTGCACGTCGATCTTCGCGAACTGCTTGACCATCCAGTCGAGCTGCGATTTCGCCTCGGGCGTCGGCTGGCTGTAGTAGTCGTAGTTCAGCACCAGCGGGCGACCGTTCGTGGCGTCGCGGCCATCGGGGTAGCCGGCTTCGGCCAGCAGCTTCTTCGCGTCCTCGATCGGGCGGCGCACCGGCTTGCCTTCCACGAGACGATGCGTCACCGCGTTGATGCCTTGCGGCTGTCCATGGCGCGATCCGAACACGCCATCGGGCAGCGGGCTCATCGCGGTCTCGCCCGCGCTCTTCGGGAAGATGCGGCTGTATTCCTCCCAGTCGATCGCGATCGAGACCGCCTGCCGCAACTTTCGGTTCTTCGCCTGCCGTTCGGGCGTGTCGCCCTGCCCGATCACCGGATCGAGCATGTTGAAGCCGAGGTACCACGAGGTCACGTCGGCGAACTTCGGCAACTGGAAACCGCGCGCGGTGTAGTCGCGCCGCACGTCCTCGGAGTCGTCCATCTCGACCAGGAACTCGAGCCCGTCGTCGGTGCGTTCGATGCGCGGGATGTCGTAGTAACCCTGGCGGAACTTGGCGCGCAAAGGCACGCCCTCCTTTTCGATCACCAGCACCAGCGTGTCGATGAACGGCGTCTTCTTGCCGCAGTCGGCAAGCAGCCCGTCGGTCCTGTCGGCGGCTGCGCCCTCGCAGGGATACGGCTCGCCGCGGTAGTTCGGGTTGCGCTTCATCACGTGCCGGGTGTCCTGCACCGACTCGGCCATCATGTACGGCCCGGTGCCGACCGGCCAATGGTCGAGCGACAGGCCGTTGACGGCCATGCCCGGCTGCGCGTAGAAGGCATCGGCCTCCCACGGCACCGGCGACATGAAGGTCAGCGACATCCAGTAGTTCCACTGCGGGTACTTGCCCTTGATGCGGATGCGCAGCAGGTGCTTCTCGGGTGCGGTGGCGCCGACCAGCGGCCACTGTCGAAAATCGAGGAACGGCTTGTCGAGCGCAGCCGGATCGAGGCCGGCGCGCAGCTTCGCATCCTCGGCCTTGATCAGTTCGCCGTAGTCCTTCAGGCCCAGCACGTACTCGGAAAAGATGCCGTAGATCGGCGTCGTGATACGCGTCGTCGCGTGGCGCTTGAGGGCGTACACATAGTCCTCGGCGACCAGTTCGCGCGTGCCCAGGTGCTCGAATTGCCACGGCGAGCGGCGGTCCCCGAGTTCGCCCGGCTTCAGCGCGTGATAGCGGTAGCGCCCCTGCGCATCGGTCGCGAACGCCGGGTGCGGCTGGTACAGGATGCCGGGCTTGATGCGCACGTCGTAGACGCTCTCGGCGATGTCGGCGGCCGGCGCGTCGGCGGGCAGCGGCCGGCCGGCCTGGTCGAGGTAGCGCGGCTGGGCCACTTCGACCGCCGCCTTGCCCTCCAGCACGAACGGCCGCTTCAGGTAGTGGTAGCCGTAGGGCGGCTCGTAGATCTGGTAGGTGTACGGCGTCTCGTTGCTCCAGTACGAGGCCGTCGGGTCGAGGTGGCGCGGCGAACTGCCCGACACCGCGGTGAACAGCGTGTTGGTCGCGGCGGCACCGTCGGGCAGCGGGTTGTTGTTGCAGCCAGCAAGAGCGCTCGCGACGACCACCACGATGGCCCACAGGCGACGCGGCAGCAACGACAGCATCACCAGCCGACGAGCACGTCGCGGCCCTGCACCAGCAGCTCGACCTTCGCGCCCACCGGCATCGTCACCTTGGTCGGCACATGGCCGAATGGCAGGCCGGTCAGGATCGGCGTCCTGGTCAGGCTGCGCAGGTGCGCGACCACCGTCTTCAGGTTGTAGCCGTGGTCCAGCGGCGAGCGGCGGAAATCACTGAACGCACCCAGCAGCACCGCCTTCTGCGCGTCGAGCACGCCGGCCTGCTGCAGCTGCAGCAGGCTGCGCTCGATGCGATAGGGATGCTCGTTGACGTCTTCGAGGAACAGCACCCCGCCGCGCGTCACCGAGGCCTTGGGCCAGTGCTTCGTGCCGAGCAGCGAGGTCACCATGCACAGGTTGCCGCCCCACAGCATGCCGCGCGCCGCCAGGCCATCGAAACCCGGTTCGGTGCGGAAACCCACCGCTTCGAGCTCACCACTCATCGCCTCGACGAAGCAGGGTTCGGTGATGTCGTCGACCCCCTCGCCGCCGAAGTCGCCGCAGGCCAGCGGCCCGGCCCAGGTCAGGCCGACGGCGCCATGGTCGGCATGGTGGTGGGTCGCGTCGTGCGCGTGGCCGTGGCCCGAGCAGGTGCCGGCGCCCTGGCCTGCGCCGTGGCGATGCGCGAGCAGGCCGAGTTGCAGTGCCGTGAAATCGCTGTGCCCGACCCAGCGCGTGCCACGCTCGATGCTGCGGTGGATCAGTGCCCAGTCGATGCGGTCGAGCAGGCGCGTCAGGCCGTAGCCGCCGCGCGTGGCCATCGCGATGTCGGGGGCCAGCGCCGCGACGCGGTGCAGAGCCGCGAGCCGGGTGTCGTCGTCGCCGGCGAAGCGCTGGTGCTTGGCCAGCGCCGAGGCGTCGATCTCGACGTCGTAGCCGAGTGCCGTCAAGCGGCGTGCGGCGCGCCGCAAGGGAGCGGCGGCCACGATGCCGGACGGGCTGTAAAGATGCAGGGAGGTCATCGGGGTTTCAGGAAAAGGTCGGTCGCAGGCGGCAGCTCGGATGCCTCGCCGGCCGGAATGAAGAGGTCGTCCGCTTCCGCGGTTTCGAGCGCGCTGTCGGTCGAGAGGCCGGCTCGGCGCTGTCGATACTGCTGCCGCCGCTCGGCGAAAAAATCACGCAGCACCGTGCTGCATTCGTTGGCCAACACGCCGCCCTGCAACTGTGTGTGGTGGTTCAACTGTGGCTGCGCGAACAGGTCGATCACCGACCCGGCGGCACCGGTCTTCGGGTCGGCCGCGCCGAACACCACGCGCTTGAAGCGCGCGTGCATCAGCGCCATCGCGCACATCGCGCAGGGTTCGAGCGTCACGTACAGCTCGCATTCGGGCAGCCGGTAGTTGCCGAGCAAGGTGGCCGCGTGGCGCAGCGCGACGATCTCGGCATGCGCGGTCGGGTCGTGCTCGGTGATCGGCCGGTTGTAGCCGGTGGCGATCACCTGGCCAGCGCGCAGGATCACCGCGCCCACCGGCACCTCGCCGACCAGCCAGGCGTTGTGCGCCTGGTCGAGCGCGATGCGCATGGCGGCTTCGTCCTGCGGCGAGGGCGGTGAAGTCATTCCGGGAGGAGGTTCAACGGGACTCGTCGTCACGCGCGGGTGCCTGCTGAATCGCGCGGGTCAGGTCGTCCTGGACCTTGCGCGGCAGGTCTCGGGTCGACGGCGTCGCCGCAGCCGACGCCGACGCCGACTCGGACGCCTGGCCGGGCGACGGGGCCGCCAATGGCCTGAGCTGCGCCTTGGCCACGAGCCCGACGATCGCGACCGTCACCAGCAAGCCGACGATTCCCAGCAACATCCGCATCAATCATCTCCGTCCGGCAGCATGGGGGCCGGTCAACCTCCGACGATGCTAAGGCAAGGCTGCCTGCCGATCGACCGCGCCCTACCCGTGCTTCACCAGCCATGCGATGAACACATCGAGCACCGGACGGGCACGCGCGGCGTCCGGGTGGTTGACGATGGCGGTCACGGCGTAGACAACGCCGCTGCGGCTGCGCACGTAGCCGGCGAGCGCGCGGGTGTCGCTCAGGGTGCCGGTCTTCAGGAAAGCCTCGCCCGTCGCCAGGCCATTGCGCATGCGGTTGACCAGCGTGCCATCGACACCGGCGATCGGCAGCGAGTTGACGAAGGCCTGCGCGCCTTCGGCCCGCCAGGCGTTGCACAGCAGCTGCACCATCGCGCGCGGCTTGCCGCGCTCTTCGCGCGACTGGCCCGAGCCCAGGTCGACACGGATGTCGCCATCGACCAGCCCTTGCGCCCGCAGCCACTCGTGGATGCGGTTCTTGGCACTTTGCCGGGCTTGGTTCGGCGGCGCCTGATCGCTGGACAGGGACAGCAGCAGGCTGCGCGCAGCGACGTTGTCGCTGGTCTTGTTGATCTCGCGAACCACCTGCGCCAGCGGGATCGAGTACGCGCTGGACCAGGCCGCGCTGGCCCCCGATGAACGCATCTGCGGGCTCGTCACGGGATTCACCGAAGCCGGTGTGCGGCCCGACGTTTCCGTCAGCGAAGGACGCTCTTCGATCTCGATCACGCGTCCGCGCAACGTGCCGCCGGCCTCGGCCCACAGTGCCGCGACCGTGCGCGCGGTGGATGCGGCGGCTCGCGGTGCCGAGGCACGCCCGGACGGCGGAAGCATGACGCTGGCCGCGTACTTCATGCCCGGCAGCGGGCGCACGTAGGCGACGTATTCCTTCGGGCAGCTGACATCCCAGAGGCCGCGCACCCACAGGTGCGGCGTTCCGCCGGCGCTGTCGCTCGGGTTGCTCCAGCGCGCCCAGGCATCGCAGGTCCCGCCCATCAGCACCTCGTTGACCACGACGACGCCGAGCGGCTTCGGCGTCAGCGTGATCTTGGCGCGCTCACCCGAAGTCGGCTCGATCGACAGGACCATCGACCCGTCGTCATAGGTGCGTGCAGCGTCGGTGCGGGCGCTGGACGCGGTCAGCGCACGCACGCCATCGCCCGCTTCGAGTGCCGCCGCCGTGTCGGCCGCCTCGTCATCGGGAACCAGCAACACCCCTTCGAGCACCAGCTGTCCGCCGATGGATTGCAAGCCCTCGATGCGCATCTGCCTGAACCACAGACGCAGCTCTTCGGCGCTGATGGTGTGCCGGTTGCCTTCGATCACCAGGTCGCCGCGCAGTTGGCCGTTGACGACCGGTCCGGTGGCATGGGCCCGCAGCGGCCAGCTGTAGGCCGGACCGAGCAGGTCGAGCGCCGCCAGCGAGGTGACGACCTTGGTGGTCGACGCGAGAAGGAAGGTCTGCTCGGCATTCAGCGAGGTCAGCGACGCGCCGCCGTCGTCGTCCCCCGCCTTCTCGACCGGCCGCGCATAGAAGCCGAAGTTCTTGAGCGGCACACCGGACTGGCGCAGCGCGGCCATGACTTCGGGCGCCATCGGTTCGGCCGCGTGACCCGACGAGCCACCCAGCCAGGCCGCCGCACACAGCAGGATCGTTCGGTGGAGGTGTCGCATCGCGCGAGGGTACCGCCACTGGAACAGGTGGATCGCTCGAAAACGCACGGTCTGCAAGCCCGTCTCGCCCGCGCAGACACGACGAATCGCGTCAGGCCCTCCGCGCGCTGTGTTCGATACAGGGATCCATCGCCGGTTCGATGTCAGCCACCTGCTGCAAGCAGCGCAGCACGTCACCGACCAGGATGATGGCCGGGCTGCCCAGTCCGTGCTGCTCGATCATCGACACCAGACCGCCGAGCGTGCCGATGGCGTGACGCTGCTGCGGCAGGCTGGCGTGCTGCACCACGGCCACCGGCGTCGAGGCCGGCAGCGAATGCAGCAGGCCGGACTGCACCTCGGCGGCGGTCGCCACGCTCATGTAGATCACCAGCGTCAGCCCCTGAGCGGCGGCAGCCGCCAGCGTCGGCCAATGCAGGCCGGTGTCGTCGCTGCGGGGGTGGCCGGTGACCAGGATGACGCCGTGCGCGTGTTTGCGGTGCGTCAGCGGCACCTGCAGCGCGGTGGCGGCGGCCAACCCGGAGGTGATGCCGTTGACGACCTCGACCTGAACGCCCTGCGCGCGCAGGAACTCGGCCTCTTCGCCGCCGCGGCCGAACACGAACGGGTCGCCGCCCTTCAGCCGCACCACGCGCTCGCCGGCCTGCGCCTCGCGCAGCATCAGTTGCTGAATGAACGCTTGCGGCGTGCTTTGGCAACCCCCGCGTTTGCCGACGCGAACGACGCGCGTCGAGCGTCGCGCATAGCGCAGCACCGCGTCGCCGACCAGGTCATCGACCAGCAGCACGGTCGCGCGGCGGATGGCACGCAGGGCCTTGACGGTCAGCAGTTCGGGATCACCGGGGCCGGCGCCGACCAGCCAGACGGTGGGGGCGCGGGGCGCTTCAGTTGCAAGGTGGCTCATGGATTCAATGCCTCAACGGCGCCACGCCGACCTGTGGCATGTTCGCCAGACCGATGGCCCGGGCGTGGTCCTCGAAACCCTTGTTCTTCCAGAAGAATGCACCGGGCATCGTGGTCGGGATCACCAGCACGTAGAACAGCGCGCGGCCGATCAGGCTGGTCGCCACCGCGATCACGCCGACCACGGCCCACCCCAGCAGCGTGGTTGTGCCCGGGCCGTGCCGCAACAGCATGACGGCCAACAGGGCACAAGCCAACGCGATGTTGCTGCCCAGCAGCGCATTGCGCAGCAGGAAGGTCTTGCCGAAGGTCGTCGTCTGCACGTAGTACGACGCTCCGCCCTCGTGCTCGGCACGTCCCATGTCGCGGGCATGGGCCCGGTGACCGATGCCTTCGACGATCAGCCCGGTCGCCAGCACGATGCCGCAGACCCAGGTCGCACCGAACACGCTCAGGCCGCTGAGCGCGAGCGTGGGGATCATCACCGCGCCGGCCAGCAAGGCCCCCAGCGACAAGGCGCTGCCGATGAACGCGGTGGCGACCTGCCAGTGGTTCCAGAACGGCCGCGCCTTGATGCGGTAGCAGCGGTTCATGTAGTAGATGCCGACCGCGCTGCCCAGCACCGCGATCACGCCGAAGAAAGTCGCGATGCCATGCACCACCGGGATGCTGATCAGGCTTGAAATGTCGGCGCCGAACACGCGTTGCCAGACCGCCTGGAACCACGGCGCGTCCGGCAGACTGAAGGCGGTGTGCGCGCTCATCGCGCCGACGAAGATCGCGATGCCCAGCCCCTCGCGCGAGACCGGCGAATGGCGCAGGTTGTTGAAGCCACGGTAGAAGCGCTTCGGCTTGCCCAGGTGCATCGTCGACATGAACAGGCCGAACGCAACCAGCATCACATTGACGATCGCCAGCGGCACGTACAGCGCCGACTGCGCGAACGCGACGAAGCCGCCGATGCCGGCCAGCGCGCCGAGGAGCTGCAACGCGAATGCACCCGCCGCCATCTGCGCCGCCAGCGTGAACAGCACCAGCGGGTTCTCGCGCGAGCTCAGCCGCGCGAGGTTCCAGTGCATCTCCCGACCCTGCTTCTGGTCGATCGCCGGGCGGTAGCGGCCCTTGTCGTCCTTGTGGTACTTCAGCGGCATCGAGTCGGTGCGCTTCATCTCGTCGGGCAGTTGCTTGATCTGCTGGAAGCGGATGTTCGGCTGCGTGATCTCCGGCGACGGGAAGCCGGGGATCTCGACGCGCGCCTGCTCGCGGCCTTCGGGGATCTTCTCGATCACACCGAAGTCGAGCGCGTTGCCGACACAGGCTGCAACGCAGGCGGGCTTCAGGCCGACTTCGAGGCGGTCGACGCACATGTTGCACTTCGAGACCTGGCCCTTCACCGGGTCGAGCTGCGGCGCGTTGTACGGGCACACCCAGGTGCAATAACCGCAGCCGAAGCAGGTTTCCGGGTCCTGCAGCACCGCGCCGTATTCGGCGTGCTTGGTGTAGGCGCGCGTCGGGCAGCCCTTCAGGCACACCGGGTCGTCGCAGTGGTTGCAGGCCATCGAGATGTTCATGCGCTTGTAGTCGGGGAAGCTGCCGCCCTCGACATAGCCGACCGAGCGGAACGCCAGGTGCG
>JARXKP010000156.1 GCA_030271615.1 Pseudomonadota bacterium
TTGTGGCCCGAACGCACGTGGCCGTCGCCGGTCGTGCACGCCGACACCGGCACCTTCCACTGCTGGGCCGCGGCGGCGACAAACATCATGCGGGCGGCGGCGCCGACCTCGCGGTAGCCCATCCACGAGTGCGCGATGGCGGTCGAGCCGCCGGTCATCTGGATGCCGAACACCGGGTCCTTGTAGGCGTCGCCGGCCGGCGCCAGCGTGGCGCGCACGTTCTTGAAGTCGACATCGAGCTCTTCGGCCAGCAGCATCGGCAGGGCGGTCAGCGCGCCCTGGCCGAAATCGAGCCGGTTGACGCGGACCTCGACGGTGTTGTCGGGGTTGATCTTGAGAAACGGGCTGGGGTCGATCGGTTTTCTGGCGGGTGGCGCCGAAGCGGCAGCGGCTTCTTCAGCGGCGACCGACGGGGCCGTCCAGACGATGCCGAGCCCGCCGCCCGCCAGGGCGGTCAGTTTCAGGAAACCGCGGCGGCCGAGCGGGCCGAAGGCGGGGCGGGCGGTGTCATCGATGTCGGCGGAAGCGGCCGCAGCATTGCCGGCAGAAGAGTGGCCGGAAAGGCGCTTGGCGATCAGTGCGTGGTCCATGGGGCAGTCCTCAGGCGAGTGCGTTCTTGGCGACCGACGCGGCAGCGTCGTGAATCGCGGCGCGGATGCGTTGGTAGGTGCCGCAGCGGCACACGTTGCCGGCCATGGCGGCATCGATCTCGGCGTCGGTGGGCTTGCCGTTCTTCTTCAGCAGGCCGGTCGCGCTCATGATCTGGCCGCTCTGGCAGTAGCCGCATTGCGCCACGTCGTGCTTCACCCAGGACGCCTGCACCGCCTTGCCGACGGGGTCGGTGCCGATGCCCTCGATGGTGGTGATCTTCTTGCCGTCGGCGACCGAGATCGGCGTCACGCACGAGCGTGTCGGCTGCCCGTCGACATGCACCGTGCACGCACCGCAGGCGGCGATGCCGCAGCCGAACTTGGTGCCGGTCATGCCGAGCGTGTCGCGCAGCGCCCAGAGGATCGGCGTCGTCGGGTCGGCATCGACCGGCGTGGTCTTGCCGTTGATGTTCAGTGTCACCATGGGGATAGCTTTCGTCAGGGAAGTGAGATCGTGGGTCGAGGCCGCGGAACAAGCCGGTGCGGCGGGGGCGCTTCGGCGAGGGCCGTCAAGCGCGCATGACCCGGGTTTATACCGAAAGGCCGCGACGTCTGTATCGGCGGGGTCTCCACGACCCGAGCGGGCCGCTCAGGTCTGGATCAGCCCCCAGCGGATCGCGATCAAGGTCAGCTCGGACTGGTTGGTCGCATTGAGCTTCTGCTTGACGTTGTAGAGGTGGGTGCCCACCGTGCTGGGCGACAGGCTCAGGCTGTCGGCGATCGCGGCCACGCTCTTGCCCTGGGCGAGCTGGATGAACACCGAGAACTCGCGCTCGCTGAGCATCTCGGCCGGGCTGGTTTCGCCATCGATCTGCGCCATCGCGAGCGCCTGTGCGGTCTGCGCGTCGACGTAGCGGTCACCGTGCGCCACGGCCGTCACCGCGGCGATCAGGGTGTCGGGGGCGCTGCGCTTGGTCAGGTAGCCCAGCGCACCGGCGCGCAGCACGCGGCGCGGGTGCGCGGTGTCCTCGTGCGCCGACAGCGCCAGGATGCGGGCTTGCGGGTCGTGCGCCAGCAGCCTGCGCACCGCTTCGAGGCCGCCCATGCCAGGCATCGACAGGTCCATCACGACGACGTCGGGCTTGACCTTCGGGTAGTCCTGGCAGGCCTGTTCGCCGCTGCCAGCCTCGGCCACCACCTCGACCAGCGCATCGCCGAGCAGCATCTTGAAGCCCATGCGCACCAGCGCGTGGTCGTCGACGAGCATCACACGGATCATGGGTGGGTCCTCATGCGGGTACAGCGGCAGCAGCGGTCATCGGCGCAGGCAGCGGCAGGCGCACCTGCAACAGCACGCCTTGCGAGGGCGCAGCGCCGACCTCGAAGGCGCCGCCGAGCGCCTCGACACGTTCGGACAGCCAGCGCAGGCCGTGGTGGCCCACGCGTTGCGCCCAGTCGGGCGCCAGGCCGATGCCGTTGTCGATCAGCCGCAGCAGCACCGCGTCGGCCTCGCGCCGCACGGTCAATCCGAGCAGGGTCGCCTGGCCATGCCGCAGGCCGTTGGTGATGCCTTCCTGTGCCGCGCGGTACAGCGCCAGCGCCTGTTCGGTGTCGAGCGGCGTGTCGGCCAGATCGACCTGCAGGTCGATCTGGATGTCGGGATGGCTGCGCCGCGTGCGCTCGACCAGGTCGCCCAGCGCTTCGGCGAGACCGAAGTTGTCGAGCACCATCGGCGTGAGCCGCGGGATCATCCCGTGCATCGCGTCGTACAAGCGCGCCGACTCGTCGGCGATCAGCTGCGCCGCCTGCTCGGACTGTGCATCGCGACCGCGCGTGCGCTGCGCGATCGACAGCGCCATGCTGCGCATCGCGGTGACCGACTGGCCCAACTCGTCGTGCAATTCGCGCGCGATCATCAGGCGTTCCTTCTCGATGTGGTGATCGACCCAGCGCGTCAGCTCGCGGTTGTCCGACAGCTGGCGTTCGGCACGCGCGGCACGGCGCTCGGTGTCGATGTTTTCCTGGAGCACGCCGACCATGCGATTGAACGCCGCACCGATCGCCGCCGCCTCGGTGCCAGGCAGCGGTGGCAGCGACACGTCGAAGCGCCCGCCCTGCAACTGGTCGAGCGCACCGACGATCTGCGAGAACGGCCGCACCGTGCGTCCGACCAGCCAGAACACCAGGACATTCGCAGCGGCCAGCAGCGCCAGGCCGATCAGCGCCAGTTTCAGGAAGTCGTCCCACGCGTCCACCACTGCGCGCGTCGCGTTGCCGCGGATCACCAGCTTGCCGCCGGGGAAGTCGATCGACTGCATCGACGGCGGCGGGGACACCAGCGAGGCGAACCAGTCCGGCGCCTCGCGCCCGGACTTGTAGGTCGATGGCGGCGAGCTGTATTTCTGTCGGCCGGCTTCGTCGAGCAATTCGATGTCGTTCGCCCGCACCCGCCCCATGCCCTGCAGAAACGCCTGCATCGCCGGCATGCCTTGCGCGGCATACAGCCACGCGGTGCGATTGAGCAGCTGCAACGCCACGCGGTTGGCCGCGACGACCTCCTCTTCGACCGAAGCCCGCAGGCTGCGCACCTGCAGGCCGAGCACGGCTGCGACGAACAGCAGGGTCAGCACGCCGACGATCAGGTTGATCTTGAGACGCAGGGTCATGCGATGTCCTGCCATTCGAAACTGGCGCGATCGGCATACGCGTCGAGCGCGTTCACCATCGCCGCGACCATCGCCGGATGCGTCGGGTCGTGGCCGACACCGTCGACGAGTCGCAGCGTGCTGTGCGCCACGCGCCGGTGCAATTCGCGGGCGCCGTCGGGCGGGCAGATGCGATCGGCCGTGCCTTGAAGCAGCGCGGTCGGCACACGGGGCAGGGCGCCGCAGCGATCGAGCAGCGGCGGTACATCGAGCCAGCAGCGGTGGCGCAGGTAGTGGCTCTGCACGCGGTAACGATCGATCAGCGCCAGCAAGGCCTCGCCTTCGGGCTCGTTCGGTACGGTCGAAGCCGCGAGCGTGCCGGACATCGCCAGCTCCCAGCGCCACCAGGCGAGCGCCAGCGGCGCGGCCTGCGCGACATCACCCTGGAGGTCGTCGGCCAGCACCTCGAGCAGTGCATGCCGCCGCTCCGGCGGCGCCACGGCCACGAACCGCGACCAGGCCTCGGGCAGGTCGGCGGCGGTGCCTTGAAAGAAGCCGTCGATGTCTTGTGCGCGGGCCAGGAACGGCGCCCTCAGCAACAGGCCGGACACCACTTTCGGCTCGGCCAGCGCATGCGCCAGCGCCAGCGTCGCGCCCCAGGACCCGCCGACCACCAGCCAGCGATCGATGCCGAGGTGCAACCGAATCGTCCGCAGGTCGGCCAGCAGATCGGCCGTGGTGTTGTGCCGCGTCTCGCCGCGCGGCGTGCTGCGCCCGGCGCCGCGCTGGTCGAAGCCGATCACGCGGTAGCGCGCCGGGTCGAGGAAGCGGCGCAGCAGCGGCGACGAACCCGACCCCGGCCCGCCATGCAGCACGACGGCGGGGATGCCGTTCGCGTCGCCGAACTCCTGCACGTGCAGCGTGTGGCCGCCGGACACGCTCAGCGCGTGGGTGCGCAGCGGCGATGTCTCGGGATACAGCACGGCGGCCACAGGCGACACCGGCGAAGAAGCGAATGAATTCACCGAGTCGATGGTAGCGGTGGCGTCCAGCGGTCGGCGATTCGGGATTCATGAAAATCATGAGGTGCAACTCATGCTCAGGCCGCTGGGCACCGTGCAACGCTGCGCGCACCATGGGACCTGGGATAGACGTTCCCGCAGACACCGACCGGCGCCTGCGCCACCTTGCAAGGAGACTTCAAATGACTTGGACCACACCTTCGGCCGCTGACTTCCGCTTCGGCTTCGAAATCACGATGTACGTCGCAGCACGTTAATTCGTCGCTGCGTCTGGGGTCCTTCAACAGGCCTCTGTCAACGCCCTGGCTGATCCCAGGGCGTTGGTCTTTCAGGGCTCACCTTTCTCATCATGCGCATCACAGTCTTGGGTTCGGCCGCCGGTGGCGGATTTCCGCAGTGGAACTGCAACTGCGCCAATTGCGCCGGTGTGCGCGCCGGCACGCTGCGCGCGAAGATGCGCACGCAGTCGTCGATCTTCGTGCGTCCCGATGACGGCACCGACGGCGTGCTGTTCAACGCCTCCCCCGACATCCTGGAGCAGATTCGCAGCAGCCCGGTGATGCAACCCGGTCGCCACCTGCGCGACTCGGCGATTGCCGGCGTGGTGCTGATGGACGGCCAGATCGACCACGCCACCGGCCTGTTCATGCTGCGCGAGCGCAACTCGAAGCTGCCGCTGTGGTGCACCGATCCGGTCGCCGAAGACCTGACGCAAGGCAACCCGGTGCTGCGCGTGCTGACGCATTTCTGCGGCGTCGATCGTCACCCGATCACCCTCGACGGCACGTCGTTCGAGGTGCCCGGTGTCTCGGGGCTGAGCTTTCGTGCGCTGCCGCTGTCCAGCAAGGCCGCGCCGTATTCGCCGCACCGCGACAACCCGGTGCCCGGCGACAACATCGGCATCGTCATCACCGACCAGCGCAGCGGCAGGAGCGCCTTCTATGCGCCGGGTCTGGGCGAGATCAGTACGCCGGTGTTCGACGAGATGATGCGCGCCGATGCGGTGCTGGTCGACGGCACCTTCTGGACCGACGACGAGATGCTCGCGCTCGGCATCAGCAAGAAGCGCGCTCGCGAAATCGGCCACCTGCCGCAATCGGGTGAGGGCGGCATGATCGATTGGATGGCCAAGCTGCCGCCGAAGACGCGCCGCCTGCTGATCCACATCAACAACACCAACCCGATCCTCGACGAAGACTCGACCCAGCGCGCCGAACTGACGCGTGCCGGCATCGAGTTGTGCGAGGACGGCATGCTGATCCAGCCCTGATCGCTTTCCACTTCAAGTTTCAGGAACACACCATGCGCGCAGACATGATCCAGGAATCCCGCCATCCCGACGCATCGCGCCTCGCCGACAACGCGGCCTGGAGCCGGGAAGCGTTCGAAGCGCAGCTGCGCGAACGCGGCAAGTCGTACCACATCCACCATCCGTTCAACGTGATGCTGAACACCGGCAAGGCCACGCCGGATCAGGTGCGCGGCTGGGTGGCCAACCGTTTCTATTACCAGATCGCGATCCCGATCAAGGACGCGGCGGTGTTGTCGAACTGCCCCGACCCGGCGGTTCGCCGCGGCTGGATCCAGCGCATCCTCGACCACGACGGTTTCGAGATCGGCGGCATCAAGGATCCCGGCGGCATCGAAGCCTGGCTGCGTCTGGGGTCCTTCAACAGGCCTCTGTCAACGCCCTGGCTGATCCCAGGGCGTTGGTCTTTCAGGGCTCACCTTTCTCATCATGCGCATCACAGTCTTGGGTTCGGCCGCCGGTGGCGGATTTCCGCAGTGGAACTGCAACTGCGCCAATTGCGCCGGTGTGCGCGCCGGCACGCTGCGCGCGAAGATGCGCACGCAGTCGTCGATCTTCGTGCGTCCCGATGACGGCACCGACGGCGTGCTGTTCAACGCCTCCCCCGACATCCTGGAGCAGATTCGCAGCAGCCCGGTGATGCAACCCGGTCGCCACCTGCGCGACTCGGCGATTGCCGGCGTGGTGCTGATGGACGGCCAGATCGACCACGCCACCGGCCTGTTCATGCTGCGCGAGCGCAACTCGAAGCTGCCGCTGTGGTGCACCGATCCGGTCGCCGAAGACCTGACGCAAGGCAACCCGGTGCTGCGCGTGCTGACGCATTTCTGCGGCGTCGATCGTCACCCGATCACCCTCGACGGCACGTCGTTCGAGGTGCCCGGTGTCTCGGGGCTGAGCTTTCGTGCGCTGCCGCTGTCCAGCAAGGCCGCGCCGTATTCGCCGCACCGCGACAACCCGGTGCCCGGCGACAACATCGGCATCGTCATCACCGACCAGCGCAGCGGCAGGAGCGCCTTCTATGCGCCGGGTCTGGGCGAGATCAGTACGCCGGTGTTCGACGAGATGATGCGCGCCGATGCGGTGCTGGTCGACGGCACCTTCTGGACCGACGACGAGATGCTCGCGCTCGGCATCAGCAAGAAGCGCGCTCGCGAAATCGGCCACCTGCCGCAATCGGGTGAGGGCGGCATGATCGATTGGATGGCCAAGCTGCCGCCGAAGACGCGCCGCCTGCTGATCCACATCAACAACACCAACCCGATCCTCGACGAAGACTCGACCCAGCGCGCCGAACTGACGCGTGCCGGCATCGAGTTGTGCGAGGACGGCATGCTGATCCAGCCCTGATCGCTTTCCACTTCAAGTTTCAGGAACACACCATGCGCGCAGACATGATCCAGGAATCCCGCCATCCCGACGCATCGCGCCTCGCCGACAACGCGGCCTGGAGCCGGGAAGCGTTCGAAGCGCAGCTGCGCGAACGCGGCAAGTCGTACCACATCCACCATCCGTTCAACGTGATGCTGAACACCGGCAAGGCCACGCCGGATCAGGTGCGCGGCTGGGTGGCCAACCGTTTCTATTACCAGATCGCGATCCCGATCAAGGACGCGGCGGTGTTGTCGAACTGCCCCGACCCGGCGGTTCGCCGCGGCTGGATCCAGCGCATCCTCGACCACGACGGTTTCGAGATCGGCGGCATCAAGGATCCCGGCGGCATCGAAGCCTGGCTGCGTCTGGCGCTGGCCGTCGGCCTCACGCGTGAAGAGGTGCTGGACCTGCGCCACGTGCTGCCGGCGGTGCGCTTCGCGGTCGATGCGTACGTGAACTTCGCGCGGCGCGCGCCGTGGCAGGAGTCGGTGTGCTCGTCGCTGACCGAACTGTTCGCCCCCGAGATCCACAAGCAACGCCTGAAGACCTGGCCCGACCACTACCACTGGATCGAGTCCGACGGCCTGAGCTATTTCCGCAACCGCGTCGGGCAGGCGCGTCGCGATGTCGAGGAGGGATTGGCGATCACGCTGAACCATTTCACGACGCGGCCGCTGCAGGAGCGCGCGCTCGAGATCCTGCAGTTCAAGCTGGACATCCTGTGGGCGATGAACGACGCGATGGCGACACGCTATGGAGTCTCGGCATGACGACGTCGGCCGTCGCTTCAAGCCCCACGCTTTCAACCGAGGTGCGTCCCGCCGTCGGCCCGGGGTTCCGCTTCCAATGGGAGGCGGTGCAGAACTGCCACGTGATGCTGTACCCGGAGGGCATGGTCAAGTTGAGCCAGAGCGCCGGCGAGATCATGAAACGCTGCGACGGCCAGCGCCGCATCGCCGAGATCGTCGCCGACCTGGAGCAGGCGTTCTCGACGCAGGGCCTCGAAGGCGACGTGGTCGCGTTCGTCGAGATGGCCGGCAAGAACCGCTGGCTGGTGTGG
>JARXKP010000157.1 GCA_030271615.1 Pseudomonadota bacterium
CGGGGCGGTCGGTCGACACTATGTCGAGTTCGATCAGGTCAGCGACGCCGAAGTCGTGTCGGCTCTGGAGGCAACCGCCGAGGCTTCGTCATCCTTCTGATCAGATCGCCGACCGTCCAGGTCGGCCCCGACCCCGACACGCACGAAACCAGCCGACGTCTCACGCACCGGCTGCGCCCTCCGCGGGCCCTGCGGCAAATCGAGACCTGGGTTGAGCTGTGACAATCAGCGCCAGGCTTGGCGCGGCTAAGCTGAACAGTGGTACGGGTGGCGAAACGCACTCGTGACCGTGCCAACACTCGCCCCGGCCATCGCGGCGAGAGGAGACCGATGTGGCGACCGAAGACCGTTCTGAGCAGCCTGCGGGCGATGCAGCCAGCGTGCCCGCCAGCAGCCCCCCCGGCGGAAGATGCTGCGGTAGCGCGGCCACCGCTGATCGTTGCTCTGGGGGCATCGGCGGGGGGCCTCGAGGCCTTCGAGCAGTTCTTCCGAAGCATGCCGATCGACACCGGCATGGCCTTCGTGCTGGTGCAGCATCTCGACCCGAGCCACTCCAGCATGCTGACCGAGATACTGCAGCGAGTCACCACCCTCCCGGTGGTCGAGGCGCAGGAAGGCATGAGCGTGGAGCCCAACCGCATCCACGTGATCCCGCCGAACCGGGACATGCTCATTTCCCAGCGCAGGCTGCAGTTGCACATGCCCGCCAAACCGCGTGGGCAGCGCATGCCGATCGACGCATTCCTGCGCTCCCTCGCGCAGGATCAGGGGGAAAACGCAGTCGGTGTCATCCTGTCCGGCACCGGCACCGACGGCACGCTCGGGCTGCGCGCGATCTTCGGAGCGGGGGGCCTGTGTCTGGCGCAGGAGCCGACCACCGCCAAGTTCGACGGCATGCCGAGCAGCGCGGTGAATTCGGGCTATGTCAACCTGGCGCTGCCGGTCGAGAAGATGCTCGAGGCGCTGCAGTCCAGCACACGCACCTCGCCGGCCCGCCAGGAATTGCTGGCGCCGATGGTTTCGGCCGCCTCCTCGGCCAGCCTGGCGCAGATCCTCGGCTTGCTGAGATCGGCCACCGGTCACGACTTCTCGCTCTACAAGAAAAGCACCATCGGCCGTCGCATCGAGCGGCGCATGGCGCAGCACCTGATCGAGAACACGGACCTCTATGTTCGCTACCTCAAGGACCATCCCTCCGAGTTGAAGACGCTGTTCCGGGAACTGCTGATCAACGTCACCAGTTTCTTTCGTGACTCCGAAGCGTTCGATGTGCTGAAAGACGAGATCCTGCCGGCGCTGCTGGCCGACAAGCCGGCGGGGTACACGTTGCGGATCTGGGTGGCGGGCTGCGCGACCGGCGAGGAGGCCTACTCGATCGCGATGGTCCTGCGTGAGCTCATCGACAGCACGCACCCGGAGCTCAAGGTGCAGCTCTACAGCACCGACCTCGACGACGATGCGATCTCGACTGCCCGCGCGGGCTTGTATCCGATCAACATTTCGCAGGACGTGTCGCCCGAGCGGCTGCGTCGTTTCTTCATTCAGGAAGCGGCCGGCTACCGGGTCAAGAAGGAAATCCGCGAGATGGTGGTGTTTGCCGTCCAGAGCGTCATCAAGGATCCACCGTTCACCCGGCTCGATCTGCTGTCGTGTCGCAACCTGATGATCTACCTCGAGCCCGAGCTGCAGAACCGCCTGATCCCCGCGTTCCACTACGCGCTGAAACCGGGCGGGGTGCTGTTCCTGTCGCCCTCCGAGAGCATCGGCCCCCACACCGAACTGTTCGATCCGATCCATCGCAAATGGAAGTACTACCGCGCGAAGCCCACCGCTGCGTCGACGCGGGCGGTGCTCAAGAGCGGGTTGTCGTGGGCTGTCGGCAAGGTCGCCCCGGAATCCCAGGCTCAGGCACTCAAGCTGAAGGAGATCGATGTCGGCGAGCTCGCCAAGCGAACCCTGCTGCAAGCGTTGACGCCTGCAGCCGTCGTCACCGATCTGCAGGGCAACATTCTGTATGTCCACGGCGAGACGGGCCGGTTTCTGCGGCCGGCACCGGGACAGCCGACCCACAACGTGGTCGAGATGGCTCGTGACGGCCTGCAGCTCGAACTGCGCGAAGCCTTGCGACGCGCGTCTGTCCAGTCCCTGCCGACGCTGAACCGGAGCGTCATCGTCAAGACCGACGGCGAGTCGACGCCCGTCGACCTGAGCGTGCGCCTGCTGCCCGAGGCCGGAACGTACACCAACAGGCTGCTGGTGAGCTTCCAGGATCGTCCCGGCGTTCGCCCCGCGACGGCCGACACGAAGCCGCAGGGTCGGTCCTCGGTCAGCGCCCGGCGCATCCTCGAACTCGAGAGCGAGCTGGACTATGCCAAGCAGAGCATGAACGCGATGCTCGAGGAGCAGCAGGCCTCCAACCAGGAGTTGAAGTCCATCAACGAGGAGTTGCAGTCGACCAACGAGGAACTCGAAACCTCGAAGGAGGAGTTGCAGTCCGTCAACGAGGAACTGTTGACGGTCAACACCGAGCTGCAGACCAAGATCGAGCAGATGGCCGTCATGCAGGACGACATGAAGAACCTGCTCGACAACATCCGCGTGGGCACGATCTCCCTCGACTGCAAGTTGCTGATCCGTCGCTTCACGCGCGAGGCGTCCAAGGTCTACCGCCTGCTGTCCAGCGATCTGGGCCGGCCGCTCGACAACATCCGCTGCGACCTGCAGGGCGGCGATCCACTGGCCGACGCGAAGGCGGTGCTGGAGTCGCTGGTGCCGATCGAACGCGAGCTCCGGACGCCCGACGGCATCTGGTATCTCGCCCGCACCCAGCCTTACCGAACCGTGGACAACGTCATCGACGGGGTGGTGCTCACGTTCACCGATGTGACCGATCGCGTGCACGCGATCGCGGTGCGGCAGGCACGCGATCTGGCCGAGGCCATCGTCGACACGGTTCGCGAGCCGCTGTTGGTGCTGGACGAACAGCTGAAGATCATTTCTGCCAATCGCTCCTATTTCCGCGAGTTCGGGGGCGCGGCCGACGACACCGTCGGCCAGTCGTTGTTCGATGTCTGGAATCGGCAATGGGACGTTCCGGCGCTGCACGACCTGCTGGTCAACGTGCTGCCGCGTGAACGAAGCTTCGAGGGCCGCATGGTGGACCACGATTTTCCCGGCATCGGGGTGCGGAGTCTGCGGGTCAGCGCGCGTCGCATCGTCATGCCCGTGGGCAGCGGCGAACTGGTGCTGCTGGTGACCGAGATGCCCACCGCTGCGACGGCCTGACGCCGATGAAACGGTCGGCGCCTCAACTCAGGGTGCTGCTCGAACGGCAGCGGCAGCGCTTGCGGGCCAGCGTGCAGGGGCCGCACGACGTGCCGGGTGGCGACGAAGATGAAGAGCACCTGGTGGCCGAACTCACGCACGAACTGCAGGTGCACCAGATCCAGCTGGAAATGCAGAACGAGGAGTTGCACGCCGCGCAGGTCGCCCTGGAGGCGGCGCGCGACCGCTACGTCGATCTGTATGACCTCGCGCCGGTCGGCTACCTCACCGTGGGCGATGACGGACTCATCGCCGAGGCCAACCTGACCGGTGCCGCGCTGCTGGGGATCGATCGCGCGAACCTCGTGAAGAGCCGCTTCGCGCACCACGTGGCGCCGGTCGATCAGGACCGCTGGCATCGCTACGCGATCGCACTGGTGCGCGGCGGCGAGCCGTGCCGCATCGAACTGCTGATGCGGACCGCCGACCACCGCGACTTCAACGCCCGGATCGACGGGGTGTGCCGGAACGGCGGCGACTCACCGCCGGTGCTGCGCATCACGCTGATCGACATCGACGAGCACAAGCGCATCGAGGCGGAACTGCGCCTTGCGGCCGCCGCATTCGAGACCCAGGAAGGCATCATGATCACGACCGCTGCGGGCGTGATCGAGCGGGTCAACCCTGCCTTCACGCAGATCACCGGCTACAGCACCTCGGAGGCCATCGGTCAGCGCGCGGGCCTGCTGCGCTCCGGACTGCAGGACGACGCTTTCTACGAGGCGATGTGGGACAGCCTGCACCGCACCGGCCGCTGGCAGGGCGAGTTGTGGAACCGGCGCAAGTCCGGCGAGGTGTACCCGCAGTGGCTCACCATCACCGCCGTGCGCAACGAGGAGAAGAAGGTCACGCGCTATGTCGGCACGATGCTCGATATCACGGAGCGCAAGACCCGCGAGGACGAGGTCACGCAGCTCGCGTTCTACGACCCGCTGACCAACCTGCCGAATCGGCGCCTGATGAAGGACCGCCTGCAGCAGGCGCTGACCAGCAGTGCCCGCACGCAATGCGAGGGCGTGCTGATGTTCATCGACCTCGATCACTTCAAGACCGTCAACGACACCCTGGGGCACGACAAGGGCGACCTGCTGCTGCAGCAGGTCGCGCGGCGTCTGGTGGCTTGCGTGCGCGAAGGCGACACGGTCGCCCGGCTCGGCGGCGACGAGTTCGTCGTGATGCTGCCGGCCATCGTGAGCGACGCTCCCATCGACGCGGCCGGGCAGGCCAAGGCCATCGGGGAAAAGATCCTCGAGTCCCTGCACCGTCCCTATCAGATCGCCGGTTCCGAGTTGCGCTGCAGCGTGAGCATCGGCATCACGCTGTTCGGCCATCACAACAGCACGGTCGACGAGTTGCTCAAGCGGGCCGACCAGGCGATGTACCAGGCGAAGTCAGCCGGACGCAACATGCTGCGGTTCTTCGATTCGAGCGTGCAGGAGAGCCTGCGCCTGCGCTCGTCGATCGAAGCCGAGTTGCGTCAGGCCATACGGCGACGCGAACTGATCCTGCACTATCAGCCGCTGGTCGATGCCGAGCGGCGACTGGTGGGCGCCGAAGCCCTGCTGCGCTGGCAGCATCCGCAGCGCGGCCTGGTGCTGCCCGACGGATTCATCGCCATCGCGGAAGAAGTCGGCCTGATCGATGCGCTGGGCCGCTGGGCGCTCGACACCGCCTGCGCGCAGCTGAAGGTCTGGTCACGCGACCCCGCATTGGCACGTCTGCACCTGGCGGTCAACGTGTGCGCCCACCAGATTCGCGACCCCGGCTTCGTGCAGCAGGTGATGAGCGTCGTCGAGCGGCACGGTGCCGATCCGACCCGGCTCAAGCTCGAGCTGACGGAGTCGGTGCTGCTGCAGGACATCGACGACACCATCGCCAAGATGAACGAGCTGAAGGCACGCGGCGTGGGCTTCGCGCTCGACGACTTCGGCGCCGGGTATTCATCGCTCTCGTACCTTCGGCGCCTGCCACTGGAGCAGCTGAAGGCCGATCGGTCTTTCGTGTACGAGATGCTGACCCACGCGAGCGACGCGCTCATCGTGCGCACCATCATCGACCTGGGCCGCAGCCTGAACCTGACCGTCATCGCGGAGGGCGTCGAGACCGAAGCGCAGTACCAGCAGCTCACGCGCTACGGCTGCCAGGGCTTCCAGGGTCACCTGTTCGGTCTGCCGATGCCCATCGACGAACTGGACCGGCTGGCGCGGCAGGACATCGCCCCGACGGTCGACGCGGCCGCCTGCGCTGAAGGCACGGCGAGCGCTGGCGACTGAATCAGGCGCTGGCTTCGGCCGCAGCATCGATCAGGAACAGGCGCTGCCGTTCCCGTGCGACCACTTCGCGTCCTCGGCGCATTGCATAGACCAGCGCGGCCTCGGCCGCGGGCCACTGGTGCCCGCACGCGAGCGCATCGTCACGGTAGGTTTCCCGGGGCGCGCGACCGCTGTCGAGCGGGCGATGTTCCACCACCAGTGCGGCGATATAGCCATCTCCGCGCGGGGCCTCGATGGCTCCGACGTAGATGCGGTGGTCGCCAACATCCGATTCCTGAAAAATCATGTGCCTGGGCTCCGGCTCGGTAGATTCACCCCGATGCTCGGCGACCGGCATGACAGGCACATTGATCGTGCTCACGACGCGGCCATGTCGCCCGTCGCAAATTCGAGTGACTCGCACACCGTCTCGCCTCTGGCGCCCTTGAAAAGGGCATGGGCTGGCGGACAATTCACGCGTGCAGCGAACGTCGAACGCGGCAGCGGCCCACCCGCACTGGAAAGTACTAACAAGATGAACAACCCGATGCGCCGGCGCTCCCTGTGCTTGACGATGCTGTCAGGTTGCATCCTGCCGAGTTCGGCAGGTGCTCAGACCGTCGCACCATTGGAGATCGGCGTTCTGCCGAACATCAGTGCGCGCGTGCTGCTCGCCCAGTACCAGCCGATGCGGGAGTACCTTGCGCGCGAGATGAAACGCCCGGTGCAGGTGTCGACGGCACCGAATTGGACTGCTTTCCATCAGCGCACGCTGGGACTGGACTACGACGTCGTGGTCACCGCCGCCAACCTGGCGCGTGTCGCCCAACTCGATCGCGGCTACGTGCCGCTGCTGTCCTACGCGCCCAACATCAAGGGTCTGGTGATCTTTGCGACCCGCCGGCCGATCAGCAGCGTTGCCGAGTTGAACGGACAGACGCTGGCGCTTTCGAATCCGCAGTCGCTGGTCACCTTGCGCGGCATGCAATGGCTGGCCGAGAAAGGCATGCAGCGCGACAAGCACTTCAAGACCATCGACACACCCACCGACGACAGCGTCGGCAGTGTCGTGGTGCGCGGCGACGCCATCGCCGCGATGGTCAGCGGGGGCGAGTACCGCGCGATCCCCGACTCGATCAAGGCTCAGCTGCAGGTGCTGTCCACGTTCACCGAAGTGGCCGGCTTCGTCGTCCTGGCCAGTCCGCGGTTGCCGACGGCCGAAGGGCGAGTCATCAAGGAGCAGCTGCAGCGGTTCGCCGCAGGCTCTGAAGAAGGCAAGGCATTCTTCGCCAGCTCGGGCTTCACCGGCATGCACGAGCCACCGGCCGGATTGATGGAATCGATGGACTCGTATGTCGAGGCAACCCGCCGGGTTCTCTCGGCGGCGGGTTGAAGATGGTGTCCTGGCCCGGCTGTTCGCTGCGCAGCAAGCTCATCGTTGCCTGCGTGCTGGTCCAGCTGGTGGCCGCAGTGCTGCTGGTGCTCGGCAGCACACGGCTCCTGCAGCACACGCTGATCGACCAGTCTCTTTCCGAGACGCGGCAGGTTGTCGCACTGCTCGACCAGGCGATCGCGACGCCATTGGCACAACGCGACTACGCCACCCTGCAGCAAACGCTCGATCTGGTTCGCAGCGACGTGTCGATCAACTACCTGGTGCTGCGGGATCACCGCGACAAGATCGTTGCGACCTCGGGTTGGGACGTCGCACGGCCGCTGCCCCCGCGTGATGGCGGCGAGATCGATCTGGAGCGGGCCGATCCGACCTGGCACCTGACCGTGCCGATCAGGGTCGCAGGTCAGCCGCTCGGCCAGGTCGACTTCGGCCTGTCGACCACCCGCTTGCGTCAGGCGAAAGCAGATTTCCTGCAGCGCAGTCTCGGCATCGGGGCGGTCGCGCTGGTCGTTTCGATGTTCGTGCTGGCGGCGATTGCCTTCGCCATCACGCGTCACCTGGCGCGGCTGGCGCAGGCCAGCCAGCGTGTCGCCGAGGGCGACTTTGACGTTCACGTTCCGGTGTCGACGCACGACGAGATCGGACGCCTGGGGACGGCTTTCAATGCGATGGCCACGGCGCTGAAGCAGCGTGTGGCGGCGCTGGAAGAAAGCGAGACGCAGCAGCGGCTGCATCTGAAGGAGGCTCGGGACGAGCACTCGCGGCTGACCACGCTGCTGGGTGCGATGCATGGCGGCATCATGTTTGTCGATGCCGACGCCCGGGTGATCTATGCGAACACCGCGTTTGCGCGCATCTGGTCAATGCCTGAACTGACGACCGGCCGGCACCTGTCCGACATCGTGCCGTTGCTGGTGCGCCAGACCGAGCCAGCGGACGCCCCGCACATCGAATCGATGCTGCAGGCTGGCGCCGGAGACAGCGTCGAAAGCCGAGAACTGCGCACGCTCGACGGTCGAATCGTCGT
>JARXKP010000158.1 GCA_030271615.1 Pseudomonadota bacterium
CGGCCCTGCGCCAGCACGACGCGGATCGCCGCGCAGTGGTCCTTGACGTAGAGCCAGTCGCGCACCTGCCGACCATCGCCGTAGACCGGCAGCGGCTTGCCCGCCAGCGCGTTGACGATCATCAGCGGGATTAGTTTCTCGGGGAAGTGGAACGGTCCGTAGTTGTTGCTGCAATTGGTGGTCAGGACCGGCAAACCGTAGGTGTGGTGCCAGGCGCGAACCAGATGGTCGCTGGCGGCCTTGCTGGCCGAGTAAGGGCTGTTGGGTTCGTAGAGATGGGTCTCGGTGAACGGCGCATCGCCGGGCCCGAGCGAACCGTAGACCTCGTCGGTGGACACATGGTGGAAGCGGAACTGCGTCTTCTCAGCCCCGGGCAGCCCCGACCAGAAAGCGCGCGCCGCTTCCAGCAGCGTGAAAGTTCCTTGCACATTGGTATGGATGAACGCACCAGGGCCGTGGATGCTGCGGTCGACGTGGCTTTCGGCCGCGAAGTGAACCACCGCGCGCGGGCGGTGAGTGGCAAACAGGTTGTCGAGCAGCGCGCGGTCGGTGATGTCGCCGTGGACGAATACATGGCGCGCATCGCCGTCGAGCGCACGCAGGCTTTCCAGATTGCCGGCGTAGGTCAAGGCGTCCAGGTTCAGCACCGGCTCACTCGACTGGGCCAGCCAGTCGAGTACAAAGTTCGCGCCGATGAAACCGGCTCCGCCTGTCACAAGGATCATGGGTGCGTGGGGGGGGGGGGGTGGATCGGACGCCGCCGCTTGAAGTGCGCACGATTCTAGGGGCGGCTCTCGCCCTTTCTCCTGCTTAGAGGGCCAGCGGCGATAATCAGCAGATGACTGAAACACCCCACGAAGACACCGTCGACGCCGATGCCACTGAGGCGGTTGCGGCGCCGGTGCGTTTCGACACACTGGCCCTTGATGACAAGCTGCTGCGCGCCGTGGCCGATTCCGGCTACACGCAGATGACGCCGATCCAGGCCAAGGCCATCCCGATCGTCCTCGACGGACGTGACGTGATGGGTGCCGCCCAGACCGGCACCGGCAAGACCGCCGCATTCACGTTGCCGCTGCTGCAGAAGATGCTGAAGCACGAGAACAGCAGTGCGTCTCCGGCGCGCCACCCGGTGCGTGCGCTGGTACTCGCGCCGACCCGCGAGCTGGCCGACCAGGTCGCCAACAACGTCAAGACCTACGCCAAGCACACCAAGCTGCGCTCGATGGTGGTGTTCGGCGGCATCGACATGAAGCCGCAGACCGCCGAGTTGAAGACCGGCGTCGAGGTGCTGATTGCCACGCCGGGCCGGCTGCTCGATCACATCGAAGCCAAGAACTGCAACCTGGGGCAGGTCGAATACGTCGTGCTCGATGAAGCCGATCGCATGCTCGACATCGGCTTCCTGCCGGACCTGCAGCGCATCCTGAGCTACTTGCCGAAGCAGCGCCAGACGCTGCTGTTCTCCGCGACGTTTTCACCCGAGATCAAGCGGCTGGCCGAAAGCTACCTGCAAAATCCGATCCTCGTCGAGGTCGCCCGTCCCAATGCCACCGCCACCAACGTCGAGCAGCGTTTTTTCAGCGT
Organism: Pseudomonadota bacterium; assembly: GCA_030271615.1. Classification (GTDB taxonomy): domain Bacteria; phylum Pseudomonadota; class Gammaproteobacteria; order Burkholderiales; family Burkholderiaceae_C; genus PBB1. Next base: position 1,588 of record JARXKP010000158.1, read on the forward strand.
CGCCACCGACGACAAGCGGGCCGTCGTGCTCAAGCTCATCAAGGAGCGCGCGCTGACGCAAGCGCTGGTGTTCGTCAATTCGAAGCTCGGGTGCGCGCGGCTGGCACGGTCGTTCGAGCGCGATGGGCTGCGCACCAACGCGCTGCATGGAGACAAGTCGCAGGACGAGCGATTGAAGGCGCTTGAAGCGTTCAAGCGCGGTGAGGTCGATGTGCTGGTGTGCACCGACGTGGCCGCACGCGGACTCGATATCGCCGACCTGCCCGCCGTGTTCAATTTCGACGTGCCGTTCAACGCCGAAGACTATGTGCACCGCATCGGTCGCACTGGCCGCGCGGGCGCTTCGGGGCTCGCGGTCACGCTGGTTTCGCGCGATGACACTCGCTTGGTCGCCGACATCGAAAAGCTGATCAAGAAGAAGATCGAACTGGAGCCGATCGAACTGGACGACGAGCGTCCCCGCCGAGAGCCGCGTCCCGAGCGCTTGCGCCCCGATGTCGACGATGAAGGCGCCGAACGGGTGGCGGCTTCTGCGCCCCGAAGTGACGCGCCCCGTGTGCCTTACCGTGGCAGCAATGAGGTCGTGCGAAAGGTTTCCTCCGATCCGTTCTTCGATCGGCCGTATGAGCCCAGTTCCACAGCCAGCCCGACGTGGGACGCCGCCGTACCAGGCCCTGGCGCCTCTGCACGCGGTGCTTCGCCCAACATCAAGCCCAAACGGCGCGTGGCGGCTTTGTTTGGCGAGAAAGTCCTGGCCGACCAAAGCGAGTGACGGGACTCGCTGGTCGACCGCTGTTCGTCGGCGGGTGGCTGGTTTCCCGGTCGATCAGGCCAGCAGGGAAAACACCGCAGGCGTGTCGGCTGGCACCGTTGTCGGCGACGCCTTCCAGGCTGACACGGTGTCGGTCCGGCTCCATCCTTGCTCGAGCGTCAGTCCGCAGCTGACCGACAGGCGCGTGCTCCCCGACAACCCACTCAGCAGCGCGCTCAGCAAGGTGGCATTGCGGTACGGGGTTTCGATCATCAACTGCGTTTGCTGCGCTCGGCGTGACAGCGCTTCCAGTTCGCGGATCCGCGTCAGGCGCGCGGCGGCATCGACCGGCAGGTAGCCGACGAAGGCGAAGCTCTGTCCGTTCAGCCCGCTTGCGGCCAGCGCCAGCATCAACGAACTCGGCCCCGACAACGCTTCCACCCGCACCTTCAACGCATGGGCGGCCTGAACCAGGGCCGCGCCCGGGTCGGCGACCGCGGGCAAACCGGCTTCGGAGATCAGCCCGATGTCCTGACCGGCGAGTGCCGGCGCCAGCAGCGCGTCGAGTTTGACAGCGGGCGCTTGCTGTGACCCCTTGTTGGCCCGCGGCAACTCGACGATGGCAATCGCCTGCAAGGGCTGCGACAGCGGGACGACTTCATTCACTCGCTTGAGAAAAGCCCGCGTGGTCTTGGCGTTTTCGGCGACCCAGCAGGGCAGGCGGGCGGCGATGCGGATCACGCCCAGCGGCAATACCTGTTGCAGATCGGGTATACCGGAGGTTTCCGATTCGGCCGCTGCGACGCCGAAGTCGAGTGTGTTCGGCACGAGATACAAGGTGCCGTTCATCGGTCGGCGGCGCCGAGGGGGTCGAGTCCCGCCTGCCGCAGCAGAGCGCAGGTGCGGATCAACGGCAGACCGATGAGCGCGGTCGGGTCGTCGGACTCGACCGACTGCAGCAACGCGATGCCCAGCCCTTCGGATTTGGCGCTGCCCGCGCAGTCGTAGGGGCGTTCAGCCTGCAGGTAGCGCTCGATCTCGTCATCACCGAGCGTTCGGAAGGTCACGCTCACGCAGGCCAGATCGCCGGCTTCGAATCCTCGTTTCGTGCAGACCACCGCCACAGCCGTGTGGAAGATCACCCGGCGCCCGCTCATTGCGCGCAGTTGTTTCGTGGCGCAAGAGTGATCACCGGGTTTCCCGACCGAAACGCCGTCCAGTTCAGCAACTTGATCCGACCCGATCACCACCGCATCAGGATGCCGCAACGCCACCGCACGGGCTTTGGCGAGCGCCAATCGTTCAGCGAGTCGTGCTGGATGTTCTCCGACGCTTGCTGTCTCGTCGATGTCGGGTGACACAACCTCGAAATGGATGCGCAGTCGACCCAGCAATTCGCGCCGGTAGATCGAGGTCGAACCGAGGATCAGTGTGGGCGTCTTGTGCATGTCCGATCATTGTCCCATCCGGGCCTGGAGCGCACCATCGCGACATCGTGCGCCTTAGACTCGGCACATGACAGCTCGTGCGTTCGACCCCAGAAGTGTGGACATCGCCGCGTTCGCGAAGCAAGGCGGAGGCGAATCCGGGTCGGTGGCGTTGATCGCGCTGGATCGCCTCTGTGGCGAGGCGCATCCAGAGGCGAAGCCCGCAGCGTCTGAGTCGGTGGAATGGCGAGCGACGGGCGAAAGTCGTGCGCGGCGCGGCGGCGCGCCAGAAGTCTGGCTGCATCTCGAGGGCCGGACCCAGCTGTCTCTGGTTTGTCAACGTTGCCTGCAGCCCGTGGGTACGGCCTTGCATGCGCAGCGAGGTTTTCAGTTCGTCGCTGGTGAAGATCAAGCCGCCGCCATCGACGCGGACAGCGAAGACGACGTGCTCGCGCTCACCCGAACACTTAACCTGATCGAGCTGCTCGAAGACGAGCTGCTGCTCGTGCTCCCCCTGGTGCCGCTGCATGATGTGTGTCCGCGACCGTTGATGGTTCGCGAAGATGATTCGATTCTCGAGGAGCGGATCAACCCGTTTGCCGTGTTGGGTGGCTTGAAACGAAAGTCGCCGTCGAGTTGAGGATCGTGCTGATATACTCGTGGGCTTTTCGGCAGGCATTGTTCCCGCGTATCCGTCCGGATCAATCGCCCGCTGGCCCCAAACCGGGCCCGTCCCAGAGTGGTTCGCCACCGGACGCCACCACCAACGATTGCGGAGAATGAAATGGCTGTTCAGCAAAACAAGAAGTCGCCGTCGAAGCGCGGCATGCACCGTTCGCACAATGCCCTGAACACGCCGGGAACTGCCATTGAGCCGACGACTGGCGAGTCGCATTTGCGGCATCACATCAGCCCCAACGGTTTCTACCGCGGCCGCAAGGTGTTCAAGACCAAAGCTGACGCGTGAGCGTTTGACGCCACGATGATCGCCAGCGCAGCCTTCCGGCCGCGCGTCGAGCGATGAAGCGGCAACCGACGGCCCGGCCCCTGCGAACCAGCGATGCCGGGCCTTTGCATTTCTATGTCTGCTTGTGCGGCGTGGTCGGTCTGCCTGCATGCTTTTCTGTGAACCCGGCCTCGAGATCATGAGCAACGACGTCGTGCGCAGGCCTGTCCGCTTGGCTGTCGATTGCATGGGTGGAGACCATGGCCCGTCGGTCGTGTTGCCAGCCTGCAAAGCCTTTTTGGCCCGCCATCCACAGGCCGAGCTCATTCTGGTCGGTAGGCCGGAGGTGCTCAAGCGGGTCGGCACCTGGGCCCGTTGCCACCTTGTCGAGGCGACCGATGTCGTCGAAATGCATGACCCGATCGAGGTGGCGCTGCGGCGCAAGAAGCAATCGTCGATGCGCTTGGCCATCAACCTCGTCAAACCCGATGAATTCGGCGTTTCTGCTGCCGACGCGTGTGTATCCGCGGGCAACACCGGGGCCCTGATGGCGGTGTCGCGGTATGTGTTGAAGACGCTGGAGGGGATCGACCGACCGGCCATCGCCAGCGTGATGCCAAATCAAAAGGACGGCTACACCACCGTGCTCGATCTGGGTGCGAACGTCGATTGCACGGCAGAGCACCTGCTGCAGTTCGCGGTGATGGGCAGCGCGCTGGTGGCCGCGGTCGAGGGCAAGGACCAGCCCAGCGTCGGTCTGCTGAACATTGGTGCGGAGGCGATCAAGGGCAGTGACATCATCAAGCGGGCGGGTGAATTGCTGCGGGCGGCGGCGGCCAGTGGACATTTGAATTTCCACGGCAATGTCGAAGGCAACGACATATTCAAAGGCACGGCGGACATCGTCGTGTGTGACGGTTTCGTCGGCAACGTGGCCCTGAAGACCGCCGAAGGGCTGGCGTCGATGTTGTCGAGCTTCATCAAGCAGGAATTCAATCGCAACGTCTTCACGCGGGTTGCTGCCGTCGCTGCGATGCCGGTGTTGAACCGGTTCAAGGCGCGCGTCGATCACCGTCGCTACAACGGCGCTGCGCTGCTCGGTCTCCGGGGCCTGGTCTTCAAGAGCCACGGTTCTGCCGATGCGTTCGCATTCGAGCAGGCACTGAACCGGGCTTATGATGCGGCCCGCAACGGCTTGCTCGACAAGGTGCACGACCGAATTCGCGACACCCTGCAAGCGATGCCGGCTTCCGGCGACAACGATACCCCCACGATGATTGCGTCTCGCCAACTCGCATGAACGGTTCCGCCTCTTTGGCTCCCGCAAACACCCCCGCGCCGACCGGGCGCTTTTCGCGCATTGCCGGGACCGGTGGTTATTTACCTGGCCAGCGACTCACGAACGCGGCCTTGGCCGAGCGGTTGGCGTCGCACGGGGTCGAAACCTCCGATGACTGGATCGTCGAGCGCACCGGCATCCGGGCTCGACATTTCGCGGCCGATGGCGAGCTGTGCAGCGATCTGGCGCTGGCCGCTGCGCAGAGGGCAATCGAAGCGGCTGGCTGCGATGCCGCATCCATCGACCTGATCATCGTTGCCACCTCGACACCGGACATGGTGTTCCCTTCGACCGCCTGCATCGTGCAGCAAAAGCTCGGTGTATCGGGCTGCCCGGCCTTCGATGTGCAGGCGGTGTGTTCCGGCTTCGTCTACGCGTTGACGCTGGCAGATTCGATGATTCGCGTCGGCGCCGCCCACAAGGCGCTGGTGATCGGCGCCGAGGTGTTTTCACGTCTGCTCGACTTCAACGACCGAACGACCTGCGTGCTGTTCGGTGACGGCGCTGGCGCAGTGGTTCTGGAAGCCAGCGACACGCCGGGCATCGTTGCCAGCGAGTTGCATGCGGATGGTCGACATGTCGACATCCTCTGCACGCCTGGTGGCGTCTCCGGCGGCCAGGTGCGCGGCGATCCGACCTTGAAGATGGACGGGCAAGCGGTGTTCAAGCTGGCTGTGGGCGTTCTCGAAGATGTGGCGCGTGCGGTGCTGGCCAAGGCAGGACGCACCGCAGCGGACATCGACTGGTTGATACCGCACCAGGCCAACATCCGAATCATGCAAAGCACGGCCCGCAAGTTGAAGCTGCCGATGGAAAAAGTGATCGTTACGGTGGCCGATCACGGCAACACCTCTGCTGCGTCGATCCCGCTGGCGCTTGATGTCGCGGTACGCAGCGGGCGCATCGTGCGCGGCGACACCGTGATGCTCGAGGGCGTCGGGGGCGGCTTCACCTGGGGCGCCGTGCTGCTCGATTTTTGAACCAGTGGCACATCGCTGCACCTTTCAGACACTTCCCATTCGCGATGACATCGTTTGCATTTCTTTTCCCGGGCCAGGGCTCGCAGGCCGTCGGCATGCTCGACGCCTGGGGCGATCACCCAGCGGTGCGCCAGACCTTGATCGAAGCCTCGGAGGCGCTTGGCACCGACATCGGGCGGTTGGTGCGCGAGGGTCCCAAGGACCAGCTCGACCTGACGACGAACACCCAGCCGGTCATGCTGACCGCCGGCATCGCCTGTTACCGGGCCTGGATGGCAGAGACCGGGCACGCGCCCGACGTTGTGGCCGGGCATTCGCTTGGCGAGTACAGCGCGCTGGTGGCCGCCGGTGCGCTGACCTTGGCCGATGCGCTGCCGCTGGTGCGCTTCCGTGCGCAGGCGATGCAGGACGCGGTACCGGTCGGCGTCGGCGCGATGGCGGCGATCCTTGGCCTCGACGCGCAGGTGGTGCGCGCCGGCTGCTCCGAAGCGGCGCGGGTCAGCGGGGAAGTGGTCGAAGCGGCCAACTTCAACGATCCGAAGCAGACCGTGATCTCCGGCACGCAGGCCGGCGTCGCCAAGGCGTGTGAATTGCTGAAGGCGGCGGGGGCCAAGCGGACCCTGCCGTTGTCCGTTTCCGCACCGTTTCACTGCAGTCTGATGAAACCGGCTGCCGAACGCCTGAAGGACAAGCTGGAGTCGGTGTCGCTTCAACCCCCGGTGATCCCGGTGCTGAACAACATCGACGTGATCGCCGAACGCGACCCGAGGAAGGTCCGCGATGCGCTGTATCGGCAGGCCTTCGGTCCCGTGCGCTGGTTCGAGACCGTTCAGTCCATCCGTGGGCTGGGCATCGGCTACCTGATCGAGTGCGGGCCTGGGAAGGTGCTCGCCGGTATGGTCAAGCGCATCGATTCCGACGCCGTTGCAGGCGCCGTTTTCGATCCGGCT
>JARXKP010000159.1 GCA_030271615.1 Pseudomonadota bacterium
TCCAGACGATTCTCTGTATCCATCAGACGTGTTTCAGCGGGCGAAGTGCCGCGAGCTGATTCAGCACCTGGAGCTCAACGCCGAGTGGGTTGCACGACGCCTCTACAAGGAATCATTCTTTGGCGGCAGTGTTTCCGATGAGACCAAGCACGAAGCGAAGGATCGGCTGGAAGTCGGCCTGGAGTCGGTGGCGCGCCTGTCATCGTTCGCGCCGTACATCTTCGGAGGCACATTCACCGCGGCCGACTGCGTCGCCTACGTGCACTTCCTGATGATCCGGCTGACCACCGAGAAGGTCTACGGGGAGAACATGCTCGATCGGTACTTCCCGAGGATGTCGGCCTATGTGCAGCTCATGGACTCGCGCCCGAGCATCCAGAAGATGATGGCGGAGCGGGATGCTGCCTTGTCAGCGTTCATCGCCTTGAACGTGAGATACGACGGCTAGACAGTGAGTTCGCTTTCCATAGACATCTGGCGGCCGAGCCAGGACTACCATGCATGCCGCTCACCACCGTGAATCTCGATGCCGACCTTGACCCGCCCGACCGTTCTGCTGCTCGTGTTGTCCTGCCTGTTCCTGAGCGCCTGTCACGTGCCGCGCCCTGTTGTTCGCAGCGTGCTTCAGATCTCTCCTGCGGGTGCCTTCACCCTGGATGGCAAACCGCTGATGCCCGAGCAGCTGAGCGGCCTCCTGGCTGCACGGCGAGCCGCTGAGTCAGACCTTTTCGTCGAGGTGCGGGCGTCGCCTGAGGCCGATATGTCCGCAGTGAAGGGGGCGATCGAGGCCGTCAAGCTGGCCCATTGCCGAGTGGTGTTCGCGAGTGAGGACGGAACGCGGTGACGCGCATCGCCTGGCGCATCCAGGCGGGTTCCACCCACGCTAGAACTCGTACTCCGCCTGCATGCGCACGGTGTTGCGCGGCGCGCCATCGGTGAGTCCGAAGAGAAGGGCGGCGTTGTACTTGATGGATTGACGTTCGCCGACCTTGATGCGCCCGAATATCGCCGGCCCCGCAATGTGCGGTTGCTCCGACTTCGGTTCCCAGTGGTCCCAGGGGCCGACGTCACCAAACCCCTGCAGGCCGTATTCGAATGAAGGTCTCCAGCGGTACTTCAGCTGCCACTGGTAGCCGAGCTCCGCCTTGCTCGGCTGGCTGCTGCGAATGCGCTTTTCGAACAGCAGGTTCAGGTTCGCCTGCAGGCTCGGCGTGATGTCGGTCTGCAGCAGCGGACCCCAGCGGTATTCGTATCCTTCGCTGCGGTCCTTCGGGCGCTCGATCTCAAACAGGAATCCGACATCCACCGCGTACTTGCCTGTCTCGGTGAGCTGGAACTTGTTCTCCCATTCCCACGCGTCGAAGCTGTGGCCTTCGCCGGGTTGCTTGTGCCAGATGGCATACAGCTCGGTGAACCACCAGCTGTTGACGCCCAGCCCCAGGCCCAGCGAGTACTGACTCTCACGCGTTCCATCGCGTGACTTCGCCGTTCCCGCCTTGAAGTCGATCTCGCGTTCACCCTCCTCGACGAGGGGCGTGACAACATATTCGGACGGACCGGCCACCGCGATGGACGTGACCGACAGGGAATACAACGCAAGGGCGACCAGCGCCCCCGCCCGAAAAACGGTTCGCATGTTCAATGCTCCGAAAGTGAAGGGATCGAGACGCGGTTGCTGCGCGCCTGCTAAGAGGCGGTCGCGTTCGGCCGAAGCAGGCGTGTGCCCACGTAGATGAATGTCAGCGTGGCGAGGTAGCACGCCAGCTGCGCCGCCGACGGCTGCGCGTCATAGCCGACCAGTGCGTGGAGGAAGGTCCCCAACGCCGAGTCGGGCGACAGCAGGTCGGTGCTGTCCCACAACGGACTGCTCCAGGACTCGATGAAGCCAGCTTGCGCCAGTGCTCTCGCGAGTTGACTTGCGAGCGAGCCGGCCAGCAGCGCAATCAGCACGTTGGTGACGGAGAACACACGCCGTGCGGGGATTCGGGACAGGCCCGCATAGATGCCGATGCCCACCACCGCGCCTGCAAACAGGCCCAGCGCACCCGCTGCCAGGACGGGTGCCGGCTCCGCCGCGGCGTTCCCCGTGAGTGAGCCGCCGACGAACAGCACCGTCTCTGCCCCTTCACGCAGCACTGCCAGGGCCACGACGACCAGCAGCGCCCAGGGCGTCTTGTGCCCGTCCTGCACCGACCGTCCCAGGTGCCGTGCATCGCTCACCATTTCTCTCGTGTGCGTGCTGACCCAGACGCAGTGCCAAAGCAGCATCGCCAGGGCGAGCGACAGAACCCCGATGTTCACCACATCCTGACCGAGGCCGTCGAGCCAGCCGCTGAGGTGTCGGGCGAGAAGGGCCAGGATCACGGCGCCAAGGGCACCGGCCCCGACACCCGCGCTCAGCCAGCGGGAACGGCCTGCCAGACCACGCGTCGCGGCCGCAACGATGCCGATGAAGAGGGCGGCTTCGAGGGATTCCCGAAAGACGATGAGTGCGGTGGTGAACATGCGTGTGGCCGACTTATTCGGCAACCACGGCGCCTTTGGCCGTGGCTTCGTTGTACTCGCCGAAGAAGGGATAGCTGCCCGGCTTGAGGGGCCCGATGTAGAGGGTCGTCTTCGCACCGCCAGGGATGATCTTTTCGCGGTTGAGGCTGTGGCTCTCGAACTCTTCCGGGGTCGAGTCCTGATTGTGGACAACCAGCTTGACGCGCTGGCCCGACGGCACCTTCAGTTCAACCGGCTCGAAGCGGTGGTTCTTGATGACCAGCAGCAACTCCGGTTCCGCAGCCTGAGCGGAACCACCGAAAGCCAGCGCCACGAAGGCGAGGATGGACAGGTAGGGATGGCGAAGCATGGCGGTCCTGACGTGCGTGGCGATGTCGATGACCAATGCTAAAGCGAACCGTTCGCATTTGCAAGTAAAAGGCAAAGCGAAGTATCCCGGCGAAAGGACCTGGCCACCGGTGTCGATCGGAAAGCGAACCGATCTGCCGACCGGTCGATGATCCCGTCGAAGCACCCCGATCCCGCGTCGGAGTCGACCTGCTACGGAACGAGGACGAGGATCCAGTTGACGAGCATGCGCGCATCGCCCTCGGTGATCGCGATCGCATTCGGCGGCATCGTGACGGCGCTGATCTTGCCCACCCAGTGACTGGAATGCGGGTTCGAGCCGGTCATGACCGTGCGCGTCAGTCGATCCGAGGCCAGGGCGTCGTCCCGGTACTTGATGGCGATGTCACGCCACGCCGGCGCAATCGGAGGCAGCCCATCGGCACGTGCCGGAACGGGCAGGATGCTGTGGCACGCCATGCAGCCGCTTCGCGTTGCCAGCTTGAACATGGCGGCGTCGTTTTCAGCCGGGTTCGCGCGAACAGGGCCCGCGGCGATCAACAGCGCAGCGACTGCGCACAGCGAGATTCGCATCTGATGTTTCCGGAGTGAGATGTCTGGATTGAACCACCCCGACCAGCGCATTGGGTCTGGACGAATGTCAACCGTCTGAGAGCTGCCGTCCCGCGGTGATTGATGAGGCGAAACACATTGCCGACATCATTCTTCTGCCGAACTCTCCCTTGGATTTTCGCCCATGCGCCGTGCTTGCCAGAGCATCCATCCTCCCATGCCGGCGATCGTTGCGAAAAGACCGATCCAGCCCCAGGTGGCGCCGTCGCTCCAGTCGACGCGCCGGACCTGCGCATCCGCGAGCCACAGACCGAGCACTGGCAACGATCCCCAGGCGAGCTGCGTCCAGCCCAGCGCGCGCCAGTCGAGGGCGGTGGCCGAGCGCCACAGCACGAGCGCTCCGATTGCCGGCGTCAGAAAGCTCACGCTGTAGAGGTGAGCGTGGAATCGATCGATCGGCCACGGCCACAGTCGCGAGGCGATATCGGGTGCGATCAGCAGCGATGCGCCACAGCTTCCCAGCAAGCCGGCCTGCAGCAACAGCGCGCGCCGCGGGCCGCTTGATGGCACCGTTCCGGGGGCCGGTCGGTCGCGATAGAGCCACAGGTGAACGCCGGCATTCAGGCAGACGCCGATATACAGCACGAACCAGATCCACATCTCGACACGCGCCGGATCGAAGCGGTCGAGATGGACGAATGAATACACGCTCACGACGAGCGTGAAGACGAAGATCATCGGCGTCACGACGCGGGCCGGGGACCAGCGGCCCGAGGCCGCCTGCAGCGTGGCTGCGACGAGTGCGGCCGCGTACAGGGCGCCCAGGTAGCGCAGGTTGAACGGCGCCAGTCGCCAGGGCCAGACGCCGACGACCGTGTCGTGGGCGATCAACAGCCCGCCTCCGGCGACGATCAGCACGGCGACCTCGAGCCAGGTGACGGCGATCAGGACGGCAGAGATCGACGGATCGGATCGATTCACCGTTTCTCCGCGCCGTGACGTACGGAAATGTCGAGGCCCACAGGCTGTTCAATCTGCCAGACGTCGGTGATCGCCTGCGCGCTGGCGGCCTCGCCGGCGAAGGGCAGGTTGAACAGTGACTCCAGCGTGCGCAGCACGTCGTAGTGCGTGATGCGTCTGTCGTACCTGCCCGGCTTCACCATCGGGCCGACAAGGATCGTGGCGATGCGATTGCCTTGTGTGGAGTCGTCTTCATCCCAGGTCACGATCAGCAAGGCGTTGTTGGCCTTCGACCATCGCACATACGAATCCAGATGGGCCTTCAACCACGCATCGCCTTCGGCGACGCTGCCGTCGTGCATGTCGTTTTGCAGGTTGGGCACCACGATGGCCACCGTGGGCAGCAGGCTGAAGTGTTCCGTCGGAAACGCCGTCATCGGCTGGTGGGTGCTCGCCGGCAGATCGGGGAAGTTGACCCACGGAGCGTGCTTGCGTGCATAGCCGGTCGGTGCGGTGCAGCCCGCGAAACCGGCCGACGGCAGACCCTCCGAGTAGCCGATGAACGTCTTGCCCGCGTCGGTCAGCTGCTGCCCCAGATTTTCGGCCCGGATCGTCAGCGGGCACCGGTTGTCGGTGATCTGATGGGTCGAACCCGAGAACAGCGCCAGGTAGTTCGGCTGGCTCGGATGCGTCACGGCAAACGACTGCGTGAAGTGGGCCCCTGTGCTGGCGAGTCCGTTGATGTACGGCGCGTCAGCCGATCCGATGATCTGGCTGGCCGCGTGGTTCTCCATGATGACCAGCACCACATGGCTCGGTGGCGTCTTCGGCAGGTTCTGCGCCATCAGCGGCCCTGGGGCGGCTGACGCGGCAAGGAAGACAGCCAGCAGCAGGGCTGAGGGGGTTATGGCCCGCATGACGAATCCTTCTGTGAGGCGGCCGATCACCCCGGCGGCCGCAAGCCACTGAGCGCGATGACGAAACCAGGGCCGTGACGAGGCTAGGCCATCAGCGCGTTTGCCAGGGCCTTGGCCGTGCTCCGCGAGCCGATCATCAGGTTCAGGTCGATCGTGCCCACGCGCATCACCAGGCGCCTGCGCTCTACCTCACCCTCGATCTGCACCACGTCGATGCCGCTCGCAGGCAGCTGAACGCCGTCGGCCAGCTCGCTCTTCGTGATGGGAGGCAGGTCGGTCCGTTTCGGTGCGCAAGCCGCCGACGATTGCAGCAGGGCCTGCAGCAGCTGCTTCAGCGTCGTGTCGTTGAGCTCGAGGTCGAGGTCGCCATCCGGCAGCTGCAATCGAATCGCGAAGGCCTTGCCGTCGGTGGCCGGCCATGCCATGGCAATGCCGGTGAGCGGCTTGGGGTTGGGTCCTTTGATTTCCATGATCGAGCCTGAGGTAGGTTGAGAGATGAGGTGATTGAACGGGCAACCCGGGATCGTGCCACGAACGCGGAGCCACGCCCCACGGCGTCCGGCGCGTGCGACGAAGAGTTCACTTCGCCAGGATCTTCTTCGCGTAGTCGACGACCTCTGCTGGAACGAACGGCTCGGGGATATCAACACCGCGCTGGCACGCGGGCCGCGCCGCCATCAGGTCGACCCAGCGCTGCAGGTTCGGCAGGTCGTCGATCGCCACGCCCGCCCAGTCGTGGATGCGCACCCACGACCAGTTGGCGATGTCGGCGATGCTCAGGTCGTCGACCAGGTACTCGTGGTCCTTCAGCCGCGTGTCGAGCACCGTGAACAGCCGCTTGGTCTCCTTCTGGTAGCGCTCGATCACCGCCGGGATCTTTTCGGGGAAGTAGCGGAAGAACACATTCGCCTGGCCCTGCATCGGGCCGACGCCGCCCATCTGGAACATCAGCCACTGGATCACCTGCGAGCGCGGCTTCATGGCCTGGGGCATCAGCTTGCCCGTCTTCTCGGCCAGGTAGATCAGGATCGCGCCCGACTCGAACACCGCGAAGTCGCCCTCGTCGCGATCGACGATGGTCGGGATGCGGCCGTTGGGGTTGATCTTCAGGTACTCGGGCTGCTTCTGCTCCTGCAGACCGAGCTTGATCGGGTGCACCGTGTAGGGCAGGCCGAGTTCTTCGAGCGCGATGGAGGCCTTCCAGCCGTTGGGGGTTGCGGAGGTGTAGAGGTCGATCATGGGGAGCCTTGTGGTTCAGGTGCGAGTTGCGCGTCGGAGCGCCATGCACTGTAGTTCCACTCAGGTGCCCCATTTGCGGTGGTCAAGTACAGAACGGCAGCGTTCGTCCGGACGCGCGACCGCCTGGCGGCCCCCTAAACTTCCGGGTTCATGAGCGACTTCATTCTCGAGACCCGCGACCTGACGCGTGAATTCAAGGGCTTTGTGGCCGTGAACCAGGTCAACCTGCGCGTGCGACGCGGCTCGATCCATGCGCTGATCGGTCCGAACGGCGCGGGCAAGACGACGTGCTTCAACCTGCTGACGAAGTTCCTCGCGCCGAGTTCGGGTCGCATCCTGTTCGACGGGCACGACATCACCGACGAGCCGCCGGCCCGCATTGCGCGGCGCGGCGTGATCCGCTCGTTCCAGATCTCGGCGGTGTTCCCGCACCTGACGGTGCTGGAGAACGTGCGCGTCGCGCTGCAGCGCCGGCTGGGCACGTCGTTCCATTTCTGGAAGTCCGAGCGCTCGCTCGACGGGCTGAACGACCGCGCGCTCGAGTTGCTGCGCGAGGTCGATCTGGAGGCCTACGCGGCGATCCCGGCGGTCGAGCTGAGCTACGGCCGCAAGCGCTCGCTGGAGATCGCAACGACGCTCGCGATGGACCCGAAGCTGATGCTGCTCGACGAGCCGACGCAGGGCATGGGCCTCGAAGACGTCGACCGCATCCGCCAGCTGATCAAGAAGGTTGCGGCACAGCGCACCGTGCTGATGGTCGAGCACAACATGAGCGTGGTCGCGAGCATCGCCGACACGATCACCGTGCTGCAACGCGGTGCGACGCTGGCCGAAGGGCCGTATGCCGAGGTGTCGAAGAACCCGGCGGTGATCGAGGCCTACATGGGCAGCGCGAACGTCGAGCTGGCCGGGGCCCATTGATATGACGACTGCCAAGCGATTCATCGACGTGCGCGACCTGCACGGCTGGTACGGCGAGTCGCATGTGCTGCATGGCGTCGACTTCCATGTCGACGAAGGCGAGGTCGTCACGCTGCTCGGCCGCAACGGCGCCGGCCGCACCAGCACGCTGCGCGCGATCATGGGGCTGATCGGGCGCCGCACCGGCTCGATCAGGATCAAGGGCCAGGAGACGCTCGACCTGCCAACGCACCGGATTGCGCGACTGGGCATCGGCTACTGCCCCGAAGAGCGCGGCATCTTCTCCAGCCTGTCGGCCGAGGAGAACCTGCTGCTGCCGCCGGTGCAGGCGCCGGGCGGCATGAGCGTCGAGCAGATCTACGCGATGTTTCCCAACCTGCGCGAACGCGCATCGAGCCAGGGCACGCGGCTGTCGGGCGGCGAGCAGCAGATGCTGGCGGTCGCGCGCATCCTGCGCACCGGCGCCAAGCTGCTGCTGCTCGATGAGATCTCCGAAGGCCTGGCTCCGGTGATCGTCC
>JARXKP010000160.1 GCA_030271615.1 Pseudomonadota bacterium
CGATGTACAGCACCACCGACGTGATCAGCGTGTCCCACGGAACGATGATCGACGAGAGGCCCAGCAACAGAGCGACTATGGGCGCGAAGGCGAACACCATGATGGTGTCGTTCAAAGCCACCTGCGACAGTGTGAACAGCGGGTGCCCGCCGGTCAGGCGGCTCCACACGAACACCATCGCCGTGCACGGGGCGGCAGCCAGCAGGATCAGGCCGGCGATGTAGCTGTCGGCCTGCCCGGCCGGCAGGTACGGCGCGAAGACATGCCGGATGAAAATCCAGCCGAGCAGCGCCATCGAGAACGGCTTGACGGCCCAGTTGACGAACAGCGTGACGCCGATGCCGCGCCAGTGCTGCTTGACCTGCGACAGCGACGCGAAGTCGACCTTCAGCAGCATCGGAATGATCATCACCCAGATCAGCAGCCCGACCGGCAAGTTGACCTTGGCGATCTCCATGCGGCCGATGGCTTGGACGGGCCCGGGCAGTATCTGTCCGAGCGCGATTCCGACGACTATGCAAAGGAACACCCAGACGGTGAGGTAGCGCTCGAAGACGCTCATCGGCGCAGGAGCCGTAGCGGGTGCGGGAAGGACAGTGGTGTTCATGATTGTTCTTGTGTGGGGAAGATCAGCTGCGGCCGATCTCGACCAGGGCGGCTTGCAGCGCAGCGCGGTTCATCGTGTTCAAGGGCAGCGCCAGCAATTGCAGCATTCGGTAGCCGATGGCCTGGCGGGTCAACTCGAAGGCGCGGCGCTTGCCGTCGTCTCCGCCTTCGGCATTGGAGGGGTCGGGGTAGCCCCAATGCACCTTGACCGGCTGGTGCCCTGTGCCGCCAAAGAAGACGGGACAGGTTTCGGCTGCGGCGCTGTCACAAACGGTGATGACGATGGACAGCGGCGGCGCGCCATCGGCGCTGAACTCGTCCCAGCTCTTGCTGCGGTAGGCGCTGGTGTCGATGCCCGCACCCTTGAGTGCTTCGATGGCAAACGGATTGATGCGTCCGCTCGGCGCACTGCCGGCGCTGTGCGCCTTCACATCGAGGCCGACCTTCGCGGCCAGATGATTCAGCATGCCCTCGGACAGGACGCTGCGCGCCGAGTTGTGGGTACAGAGAATGAGAACGTGGGCCGTCATCGGTTCAGACGCCCGTCTTGCCGATCTGGTCGATCTCGCGCTGCAGCGACATTCCGACCAGCGAGTTCAGCGGCAGCGACAGCATCAGCTCGATACGACGCTTGAGCGTGATGGCCGTGTCCATGAAGGCCTTGGCCTTCTGAACGTCTGTGCCTTCGACAGCAGCCGGGTCAGGAACACCCCAATGGGCCGTCATCGGCTGACCGGGCCACACGGGGCAGACTTCGCCGGCCGCGTTGTCGCAGACGGTGAACGCGAAGTCGAGCGCCGGTGCGCCGGGCAGTGCGAACTCGTCCCAGCTCTTGCTGCGAAACCCGTCTGTCGGCATGCGCCAGGTGGCCAGAGTCTGCAGCGCGAAGGGGTTGACTGTGCCGTTGGGATGGCTGCCCGCAGACCACGCCTTGAACCGCCCGGCGCCGAGGTGGTTCATCAGCCCCTCGGCCAGGATGGAGCGGGCGGAGTTGCCGGTGCAGATGAAGAGAACGTTGTAGACCTTGTCGCTCATGGGTTGCCTCAGCAGCAAGAAGTGGAAGACTTGATCGGAATGCCGATGGGCTTGCCGCGCGGTGTGGGTGCGCAGCAGGCCGCAGGCTCAGTGCTTGCCGCCACAGCCGGCTCAGCGGGTCCGCAGCAGGCGGAACCTGTCGAGGCCTGCGCCGCGGCTTCGTTGAAAACCGCGATATTGGCCAGCGTGTGGAAGTGTTCCCAGGCGATGCCTTGCGGGTCGGTGACCCAGTGCTTCTCGCTGCGGGCGTAGCAGCAGGTCGTTTCCCCTTCGTCCAGCAGCGTCATGTCGGCCGCTTCGGCGCGGGCTTTCATCGCGGCAAGTTCGCCCGGGTCGTCGGTCTGGATGCCGAGGTGGTCGATGCCGGGTTGCGAGCCGCGCGTGGAGATCGCGAAGTTGACCGGCGGGTCTTCCAGCATCCACTTGGCGTAGTCGCTTTCGAGGCGAGCCGGTTCGGTCGCAAACAACTTCGAGTAGAAGCCGACGCTCTTGCTGAGGTCGTCGACATGCAGATGGACGTGAAAGCGTTTCATGGTGATCTGTGGGTCAGCAAGTGGTGCAGCCGGGCGCTGAAATTGCCTCGCAAGCCGCGCCCTGGCAGCAGTGCGCGGTGAGGTAGGCGAGCAGCTCGTTCATCTGCTCGATGGACGGGCGGTAGATGAGGTTGCGGCCCTCGCGCTCCTGGGTCACCAGGCCGGCGTGCAGCAGTTCCTTCAGGTGGAAGGACAGCGTCGAGCCGGGCACGCCCAGCGTGGCGGACAGCTCACCGGGCGTCATGCCCTGCGGTGCTGCGCCGATCAGGACGCGAAAGATGCGGAGGCGCATCCCCTGAGCCAGGGCAGCGAGGGAGGCAACGGCAGCTTTTTCTTCCATGTTTCCATTGTGTTGGAAACATGGATGATCGTCAAGCGAAGCCAAACCATGCGCCTGCAATACCTCAGTGGGGCGCTGGGCGCACCCGAGAGGCAGGGCAGCGAGGGAGGCAACGGCAGCTTTTTCTTCCATGTTTTCATTGTGTTGGAAACATGGATGATCGTCAAGCGAAGCCAAACCATGCGCCTGCAATACCTCAGTGGGGCGCTGGGCGCACCCGAGAGCTTTTCAGTCATTGAAGATCATTCGCGCTGATCCTTCGTGCACGTGTAGGCGGTTGCTGCGAGTTCGGGTCAGCGGGCGGGGGGCGAACTCAACGCTCAAGCCGGCGTCGCATCGGTGACCTGCTCGTGGTGATCGACACGCGCCAGGCGTCCATCCTCGAGGTGGTAAACCGTGTCGAAGCCTTCGATCATGCGGTGGTCGTGGGTGACGGCGATCACCGCCGAGCGGCGCTCACGGGCGATCTGACGCAGCATCGCCATCACCTTGGTTCCGCGCTGCGTGTCGAGCGCTGCCGTGGGCTCATCGGCAAGGATCAGCACCGGGTCGTTGGCCAGTGCACGGCCGATCGCCACCCGCTGCTGCTCGCCACCCGAGAGTTGCGCCGGCAGCGAGTGGGCGCGATGGCCGATCTCCAGGGTGTCGAGCAGGTCGTTCGCGCGGCGCGTCGACTCGCGGCGACTCACGCCGTTGATCTGCAGCATCAGCGCGACGTTCTCCAGCGCGGTGAGGAACGGGATCAGGTTGTGCTGCTGGAAGATGAAGCCGATCTTGCTGCGCCGGAAGCCCCGCACGTCGATGCCGGTGGGGCCCTCGTCGTACAGGGTCTGGCCGTCGATCACGATGCGCCCGGTGGTGGGTGGCTGGATCAGGCTGATCGCCAGCAGCAAGGTGCTCTTGCCCGAGCCGCTGGGGCCGAGCAGGGCCACCAACTCGCCGGCTTCGACACTGAGGCTGGTGGCTTTCAGCGCCTGCACGGCCAGTTCGCCGTGGCCGAAGGTCTGCGAGACGTTATGGATGTCGACGACCGCCACGTTAGCCGCCCAACGCCAACTGCGCCGGTGTGCGTAGCGCATGCCACACCGCCATCAGGCTGGCCAGCACACCACCGACCAGCATCACCGCGAAAGTGAGTGCCGTTTGCGGCGCCAGAAAGGCGAGGGTGCGCGGGAAGCCCGGCGCGATCAGGTCGCGCAAGGCGTAGGCGACCGCAAAACTCACCAGGGTCAGCAGCATCGACTGCGTCATGATCAGCCGCACGATCAGGCCGTTCGGTGCGCCGATCAGCTTGAGCGTGGCGATCGACCGGATCTTCTCGATCGTCAGCACATAGACGATGAGCGCGATGATGACAATGGAAACCAGGATCAGCAGCGAGCGAAACAGCCCGAGCACCGCCGCCATCCTGTTCAGCTTGCCTTCGAGCATCAGGTTGCGCTCTTCGGTGGTCGTGTAGACGTTGAAGTACAGCCAGTCGCGGATGTGGGCCGCCACGGCGGCGCCGTTCGCACCGGGCGCCAAGGTCACGAGCACTGCGTTGATCGTGTTGTTGCCGCTGGACAGTAAGGGCAGCAGGCGCGCGGCCTGCTCGGGCGAATAGCCGGCTCTGTCGAGCCGCTGCAGGTTGGCAGCAGTAGCGGCGCTGATGGCGCGTTGGTCCTGCTCGAACTGAAACTTCTGCGCGTCGGGGAGCGCCAGGTAGACCAGCGGGTTGCCGCCCGAATCGACCGCACCGCTGGTGATGCCAACCACGTCGTAGTGGTCGGTGCCCAGCGGCACCCGGTCGCCGAGCTGCAGCCCGAGCTTACGGTCGGCCACCATCTCGTAGTGCGGCGCGGTGATGGTGCGGCCCTGCACGATGCGGCCCGGTCCGCCTGCGCCACCAAAGATGTCATAGCCAATCACCGTGAACTGCTGGTCGCGTCCGTTGATCTCGCGCTGTGCCGTGTACAGCGCCAAGGGGCTGGCACGCGCGACACCGGGGGTTGCGGCAATGCTCTTGTAGCTGTCCAGCGGGATGCGCGAGGCCTCGTTGAACGGCCCACCGCGTCCGCGTTCGACCACCCACAGGTCGGTGGCCGTGTTGTCGATCAGCCAGACGCCGTCCTCGATGTTGCCCTGGTAGATGCCGTTCATCACCAGCACGATGGCCAGCAACATCGCCACGCCGGCGATCGTGGCTAAGAATTTGCCGAGGTGGCGGCGGATGTCCTTCAGCGCGAGTTCCATGGCGGGTTGCCTGCGCTGTCAGGGTGCCGAAGCGGGGACGGAAGCGGCGGCGGGTCGCACGCGCTGGTTGGCGGTCACGCCGGCCGCGTTGGCCACGACGGCTTCTCCACCCGTCAGGCCCTTGCGAATCAACAGCTGGCGTGCGTCGGCGCCGCCCGTCTCCACGGCTTGAAAGCGGGTGCGGCCGCCATCGCTCCCACCGTCGATGACCAGCACACCCTCGCGGCCGGCCTTGTCGCGCGTCAGCGCGGCCAGCGGCACCAGGATGCCCCGGTCCTCGCCAACAGCAATACTCACCTCGGCCTCTTGATCGATTGCAAAGCGCTGCGGCACGCTGTCGAACGCGACATGCACGTCCAGTTCGCGCGTTGCGGCGTCGGACTGCCTGGCAATGCGTGCCACCTTGCCTGGCAACACCTCGCCGCTGCGCAACCGAATGCTCGCTTTCTGGCCAGGTTGAACGCGGCCAACGACCGACTCGTCCACGCGCGTGGCCACCCAAAGCGACTTCGGATCGACGATCTTCAGCAGCGGCGTGCCCGCCACGACGGTGTTGCCCACTTCACCCAGTCGTTGGATCACCACGCCTTCCATGGGCGAGACGATCCGTGTGTACGAGAGCACAGCGTCGGCGTAGCGGGCTTCCTGCGACAGCGAGCGGGCGTCGGCCGCGCGGGCCGCCAGCGCAGCCTGGGCGGCGTCCACGCCCGCCGCCGCGCCGTCGCGGCCCGAGTTCGACGCATCGAGCACCGCCTGCGAGACGAAGCCCTGGGCCAGCAGCTCGGCATCACGCCGTTGCTTGCCGCGCGCAAGTTCCAGATCGGCCTGTGCCTTGACCAGTGCTGCGCGCGCGCCTTCGGTGTTGCGCAGCAACGCTTCCTGCTGGCCCGCCACGACGCCGCGGCGCGCGCTCAGGTCGCGGTCGTCGAGCGTGACCAGCAACTGCCCCGGGTGCACGGCGTCGCCGACATCGGCGTGCACTTGCACGACCGTCGCGCTGACGCGGGCGCTGAGCGTGACGGGAATGCGGGCCTGCACGGTGCCTGGCCCGACCACGCGCGCCGCAATGGCACCTTGCGTGGCCACCGCGACCGGCAAGTCCACAGCGCGGGCGAAGCGCCAGTAGGCGGCACCGGCCGCGGCCACCAGCAGCAGGCCCGCCACGGCGATCACGATGGTGCGGCGTGTCAGCTTCTTCGGCTCGACGGCGTCGCGCGCAGGCGCGGCGGCGCGCGGCGGTCGTACCTCTCGGGCCGGCAGTGTTTCGCTCATGAGGCCGGTGGCCCGGGCAGCTGTGCGGCGACCAGCTCGATCAGGCTTTCGATGTGCAGGCCCGACTGCTCCACTTCGTCGCCCTCCATGAAGTTGAGCCGACAGCTGGCGCACGACAACACGACCGTGTCGGCGC
Source organism: Pseudomonadota bacterium (assembly GCA_030271615.1). Taxonomy (GTDB): domain Bacteria; phylum Pseudomonadota; class Gammaproteobacteria; order Burkholderiales; family Burkholderiaceae_C; genus PBB1. The sequence continues at coordinate 6,155 of JARXKP010000160.1, forward strand.
CGGTGGCCTCGACCTGGGCCCGCTTGATCTGCCAGGCCTTGTGCCGAAGCGGTGCGGCACGGTTGATCAGGAAGGTGCCGGCGCCGCCGCCGCAGCACCAGTTCAGCTCGGCCGTGGGGGATGTCTCGCGGAAGTCAACGCCCAGCGCCTGCAGCGCGGCACGTGGTTCATCGATCACGCCGCCGTGGCGCGCCAGCTTGCAAGCGTCGTGGTAGGTCAGTTTGCGGCTCGGGTCGCCCGGCACAAGCGTGAGGCGTCCCTCGCGGATCTCGCGCCCGACAAACTCGGACGCGGCGAGCACCTCGAAGGGCAGCGGCTTTCCATTGGGCAACCGCCCCTCCCAGCGCAGCGTCGGATAGGCATGGCCACACTCGGGCAGGATCACCGCCTTGGCGCCGATGGCCAGCGCTTCATCGATGATGCGTTGGCTCGCTGCCGCCTGCAAAGCCTCGTTGCCGGACAGCAGCCCGAAGTTGGCGGCCTCGAAGCCGGCACTGCGCAGGGTCCAGTCGACCTTCAGGTGATTGAGGATCCGTGCCGTGGCGGCCAGCGCATCCTGGAACAGCAGCACGTCGATCACCGTGGTGACCAGCATCACGTCCGCATGGGGCTCGTCGAGCGGGATCGTGATGCCCCGGCCGCGCAATGTTTCAACAACGCCCGCCAGCTCAGTTGGCCCGACGCCGAACACCGTGCCGCGCCCGGCCTGCTCCTGGGCGACCGCCATCAGTTCCAGCGGCACCAGGCCGGCCTCGGACAGCGCCTCGCGCATCACGTTGACACCGCGGGCGATGTTGATGCCCATCGGGCAGACCATGCTGCATCGGCCGCACTCGGTGCAGCTGTCATAGACGAGTTCCTGCCACTCCTGCAGGTCGGCCAGGTTGATGTCGCGGGTGAACAGCCGCGTGATCGGTGCAAAGGCCGCGCTTTCGCGTGCGTGCACGCGCCGCAACAGGTCCAGCTTTCGGGTCGGCGTGTACTTCGGGTCCTGCGTGCCCTGGTAGAAGTGGCAGGCCTCGGAGCAGTAGCCACAGTTGACGCAGGACTCGAGGTCGAGCGCGAGCGAACGATCGGTCTTGCGCCGCATCACGGCCTTGGCCCGGGCGACACGCTCGTCGTCGGCAATAGGCTCGGGCTGGGCCATCTCACCCAGATGCGCGATGGCCCCCTGGAATTGCTTGAAGACCGCCATGTCGATCATGGTTGCACCCCGCGACGCCCGAGAAAGGTTGCCAGTTGCATGCGCCCGGGCAGGAACAGGAAGGCGTGCATCAGCTTGCCGAACGGAAACCAGACCAGCAGCAACTCGAGGCTGAGCAGGTGGATCGCCAGCGGGTCACGGTACAGGACCTGCGCGTGCGCCAGGATGGCCGAAGAGGGTTCGCCCACCACAGCCATGCCGGTGATCAACGGCAGCATCGTGACAGTCCATGTCAGCATGTCGTCGGCGCGAGAGATCTTCTTGAGCACCGGATCGGTCAGCTTGAACAGCAGTGCGATCAGCAGGGACACGATGCTGGCAGCGGCCGCGAGATACATGACCATATCGGGCAGCGCCGGCCAGCCCAAGCCGGTCAGGCGGCGAATGAAGGCGATGTGCGGCGCGTAGCCGAAGAAGACCAAGGCCAGACCGATGTGAAACACATAGG
>JARXKP010000161.1:0-3850 GCA_030271615.1 Pseudomonadota bacterium
CATGGCTCCATCCTCTCAAAGATTGGAGCCTCCTCAATACCCGGGGCGGTTCAGTACCAGCTCAAGGCGCTCATCGAAGGGATGCTGGCCGACCCGCGTCGGGGCATCGCCGCCCTCTCAAGCCTGCATCTGGGGCAGGCCGTGCAGTTCGTCGACTTCCGCGACGGCCAGATGCGCCGCGGCAAGATCATCGCGATGAGGGACACGCAGGCCACGGTGCTGGAAGCAGGCACCCAGCGAACCTGGAAGATGCCCTGCGTGGCGATGCAGGGTTGTACCGAGCTCGATCGTCAAACTGAGCAGGCGCCGTACGAGCCGCCACCGGAACCGGTAAGCGCAGCAAGCCAGGTGCGTGAGTTCCAACGCGGCGACACCGTCACGTTCGATGATCGCGACGGCAGGGGCATCACTGGCGTGGTCGTGCGCGTCAACCAACGAACCGCCACGATCGGAACCGGCACCGCCGACGGTGGAACCTGGCGCGTGCCGTTCCACATGCTGCGGCACGTGCTCGACATCTGAGCTTCGTCACCTTCACGAACTGACCGGCGTCAAGAGGGCCTTGAGGCGGCGCTTGCCGAGTGCAAGGCGTCGGTGTCGTCTATGCGCCGGGCGCTGCGTTCGCTGATGCCGGCTCGGGCGGCGGCCGCAACCTGCGTGAGCGTGTTGCGATGTTGCTTGTACTTGTGCACTTGGTGGTCCGTGATCTTCTTGCCGGGCATGCCGCTCGCCTTCGATCTGTCGTCGAAAGACTCACGGTAGCCCCGCCTTCAGGACCCGCCCGGCGCAGGCCTTCTCAACCGGCCAAGGTAATTGTCGTCAACCACATCGGCCAGCGTCGGTCGTTGAGGTAGGTGTGCCACGCCTTGACCGGCAATTGGCTGGTGATCAGGGTCGAGCGCGTGTCGATGTGGTCGTCGAGCAGATCCAGCTTGGTCAGTTGCGCTAGTCGCCGGGCGAAGCTGCCATCGCCGTGCGCGACCTGCAACTCGTCGAACAGGCGTGCGGCTCGCACGTACGGGGCCGAGAAGTGCTCGTTCCGAAAAATCAGCGCTCATTTATCACTGACGTGGACATTCATCGCCGACCAAGAAAACTGAAGTTCTTCATAAGGTCTTTATGAGTGCGGAAGCTTCCTTGTACGAAGGATCCTTGTCGCCTAGCTTGGTCAAGACATCGAGTTCCGAGCGCGCTTTCGACTTGTCACTGGCAGCCAAATAGATTTTTGCCAGATTCAGCCTGAATCCTGTGTTCTCAGGCTGCGCCTTGACAGTCTTGACCTGTAACTCGATCGCTTTTGCATGCTCGCCCTTTTCGGATAGCAACATGGCCCACGTATCCATGAAGGAGGGCTGGTTTGGCACCAACGCGTTCGCCTTCTCCGCGTACGTGATCGCCTTATCCCTGTGCAATAACTGGCTTACCCAAGCCAGATTATTCAGCGCGGCGGCACTGTCAGGCTGCACTTGCACTACCGCCAAGTAGTGCTTTTCCGCAATGGCGTAGTCCTTGCGCGACAAGGCCGCCTCGGCCAAGTACGACTGAAATCTGACGTCCTTCGGATGTTCCTTGACCCAAGTCGTGGCAAAACGCTCGGCCTCTGTTTTCTGCTCCGACTGTGAAGTGACGGCGTGAAGCTTGATCGCCAGTTCTGGCGATTGAGACAGTTTCAAGCCGGCGCGATAAGCCGCCGCTGCGGCGTTCCAGTCTTTTTGTGCAGAGTAGATGTCACCTTCAAAACTGAATCCCACATCGGCTTCCGGGCGCTGTTTTTGAACCACGCGTGCCAGCGCAACCGCATCCTGATATTTTTTTGCATCGAGATCCAAGAGGATCAAACTGCGTTGCGCTTCGAGAAAGTCAGGCTTGATCTCCAGCGCCTTGCGGACACTCTGCTCGGCAGCCTGGGTGTTCTTGTTGGCATGCTGCACCGCTGCGACGCGCATGTGGGCCTGAGGCGACAGCGGTTGTTCCGCTACCAATTTGGCGAAAGTCGAGGCAGCCTGCTTGAGATCTCCGGAAGCTTGCTGTGCCCGGCCCAGGGCATCAAGCAATTCCATGCTGGCCGGTAGCGCGCCCACGGCATTTTGCGCGGTGGTGATTGCGAGCTTGCCGTCGTTGGTTCCGAGGTACAGCTCGATCAGCAGCAGCCGGGGCGCGACCTCCGTGGGGTTGGCTTCGACGGCTTTGCTCAGCAGCACGGCCACTTCATCTTTGCCTGCACCCTGCAGCGCGGCGAGTTCGGCCAAAGCCAGCAGGGCTTGCCCATTTTTCGGGTTTTTTGCCAGGAGGTTTTCGAACCGCTTCTTGGCGTCAGTCGGCTTCTTGTCGACCATGTCCAGCGCCGCCAAGCTGGCTGCTGCCGCGAAGTACGATGGGTCGATAGCCAAGGCCTTTTCAAAGCTCAGGCGTGCGGCCGCCGTGTTCTTTTGGGCCAACTGGATTCGGCCACGCAGGTTGGCCGCAACAGGTTTGTCGGGATGTTTCACCTCGAGTTTCTCGACGGCCACCAAGGCCTTGTCGAAGTCCTTGCGCTTCAGATGCGCGCTGATCAGCGCCATGTCGGCCGTGGTTCCGGCGTCGGAGCCGGCGATGGTTTCCAACTCATCGAACCCGTTGTCATTTTGACCCGTCGCCAAGTGGGTCAACGCCATCGAAGTGCGCGTTGCAACATTGCCGGGGTCGGCTTTCAGTGCCTTGGAAAAGTAATCCTCGGCGATCTTGGCGTTGCCGTTCTGCAGATGCACCTCGCCAGCCAGCGAGAAGTACCTCGGGTCCAGACCATCTTTGCCAGTGATGGAATTCAATGCGGTCAGTGCCTTGGCCGCTTGCCCTGAGCGCAGATAGGTCGAGATCAACAGCCTTTGCGACAAGACATTCTTGGGTTCGGCCCGGGTGGCTGCTACCAGATAGATTTCGGCCTGCGCGAGGGAATTGGTCTGAAATTCGATGGCTCCGGCCAATTGCAATATGCGCGGGTTTTTCGATGACAGTCGAAGCAGTTCCTGGGCTATGTCTCTAGCCGTCTTGAAGTCCTTTTTCTGATAAGCCAGCTGCGCTTCCGCGTACCGTGTTTCTGGATTTTTTGCGGCAAACTTCTTCAGCTCGTCCAGTTGTTTTGACGCCTCTTCGAGTTTGTTTTGTTGCATCAGGATCGCCAATATGGCGAGATGACCGGGTCCGAATTTCGGGTTCGCCTCGATCGATTTTCGATAAGCGATCAGTGCATCGTCAGCCTCGTTCTTGCCGTAGAGAAGGAGGTCGCCCTTCAGTTTCCAGGCCTCGGTGCTGGTGGGGGCTTTGGACAGGATTGCTTCCAGGGCCGAGAGCGCGCCGTCTACGTCACGTGATGCCGCTTTTTGCCGTGCTCTGAGGATGAGTGCGGGCACATAACTGGGGTCGGCTGCCAGCGCCGCAGCCAAGGATTCTTCAGCGAGATCGTTCTTTCCCAAACTGGATTGCGCTGTGGCCAGTGTGGTCTGAAGGCTCGCATCGGCAGCCGGTACGTTGAAACGGGTTGCCGCATATTGATCGGTCAGCTTCTTGGCTTGACCCAATATCAACATGGATTTTGCCAACTCGGGCACAACAATGTTTTCTGGATGCTTCGCTGCGAGCGCTTTGCGAAACTCTACTTCTGCTCCCGTGGCATCACCGTCTTGAAGAAGAATCGTGCCCATCAGAAAGCGCGCTTCGCCCAAAGCCGGGTTCTGTTGTAGCGCATTCTTCAACTGAATCAACGCGGACTTGTTGTCCTGTTTTTGAAGATACTCTTTGGCCGACTTGACTTGCTGTTCCGGCTTTTCGCCACTGCATGCAGTCGCCAATACTGAGACGAAAATTGCAGCGA
>JARXKP010000161.1:3950-7760 GCA_030271615.1 Pseudomonadota bacterium
TCCGGCTTTTCGCCACTGCATGCAGTCGCCAATACTGAGACGAAAATTGCAGCGAGTATGGTTTTGGTGTTGAGCATTTTCATTTTCGATTCATTGCGGCGATGTGGTGCCGACAGACTGTTTCAGTAGTCCACTGCGCAGCCCTCATCGTTGGATCATCGCTTGAAATTCCAAGTCCGTCAGTGTCTGGGGCGCCTTCAGTGATGGCAGTCATGAATTCCCGCACACTGTGTCGAAATGTCACTTCGCCGAGCGTCTGGGTGGAACCGCCACCTGAGTCATGCCGGCAAAGAGAGTAATTACCCTGCGGCGATCAGCGTGTAAGTGCGGTTTCGGTTTTGCTCGACAGGCCCACCGTACTTGACGGCTGCGTCACGTTCGGGTCGAACGGGTGCGAGCGTTGTCCGCCTATCGCGGCAATGATGCGCCGCACGTATGAACGAGTCTCCGCATAGGGCGGCACGCCCTTGTAGCGATCAACGGCTCCTTCACCTGCGTTATATGCGGCCAGCACCAATGACAGGTCGCCCTGGAAGTAGGCCAGCAGCCATCGCAAGTAGGCCATGCCGCCGCGGATGTTCTGCGCGGGGTCGGTGATGTGCTTGACCTTGAATCGCGCTGCAGTATCCGGGATCAGTTGCATCAGGCCTTGCGCATTCTTCGGCGAGACCGCCCAGGCGTTGAAATTGGATTCGGTTGCCATCACGGCCAGTACCAGATGCGGCGCGAGTTGATATTCAGGCGCGATGAGCGTAACGAACTTCACGATCGATTCCGGCGCATTGGCCGGTACGGGTGGAGGCGCGGGCTGCCTGACTGGCTTTGACTTTGAAGCCGCTGCAGGGGTTGCCAACGGCGGGCGATCGGAGTCTGGTTGGCGCAGGCAATCCGGCGGAGCGCCGCGCGGAGTGCCCATCGCCGCCAGCATGTTCTGCGCTTGCACGATGCCTTGTTCGGCGGCGGCGGCGAACAGGTGCGCGGCCTGTGCGTCGTCCCGCTCGATGCCTCGTGAATGGGTCAGCATCCACGCCAGGTTGTATTGGGCCTCGGGGTCGCCGTAGCGCGATGCCCGACAGTACAACTCGGCCGCGCGGACCAAGTCTCGCGGCACGCCGTCCCCATATTCGAAAGCCAGGGCTTCCTGACGCCAGCGAAGCACCTGCGAGGGCACGATCGGCCCGACCTCGGGTGGCGGCGTCGTTGGTCTTGGCAGCGAATCGAGCGTCAGGCTGGGGGTCTGCGCACCGGCGAACCCGCACAGCAGCAGCAGCCACGCACCGATTCGTACCTGTCGCGAAAAATTGCTGTGCACTTGTCGTTACTCGATGTTCTGCACCTGTTCGCGCAGTTGCTCTATCAGCACCTTCATGTCGAGCGAGATATTGGTGAGCTCGAGGCTGGATGCTTTGGAGCCCAGCGTGTTCGCCTCTCGCAGGAGTTCCTGGATTAGGAAATCCAGCCGCTTTCCCACCTCGCCGCCGACGCCGAGCATTCGTGCCATCTCGTCGAGGTGCGAGCGCAAGCGCGCCAGCTCTTCGGCCACGTCAATGCGAATCGCGAATGCTGCGGCCTCGTTCAAGGCTCGTTCCTGAAGGGCATCGCGGGACACCGTCTGCGTCGCGCCCGTCTGCTCGAGGGCGTCTTGCCAGCGCTCGAGAAACTTCTGCTGCTGGCGTTGAACAGTGGCGGGCACCAGCGGTTCGGCCCGCGCCGCCAGTTCTCGCAAGCGACCGACGCGGTCCATCAGTACGTCGACCAGCCGCTGGCCCTCGCGTGCACGAGCCTCTTGCAGCCCCGAAACGGCCTGCCGGGTTGCGTCCAGGGCCACCTCGTCGAGGCGGTCGGTCACCGCGCCGGCCTTGCACCAGTTCAAGACCTCGTTGACGGACAACTCCCGTGCGGTCGGAAGCCAACCGCGAATCGTGCTCTGCAAGTGAGACAGGCGGTTCAGCTGGTCGGTCTGGGGCTGTGGCCAAGCCGTATCGGACGAGGTCTGAGCGTTCAAACGCAACTCGATCTTGCCGCGTCGAAACGATGCGGTCACCAGTTCACGGAGTGACGGTTCGAGGGCCCTGAGTTCGTCGGGCAGTCGCAAATTCAAGTCTAGAAAGCGTGCGTTGACAGAGCGCAACTCAACGGTGACGCTGGTGCGCGTCGAGGTGGCTGGACGGGTCGCCGGAAGATCCGAGGCGGCCGTTGAAAGCGGTGCTTCGGCTGCGCCTGTGGTGGCGCTTGCGTAGCCGGTCATGCTGTAGACTGGCATTTAGATTTCACCCTGTGCAAACAACTGATTATGTCAAAGCTGAAGCCTGCTCCGTTGCCCTCAGGCACCGTGGTTGGCGGCTATCAGATCGTCAAGAAACTGGCGGCTGGCGGATTCGGTGTGGTGTACCTTGCCGAAGACACCCAGAGGCACATGGTGGCGGTGAAAGAGTACCTGCCATCGTCGCTGGCGGAGCGTTCGCCCGGTGAATTGACGCCGCGCGTCAAGCCCGAAAAACAGCCGCTGTACCGGCTTGGGCTCAAGAGTTTTTTCGAAGAAGGGCGCTCGCTCGCTCAGATATCGCATCCCAGCGTGGTCTCGGTGCTCAACTTCTTTCGCGAGAACGAAACCGTCTACATGGTGATGAATTACCTGCAGGGCGAAACGCTGCAGGATTTCATCGTTACCGCACGCGATCTCAAGCGTGACAAGGTGTTCCGAGAATCCACCATACGCTCGCTGTTCGACGAGATCCTGCGGGGGTTGCGCATCGTGCACCAGCACAAGATGCTGCACCTCGACATCAAGCCCGCCAACATCTTCATTACCAATGACAACCGGGCTGTGATGCTCGACTTCGGAGCCGCGCGCGAGGTCTTGAGCAAGGAAGGCAATTTCATCCGGCCGATGTACACCCCCGGATTCGCGGCACCCGAGATGTACCGGCGTGATGGCACGCTCGGCCCCTGGACCGACATCTATGCCATTGGTGCCTGCATCTATGCGTGCATGCAGGGCTACCCGCCAAACGATTCACCGCAGCGCATCGAGAAGGACCGTCTCGCGCTCAGTCTGTCCCGACTGCGCAACGTGTATTCGGACAACCTGCTCGAAGTGACCGAATGGTGCATGTCGCTCGACCCGCTGTCGCGGCCTCAAAGCGTCTTCGCGTTGCAGAAAGAACTGGCACGTGAGACCGAACGGCGCTACACGAAGTTGAGCTTTGGCGAGCGCCTGAAGCTGCAACTGGAAAACCTGACCACCGGCGCCAAAGCGTGACCGGCCGGCTCCGTTCGCGCACTGCAGAGATTTCCTGATGCGTTTTTCCATCTATCAGATCAGCCGCAAAGGTGGCCGCGAAAAGAACGAAGACCGCATGGGGTATTCGTACACCCGTGACTCGGGTCTCTTCGCGCTGGCAGACGGCATGGGCGGACATCCCGAGGGCGAAGTGGCGTCGCAGCTCGCACTTCAAACCATGTCGGCGCTGTTCCAGCAGGCTTCCAAGCCGACGCTGAGCGACCCCATGGCTTTCCTGAACCAGGCGATCCTGGCCGGACACCAGCAGCTCTTGCGCTATTCCGCCCAGAAGGCATTGACCGATACGCCCCGCACCACCGTGGTTGCCTGCGTGCTTCAGGGCGATTCTGTCTACTGGGCACATTGCGGCGATTCGCGTCTGTACGTGGTGCGCGGCGACAAGCTTGTGGTGCGCACGCGGGACCACTCGTACTCCGAACTGCAGGACGCGCTGCATTCAGTCGTGCCGATGCGCGAACGTCTGAACCGCAACGTGCTGTTCACCTGCCTGGGCAGTCCCGGCAAGC
>JARXKP010000162.1 GCA_030271615.1 Pseudomonadota bacterium
GATCAGGGCCTTGAAGGCGTCGAACTCATCGGCGGGATGGAGTGCCTCCCGGCCGCTGTTCTCGGCCACGCTGACCTCCAGCGCGCGCTCGGGCGGCACCAGTTCGCACAAGACCTCGTGCGTCTTCGGCAGACGGCCCCGCTGCTGCAACAACAGCAGCGCACGACGGCGCCGTTCCCCGGCCGCGACTGCGAACCTCACCTTGCTGGCCTTGCCACGCCCGACCACCTGCTCGGTGACCACCAGGTTGTGCAACAGCCCCTGCGCGTCGATCAGCGCCGCCAGCTCCTCGACCTGACCGGCCGTATGCCGGCGCACGTTGTACGGCGACGGCACGAGATTCGACAACTGCACCGACAGCAATTCCTTCGTGTGTTCCATGATGATGAACTCCATTCGTTGAAGACACTTCGCCAGACCATCTCGACAAGCCGTCACGGCGGCACGCCGGGCCACGGCATCGCGCAACTTTTGAACGACATCGCAACGGCTCGTGAGAGCCCTGTTGCCATGTCGTACCGATTGATGTCCTGCCGCATTCGCATGTCGCCTGCCTTGTGATTGCCCAACGGCCCCTGCCCTAATTTCCGAGGGAGCCGGTTGTGGCTGTTGATCCCTCGGCGTCGGGTGTGGTGTTGAGCTGATTTCTGCCCCGCATTCGTCGGTCGCCGTGCGAGACCGAGAGCGCCGCGAAGAAGCGCGGGTGCAAGGGCACCGTGGAATAAATGGAAGGGGCCCGACGGAGCGAAGCGGAGGCGGGAAGGGGGCCGTTTATGCCGCGAAAGGCCCTTGTGCCTGCGCGCGCGGCGCTACGGTTCGCACATCAGGCGGCCGGCAAATGTGGGGCTGCTCAACCGTTGCGCCGATGGAACCAGACGCTCGCGCTAGCGGGCGGCTGCATCGCAGTGCCCGGTTTTGGCGGGCACTCATACTCGGCGTGGCACCCGGGTGGTCGGTCAATCCGGTATCAGGTATCACACGCGGATACGTCACCGAGATTGACAGCCAAAAGAGGGGACGCTTGAATCGGGGACTTGTGCCGACCATCCTGCCGGCCCAGTGCGTAGCCACCTCGCGGCGGTCAACGGCCCCATGGGCTGACAGGAGCACGCGATGAATAGTGTTCCCTTGAATTTTGAAGGGCGATCGTCGCTGAGTGGGCCCAATCCGAATGGCCAAGGTGCCGATGCCGTTGGGTCACATCCTGTGCTGGTCATTGAAGACCATCCTCTTGTAGCCGAGGCCACGGGCAAGCTTCTCGTCGGGTGCGGAAACCTCATCGTTCCTGTCATCAGTTCGACGGCGGCCGACGCCTTGGAAAGGCTCGACGACGAACGCAGCACTTGGTTCCGAATCTTCCTGGACTTGGATGTTCCGGGAGCCTACGGTTTGTCGCTCGCCCGAGAGGTCGAAGGGCGAGGCTTGGCGGATCGATGCTGCGTCGTGAGCGCTTTCGACAACCCAGAGTACGTGTCGGAGACATTCAGTCGCGGATTTCTCGGCTACATCACCAAAGCAATTCCGATCGCAGACTTTACGGCGGCCGTCATGAAAGTTCTCGGCGGCGAGCGCTCGTTTCCTTTCGCCCGACACGCCAGGAGAGTGGTCGGACTCCGCCTCACGCGACGGCAGACGCAATTGCTGGAGAGAATACGAGCGGGTCTATCGTCCAAGGAGATCGCGACCGAGATGCACATCGCGGAGGGCACCGTCAACAATCACGTGGCGGCAATCTTGCAAAGCCTGGAGGCGAGCAGCCGAGCACACGCGGTCGCCAGAGCAATAGAACTGGGTTTTCTCGAGTCCCGACCGCAGCAAATGGTTGCTGCGGATGGCGCAGCCATTGTTCACGACAGAAGGTCATGAACATGGCTTCGATGGATTCAAGAGGCAGCGCCTCCCGCACGTTCCAGGGGTACTCTCATGCCGAGATGAAAGAGGCCTCTGCGTTCACTCGGGGAGAAAATCCTCGCCTGCGATGGCTCTTTCCAGTCACTCGCGCCAGCCGCGATTTCATCCGAGTTCAGATTCGCGCGCTGCAGCTGGCGAACTTGGTGGCGGTGCCGATCATCTACGTGGCCGCGCACTCGGAGCACGTTATTGCCACTTGGCTGCTGAACGTTTGGCTCGTGGAGTCCATCGTGAACATGGTGCTTCGGTCGTTGTTGTACGTCCCGATTGTCCGTGCATCACCCGCCGCAGTCGCGACCAGTCCCCTGCTTCGCTTCATCCCGATATTGGCGATGTTGATGGTTGGCGCGCATTGGGTCTGGACTGTCCTGCTCCTGGTTGGGCCCACCCTGAACCTGACGACCTTGGTCGTGCTCATGTCGTTCGTCATGCTCAGCGTGGCGTCTGTAGCCATCCTCCCCGCATCGCCCGCAGTGTGCGTTCTGTACTTGGTGTTCCTTTGGGTGCCCATGGCGTTGAAGCTGGCTCAATCAGGATGGATTTCCGCCGAGACCGTTGTCCTGCTATTGACATTGCTTGTCGGGTGTTTGTGGGCAACATTCCACACGGTCGTGACAGGCGTCCGAAGGTATCTCGTGCAGAGCGACGAAATCGAACTGCTGGTTGCAGAGTTGCGCGATCGAAATGGGGAAGTCGAGGCACTTCGATCCGCTGCAGCAAGCAACCTCGAAACGCGGACTGCTTTTTTTGCTGGCGCGAGCCACGACTTTCGGCAACGAGTCCACGCCATGAAGTTGCTTACGCAATCGGGCGTCAGTGAGGCGGTCTCCCCGGGAGGCGACAGATCTGCATTCGTCCGTCTCGTTGGCGTCGTCGACGATTTGGAGACCTACGTTACTGACGTTCTTGAGTTCGCAAGACTGGAAGGAACCACGCTGAAACCCGAGCGACGGCAGTTTCGGTTGCAAGCGTTGTTTCAACAACTGGACGTGGCGTTTGAAGATGTGGCCTCAGAACGAGGCGTTGACTTGAGACTCCGCGCCACAACGCTCTCGGTGAACTCCGACGAGGCGATGCTGCTGCGCATTCTCGAGAACCTGACCTCGAACGCGGTCAAATTCTCGAAGGCTAGAGTTTTGATTGCAGCAAGGCGCCGCAACGGCGGAGTCTGCATCGAGGTAAGGGACGAGGGCCCCGGAATTCCAGCGGGCTCGTTGGATGCGGTTTTTGACGCTTTCTACCAATCACCTGAGGGTCCGCACCATGGCAGGAAGGGCGTTGGTCTGGGCCTCGCGATCGTGAAGCGCCTATCGGATGGCCTCGGCTATCCCGCCGAGATCAAATCCTCTCCGGGAAAAGGAACACTCGTGCGCCTCAACATTCCTAAGCACGACGTCGTATAAAACTGAGGAGACTTTCAATGAACGCAGCATCGACAGAATCGGCCCGCGAAAGCAGATCGCGACCGTCCGGATGGAACGGAGAGATGGTTCACGCGGCGTTTCAGAAAGTAGCCGAGAGCCGGCAGTGGACCGCGGGGTACCGATCCATGGACGTGGATCGCATCGCCTGCGACGCCGTTCGGTTGAGTGCGCCGTTGCCTGCGGGCCTTCGAGGAACACTGTTCAGGAACGGACCTGCGAGGCATGAGCGCGGCGGGGAGCGATACGGGCACCGGTGGGACGGCGATGGAATGCTGCAGCGGTTCCACTTCACTGATCGTGGTGTGTCGCATGTGGGTCAGTTCATACACACCGAAAAGTACAACACCGAAACCGCAAGAGCGCGCTTTCTGTTGAGCGCCTTTGGAACCCACATACCGGGTTCGGACGCAGCGCCCGATCCCATCGACGCTGCGAACGTGGCGAACATCAGCGTTCTTCATTTCGCGGGCGAATTGCTTGCTCTGTGGGAGCCTGGGTCCGCCTACCGAATCGATCCCGCCACGCTCTCGACACTCGGAGTCAAGGTATGGCATCCGTCCTTGGCTGGGCGACCCTTCTCTGCGCATCCTCGTGTGGAGGCCGACGGCACGCTCTGGAACTTTGGTGCAGACCCGCTGAACGGCGAGTTGACCATTTATTGCGTGGCTCGAACCGGCGAGTTGATCCGGAGTCACGTGGCGCGCTTGTCGCAGTTGCCGCCCATCCATGACTTCGCCACGACAGGCAACCACCTTGTGTTCTTGCTGTCACCTCTGGTTGTGAGCAAGGAACGACTTGATGGCGGCGCTTCATTCGCGGAGGCTTGCCAGTGGCTTCCTAGACAGGGCATGCGAGCGCTGACCATCGACAAGCGCGACTGGTCAGAGCGGTTCTACGACCTCCCCCCTGGCTGCCTCTTCCACGTTGCCAATGCATGGGAGGATGGCAACGGAACGATTCGAATGCACTACATGCGCGCGGACAATCCGATGTCGATGATTGCAGGCTGGTCGGTCATGCGCGGCGAATATCGGCATCAGGAGGGCGCACGCTTGACGGAGGTGATCCTCGACCCGGCTTGCGGGAGGGCGACGCAAACCACCGTCGGAGAGCTCGAATCGGAGTTCCCTTCGATCGAGGCCAGTGAAGTGGGACGTGAATACACACGGGTTCTGTGTCTCGAACGAACGAGCGGCCGCGCACTCGAATCTCCAGGATACGACCAAGTGGCCATGGTCGACGTGGATAGCGGGCGCCGCCAGCAGTTCACGTACGGAGAGGACTGGCTGGTCGAGGAACACATATACGCCGATGACCCTGGTTCGACGCGCTCTCGATGGATTCTTGGTATGGCTCTCGACTTACGCGCCAAGCAGTCGGTGATCAACGTATTTGATGCCAATCACCTCGGAGATGGACCTGTCGCCCAAGCCAGACTTGATCGACCGCTCCCTTTGGGCTTGCACGGCAATTTCCGATCATCACGCGCAGACTTGTAGCCAACCCACAGTTGTGCCCTCACGTCGCGCGGATCCGCGGCGGCACGCTCACGCGCTCGTTGGCGCTTGAGCGCTTGCTCCATGTCGTGAGGAAATGCATATGGACAACGAACGTCGCCGTCCCAGAATGCACCCAGTGATTTCGAACGGTACGAGACAAGAACCGCAGTGTCTGACAGCGGCGTCTTCACCCATTCACCCAAGAGGTCGCGAGCCACAGATGAAACAGCGACGCAAGTGCTACGCAGCGACGCACCTGCGGTGTGACCGGACAGGGACCAGTCCTTTCGGCAAGCTATGCGACGCGCCGAGTGTTGTAGGTCGCGCCACGCACATAGAGGCCCCATACGGCGAGGCCGCCTTCAGTGCAACAGGGCACACAACAGTTGACCGCGCGCGTGTTCGCCATTTCATCTCATTCGATGTGGCGCTTGAAATCGTCGCTGCATCGCGTACTTTCAGGGCTCGATTTCGTGCCGAACTGCTTCAGGGATCCGGATCTTCATTGCATCCACGGCACCCGCCGTAGCAGCAGTATGAAAAGGGCGCGTCGTCAGTCGCTCGATGCGGTGGATTCGTCGAAGGACGTACCTGCTTTGCCGAGCGACGTTCGGGTGTCGTGCGCGAAGGGCCGTACGGGGGAGGTTCATTTTCTCCTCCAACGCCTTGCAGGAGGCCTCTATGTCGAACGCGAAGAGATCCCCAGACGCGGACTGCGAACCTTGCAGTCTGTCCACTTCATTGACGCCGTCGAATTCAACCGATGGTGCGATGGCGATCCCGTTCGCTTCGAACACCCCTTGCTGCACGTCAACCTCAAGCGGGACGGAGACGACCTCTGGCGAATCGAAGCGCAGCCTGCTGACGGGTAGACGCCTATCGCTGTCGCAATGCGTCTCGGCTCACGACTATGCGGCTCGGACGACGGGCATCGCCGTGAAGATCGCCCACGCCTCCGAGCAGTCGGCAGTACATGCACTGCTTCGTGAGGGCACCGACGCCCTGGGCGCGGAGTGCGCGGTGTTCGTCAGCTTCGTGCGTGACAGCGCCGACGTGTCTGCGTGCCGTTTCTTGCTGGCATGCGAGCCCGACTGGTGCCGCCGATATCTAGCATCAGGGCTCATCGCGCATGACCGCTGGCTCGCCTACGCCGCGCACCACTCGGAGCCGATCATCGCCAGTTCGCTGACGGCCACCGAACCCGCGCAGCAGGAAGCGATTGATCTGGCCACGCGGAACGGTTTCGCTTCTGCCGTGCTGGCTCCCGCCCATTCCGGCGCGGGGCACTCGCGCATCAGCCTGTTGTGCCTGGGATCGTCCGCGCCCGGATTCTTTGAAGACGAAGGCTTCGGGGCGTTCAGGATCGGTGCTCGGATGCTGGCGCTCGAACTGCACGATTGGTGGCTCGCGCGGATTCGGCGCGAACTGATCGTCAAGGCCCACATCACGCCGAGCGATCTGGTGTTGCTGCGTCACCAGTGCCAGGGGCACAGCAGCAAGCGAATCGCGGCCGAACTTCACGTCAGCAAGAGTTCGATCAACTCGCGCTTCCAGCGCATGAACATCAAGCTGGGCGTGGCGAACCGCCGGATGGCGGCTCGTCTGGCTTCCGAGTGCGGCCTCATCTTGTAGTGATGTTCACCGGCCACCCGGCCCGAATGGCAGCATTCGGCGAGAGGCTCGACGGGTCGTCCTCGGCCATGAGCGGGCATTGCTGAAAAGAAGTGCACGGGTTGCTCTAGAGTGACCTACGGGGCCAAGTGGTCTACGCTGAGGGCGCTGCGGCGGATGACCCGGCAAGCATTCTGCAGCGGCGGTGCTCCAGGGCCGCCACAGGGCGCATGTCCACCGGCCGGGCGGGCCATGTCGATCTGGCTTCCTGTCATTCGTCGATGGGATACGAGGCGCACTCAGGCGGGCGCGCCGACCGGGCAACCCAACAGGAGTGAAGACATGTCATACATCGATGGTTTCGTGATCGCGGTCCCCACCGCCAACAAGCAGAAGTTCATCGAGCACGCGCGCCATTTCGACTCGATATTCATCGAGCTGGGCGCAATCCGTGTGATCGAGGGTTGGGGCGACGACGTCCCCGACGGCAAAGTCACCGATTTCCGCCGCGCAGTCCAGGCCACGGCCGAAGAGACGGTGGCCTTTTCGTGGGTCGAATGGCCGGACAAGGCCACGCGCGACGCCGCCATGAAGAAGATGATGGAAGACCCACGCATGGATCCGTCCACACCCGGCAACCCGCCCATGCCCTTCGACGGCAAACGGATGATCTTCGGCGGCTTCAAACCGGTGGTCGAAGTGAACGCTTGAGCGGCGGGGGCGACGCCGCCCCTTGACGCGCCACGCGTCACGGCGGGCGTCTGGCGCAAACTGTCGACCCGCAGGCAGGCAGCCCCGGGACGTCCCGCAGGGCGCCCGCTCTGGGCACCATCAATACGCTGCAAACCTTCCCCGGTGCAGTCGCCGTATGTCGGCTCTCGGGACCCTGAATGGCTTCACACTCGCGGCCACGAGCAGCCGTTGGTCGGCGCCTTGCTGGCGGCAGCTTCGTGCCCATAGCTGAAGTTAACCTGCTGCCAACAGAAGCGTCGACAGCTGGTGGAGCCCTTCACAATCAAGATCTGACCCCGCTTGTTCGAGATGCCTCACGTTTCATCATGGATAAATTCTTGCTTCAGCAGCAGGTGCTGGAACGGCTCGCCGAAGACTTGCTGCAAGCCGAACAGGCAGCGCGGGCGGCCCATGAAACGGCGACTCACGAAGAAAGCGTCGCCGAAAACAAATACGACACATTGGGTCTCGAAGCTGCCTACCTGGCCACCGGCCAAGCTCGTCGCGCCGACGCTATCCGCCAGGCGATGGCCAATTGGCGCCAATTCCGCCCGCGCCCCTACGACGCCA
>JARXKP010000163.1 GCA_030271615.1 Pseudomonadota bacterium
GCGAGCTGATCACGTAGCACCAGGCGATCGGGATGTCGAAGAACATCTGCAGCGCCAGCGCCATGATGGCCGCCTCGAGCGCGAAGAAAATGAAGGTGAAGCTCGCGTAGATCAGCGAGGTGATCGTCGAGCCCAGGTAGCCGAAGCCGGCGCCGCGCGTCAGCAGGTCCATGTCGACGCCGTAGCGCGCGGCGTAGTAGCTGATCGGCAGGCCGGTCAGGAAGGTGATCAGGCCGACGGTCAGGATCGCCCACAGCGCATTCGTGAAACCGTAGTTCAGCGCGATCGCGCCACCGATCGCTTCGAGCGCCAGGAACGACACCGCGCCGAACGCGGTGTTGGCCACCCGCAGCTCCGACCACTTGCGAAAGCTGCGCGGCGTGTAGCGCAGCGCGTAGTCCTCCATCGACTCATCGGCCACCCAGGCGTTGTAGTCGCGGCGTATCCGAAAGATCTTTTGAGTGGCGGCAGTCAAGACAGGTGGCGGCGGGACGGTTTCAGGGGACATGCCCGAGAACGGGCAAGAAGCGTTCCTCTTGATGCTGAGGCCGTTGCCGAACGGGTGCATACGTTGATTGACGTATTCGACCGGCGCGCCTTCCTGAGCACCATGCAAGGCAAGCGAAGTGCAATCCGCCCCGCCTTCGATTCAACCGCAGGAGCCTCCATGTCGAATGACCGTGACGATTCTTCTTCCCCTCTTTCCGTTCAACGTCGCCGCCTGATCCAGGGCATTGCGTCGCTTCCGCTGGCCGGCGTGCCCGCCTGGGCACTGGCGCAGCAGTTCCCCACCGCCAAGGTCAACACCACCAAGCTCGCGGTCACCGACACCGAAGTGACGGTGGGCCAGCTGCACTCGGCCACCGGCACGATGGCGATTTCGGAAACCGGCTCGATCCAGGCCGAGCAGCTCGCGATCGACCAGATCAATGCGATGGGCGGCATCCTCGGCCGCAAGATCAAGGTCATCAAGGAAGACGGTGCCTCCGACTGGCCGACCTTCGCCGAGAAAAGCAAGAAGCTGCTCGTCAATGACAAGGTCGCCGCCGTGTTCGGCTGTTGGACCTCGGCGTCGCGCAAAGCGGTGCTGCCGGTGTTCGAGAAGGAGAACGGTCTCTTGTATTACCCGACCTTCTACGAAGGCCTGGAGCAGAGCAAGAACGTCATCTACACCGGACAGGAAGCCACCCAGCAGATCCTCTACGGCCTGGACTGGACTTCGAAGGAGAAGAAGGCCAAGACGTTCTTCCTGGTCGGTTCCGACTACATCTGGCCGCGCACCTCGATGAAGATCGCGCGCAAGCACATCGAGACCGTGGGCAAGCTGGGCAAGGTCGTCGGCGAGGAGTACTACCCGCTGGGCAACACCAACTTCAACTCGTTGATCAACAAGATCAAGGTCGCCAAGCCCGACTGCATCTTCGCGGCGGTGGTCGGTGGCTCCAACGTTGCGTTCTACAAGCAGCTCAAGGCTGCAGGCATTACCGGCGACAAGCAGTTGCTGTTGACGCTGTCGGTGACCGAAGACGAGATGACCGGCGTCGGCGGCGAGAACTTCACCGGCTTCTATTCGTCGATGAAGTACTTCCAGTCCCTCGACAACGAGAACAACAAGAAGTTCGTTGCCGCCTTCAAGGCCAAGTACGGCCCGGCGTCGGTGATCGGCGACGTGACGCAGGCCGCGTACCTGGGCGCGTGGCTGTGGAAGGCCGCTGTCGAGAAGGCGGGCAGCTTCGATGTCGACAAGGTGGTCGCTGCTTCGCCGGGTATCGAGCTGAAGATCGCGCCTGAAGGCTACGTCAAGCTCGATGAGAACCACCACCTGTGGAGCCGCTCGCGCATGGCCCAGGGCCAGCCCGACGCCACGTTCAAGGTGGTGGCCGAGTCGCCCGAACTGATCAAACCTGATCCGTTCCCCAAGGGTTACCAGTAAATCGCGGGTCGTTGCGACCGCGCCCCTCTCCCGGCGGGAGAGGGTTTGAAATCTTCAGCACGAGAGCCCGCCATGACCCTTTCCGACATGCTCAACATCGCCACGATGCAGGGCTTTGCAGGCCTGAGCCTGTTCGCGGTGCTGCTGCTGATGGGACTCGGGCTCGCGATCATCTTCGGCCAGATGGGCGTCATCAACATGGCACACGGCGAGTTCATGACGATCGGCGCCTACACGATCTTCCTGGCTTCGACGCTGACCGAGAAGCTCGCGCCGAGCTTCATGCCGTACTACTTCCTGATCGCGATCGGCGTGGCCTTCGTGTTCGCCTTCATCGTCGGCTGGTTCGTCGAGTGGGCGTTGATCCGGCATCTGTACAAGCGCCCGCTCGACACGCTGCTCGCCACCTGGGGCGTGAGTCTCGCGATGCAGCAGAGCTTTCGCACCTTCATCGGCCCGAAAGAGGTGAGTCCGACGCTGCCGGACTGGCTGCTGGGTTCGTGGGCGCCGCATCCGGGGCTGGACATTCCGATCAACGGCATGTTCGTGCTCGGCCTGACCTTGTTCGTCACCGCGGCCGTGATGCTGGCGCTGTACCGCAGTCGCTGGGGGCTGCGGGTGCGGGCCACGGTGGCGAACCGGACGATGGCCAATGCCACCGGTATCAACACAAGCAAGACCGACCGGCTGACGTTTGCCATCGGCTGCGGCATCGCCGGCGTCGCCGGGGCGGCCTTCACCACCATCGGCTCGACCGGGCCGACTTCGGGATCGCTGTACATCGTCGATGCCTTCCTGGTCGTGACGTTCGGCGGTGCCGCCAGCCTGCTCGGCACGGTGGCCTCGGCCTTCGGCATCGCGCAGACGCAGTCTATCTCGGAGTTCTTCCTGAGCGGATCGATGGCCAAGGTGCTGACGCTGTCCTTGATCGTGGTGATCCTGATGATTCGTCCGCAAGGGCTGTTCGCGGTCAAGGTGCGCCGATGAGCCGGCCCTTGCGCTTGTTGATGTTTGCCGGAGTCCGCTGAATGAACACGCTGTTGAATGGGTTGAAGCGCTCGGGTCTCGGACCGCTGCTGCTGTTGACGATCTTGCTGGCCGTCGTGTTGCCGCTGTCCCTGGACATCTTTCGACTGAACCTGGTGGGCAAGTACCTCACCTACGCCTTTGTCGCCGTCGGGCTGGTCATGGTGTGGGGCTACGGCGGCGTGCTGAGCCTGGGGCAGGGCGTGTTCTTCGGCCTGGGCGGTTACGCGATGGCGATGTTCCTGAAGCTGGAGGCGTCCGACCCGATCACCACCAAGATCCAGTCGACACCGGGCATTCCGGACTTCATGGACTGGAACCAGATCACCGAGCTGCCGACCTTCTGGCTGCCGTTCAAGAGCCTGCCGCTGACGCTGATCCTGGTGATCGCGGTGCCGACGCTGCTGGCCTGGATCATCAGCTACGCGATGTTCAAGCGACGCGTCGGTGGCGTGTATTTCGCGATCATCACGCAGGCGGTTTCGCTGATCGTCACCGTGCTGATCATCGGCCAGCAGGGCTACACCGGCGGCGTCAACGGCATGACCGACCTGAAGACCGTGCTGGGCTGGGACACCCGCACCGACAGCGCGAAGTACATCCTCTACTTCCTCTGTGTGGCGTTGCTGATCGCCAGCATCCTGCTGTGCCGCTGGGTGCAGAAAAGCAAGTGCGGAACGCTGCTGCTGGCCATGCGCGACAAGGAAGACCGCGTGCGCTTCTCCGGCTATGACGTGGCCGACTTCAAGATCTTCACCTTCTGCCTGGCGGCGGCCCTGTCGGGCATCGGCGGCGCCTTGTTCGCGCTGCAGGTGGGCTTCATGTCGCCGAGCTTCGTCGGCATCGTGCCGTCGATCGAGATGGTGATCTACGCGGCCGTAGGCGGCCGATTGAGCCTGGTCGGTGCCGTCTACGGCGCGCTGCTGGTCAACGCGGGCAAGACGCTGTTTTCCGAAAGCTTTCCGGATCTGTGGCTGTTCCTGATGGCCGCGCTGTTCATTGGCGTGACGATGGCATTTCCCATGGGCCTGGCCGGGCTGGTCGAGAGCCACATCAAGCCCTGGTGGACGCGTCGGCAAGCCGAGCGTCGACTGAATGCCGAACGCATCGCCGCCGCGCATGCGTCCTGCCCGGAGGCGTCGGCGACCCAGGCGCCCCGAGGCCGGGACGACAGCCTGCCTCCGGGCGTCAGCGGTCAACAGGCTTGAGCCGGAGCACGCCATGAGCAACACAGACTTTGCCCTCGCCGTCGAAGACCTCACCGTGTCGTTCGACGGGTTCAAGGCCATCGACAAGCTGACGCTGTACATCGACAAGAACGAACTGCGCGTGATCATCGGACCGAATGGCGCGGGCAAGACCACGCTGCTCGACCTGATCTGCGGCAAGACCCGCGCGAGCGGTGGCAGCATCAAGTTCAAGAACACCGAGCTGACCCAGATGGCCGAGCACAAGCGCGTGCGCCTCGGCATCGGCCGCAAGTTCCAGACGCCATCGATCTACGAGAACCTGAGCGTGTTCCAGAACCTCGAGGTCTCGTATCCGAAGGGACGCTCGGTGTTCGGTGCGCTGGCATTCAAGTGCGACGACGAGGTCCAGGCCAAGGTGCAGGTGGTTGCTGAAGAGATCAGCCTTTCCGACAAGCTGGACACCGAAGCCGGCCTGCTGTCGCACGGCCAGAAGCAGTGGCTCGAGATCGGCATGCTGCTGATGCAGGAGCCCGAGCTGCTGATGCTGGACGAGCCCATTGCCGGCATGAGCGCGCGCGAACGTGATCTGACTGCCGATCTGCTCAAGCGCATCTGCGCCAACCGCGCGGTGATCGTGATCGAGCACGACATGGAGTTCGTCAAGCAGATCGCCCACAAGGTCACCGTGATGCACCAGGGAAAGATCCTCGCCGAAGGCTCGATGGACAAGGTGCAGAACGACCCGAAGGTGATCGACGTGTACCTCGGCCACTGAACAAGGATCGACATGCTCAACGTCAACAATCTGCACGTCAGCTACGGCCAGAGCGAGGCCCTGCACGGCCTCGATTTCAACGCCAGGAAGAACGAGACGGTGGCCATCATGGGCCGCAACGGCATGGGCAAGACCACGCTGTTCAAGTCTCTGATCGGCATCCTGTCGCTGAAGTCAGGATCGATCAGCGTCGACGGCCAGGACATCAGCAAGGACGAGAGCTACCAGCGCGTGGCCAAGGGCATTGCCTATGTGCCGCAGGGCCGGATGATCTTCTCGACGCTGAGCGTCACCGAGAACATTCAGACCGGGCTCGAGAACGACAAGGACAAGCGGATTCCGGACGAGATCTACGCGCTGTTCCCGGTGCTGTTCGACATGCGCAATCGCAAGGGCGGCAACCTGTCCGGAGGGCAGCAGCAGCTCGCGATCGCTCGCGCGCTGGTCACCAACCCCAAGGTGCTGCTGCTCGACGAGCCGACCGAAGGCATCCAGCCGTCGATCATCAAGGACATCGCGAAGGCGCTGAACGAGATCCGCAAGATGCGCGAGATCACGATCATCGTGTCCGAGCAGGTGCTGAGTTTCGCGATGGATGTCGCCGACCGCCTGTTCGTCATCGAAGGTGGGCGTCTGGTGCACGAGACCACCCGCGCCGGCACCGACGTCGCCCACATCAAGCAGTACCTCTCCGTCTAGAGATGACGACCCCGACGCTTGTCGCTTCGCTCCGGCGCTGCCCGGCACCCGACTGACCTCTTCGTTTCCCTTCGCTACAACAAACAGGAGCCAACCGTGACTGACACCCTGATCAAGGTCGACCTCAGCCAATCGCCCGTCGACAACGAAATGATCCACAACCGCTGGCATCCGGACATCCCGATGGCCTGCTGGGTCAAGCCGGGTGACGATTTCATCCTCGAGACATTCGACTGGACCGGCGGCTTCATCAAGAACAACGACAGCGCCGACGACGTGCGCGACATCGACCTGACCACGGTGCACTACCTGTCGGGGCCCGTGGGCGTCAAAGGCGCCGAGCCGGGCGACCTGCTGGTGGTGGAACTGCTCGACATCGGCGCCAAGCCCGACAGCCTGTGGGGCTTCAACGGGTTCTTCAGCAAGAAGAACGGTGGCGGCTTCCTGACCGACCATTTTCCGCAGGCGCAGAAGTCGATCTGGGACATCGAAGGCCTGTTCACCCGCTCGCGCCACGTGCCGGGCGTGCAGTTCGCCGGGCTGATCCACCCCGGGCTGATCGGCTGCCTGCCGGACAAGAAGATGCTCGACATGTGGAACAAGCGCGAGATCGACTTCATCGCGACCGACCCCGATCGCGTGCCCGCGCTGGCCTGCCCGCCGTTCGGTGGCACCGCGCACATGGGCAAGCTGACCGGCGAGGCCAAGGCCAAGGCGGCTGCCGAAGGTGCGCGCACCGTGCCGCCGCGCGAGCACGGTGGCAACTGCGACATCAAGGATCTGTCGCGCGGCTCGAAGATCTACTTCCCGGTCTATGTGGACGGCGCCGGCCTGAGCGTGGGCGATCTGCACTTCAGCCAGGGCGACGGCGAGATCACCTTCTGCGGTGCGATCGAGATGGCCGGCTGGGTGCACATGCGCGTCAGCCTGCTCAAGGGCGGCATGGCCAAGTACGGCATCAAGAACCCGATCTTCAAGCCCAGTCCGATCACGCCGACCTACAACGATTACCTGATCTTCGAAGGCATTTCGGTCGACGAATACGGCAAGCAGCACTACCTCGACGTGCACGTGGCGTATCGCCAGGCGTGCCTGAACGCGATCGAGTACCTGAAGAAGTTTGGTTACTCAGGTGCCCAGGCGCATTCGATCCTGGGTACGGCGCCGGTGCAGGGACACATCAGCGGCGTGGTCGACATCCCGAACGCCTGTGCCACGCTGTGGCTGCCGACGCAGATCTTCGAGTTCGACATCAACCCGAACGCGGCCGGGCCAGTGAAGTACCTCGATGGCTCGATCGACATGCCGCTGTCGCCCGACCTCGTCTGACCCGGAGCGCCGCATGCCCACCTACGACTACGACTGCCCCGCGTGTGGTGGCTTCGATGAATTCCGCACACTGGCGGCTCGCAACGATCCGGCCATCTGCCCCGATTGCCGCAGTGAATCGCCTCGCGTCTTCGTCAGCGCCCCCCGATTGGCTCTGCTGGCCGGCTTCACCCGGGCCGCGATGGAGACCAACGAGCGGGCGTCGCACGAGCCGAAGAGCTCGCGCGATTACGCACGGCTGAAACACCCCTCGGGCTGTGGCTGCTGCAAGACCGGCAGCAGCGTCAGGCGCGGTGCGACCGTCCAGGCGGCGAACGGGGCCAAGGCGTTCCCGAGCAAGCGACCTTGGATGATCAGCCACTGAAGCAGCCAGTCCTTCAGAAGACATGCTGAAAAGCCCCCCTGACGGTCTACCCGCCAGGGGGGCTTTCTCCCTGCCGTCGAGATTCAGAACTGCAGTTGCACCGCGGCGATAAATTTGTCCAGACTTGAGCCGTTGGTGACCTTCGTCTTCGAGTACATCGCACTGACTTGTGCGTTGTAGCCATCGATCACGTAGTTCACGCCGATGTCGTACTGCTTCGTGTTGATGTTGGTGTCGGCGTCGAACTTCTGCCAGTGCATGAACGGCTGCAGCCGGCCCCAACCCACCCTCTGCTCGAAGATGTAGGACACGCCGGCCGAGTAAGCCTTGCCCTGCTCCGACACCACGAGATCGTCGGTGTCGTAGTCGTAATAGGCGGCTTCCAGTGCGACTGCGCCCGAGCCCTTGAACCGCTTCTCCATCAG
>JARXKP010000164.1 GCA_030271615.1 Pseudomonadota bacterium
AGCGTGCCGCTGGCGGCAGCAGCGTGGCCTGACCCGCCAGAGCTGCCGACCGCCCGGCCTGCCCCTGCAGCACACGCGTCGAAAACGCCTGCGCTTCGATCAGCTCGGTGTCGCTCAACGCGATCGCTCGCGCGATCTCGTTGCGCAACTCGCGCACGTTGCCGGGCCAGGAATGGCTCATCAGGCAGGCCATGGCCCCGTCGCTCAGCGCCACGCACGGGCGACCCAGTTCACCGCCCACCTCGCCCAACAGGCGCTGCGCGATCGGGCCGATGTCGCCGGGCCGCTCGCGCAGCGGCGGCACGGTAAGCGACACCCCGGCGATGCGGTAGTAGAGGTCTTCGCGAAACAGGCCCTCGTGCACGCGCTGCTCCAGATCGCGGTGGGTCGCGGCGATCACGCGCACGTCGACCGGCACGGCACGCGCGGCGCCCACCGGCCTCACCTCGCCCTCCTGCAGCACGCGCAGCAGCCGAACCTGGAAGGCAGGCGAGGTTTCACCGATTTCGTCCAGGAACACGGTCCCGTTGTGCGCGCGCTGGAACAGACCGATGTGGTCCTCGTAGGCACCGGTGAAGGCACCGCGCTTGTGGCCGAACAGTTCCGATTCGAGCAGGCTGTCGGTGATCGCTGCGCAGTTCTCGACCACGAATGCGCCGCTGGCGCGCGGGCTGGCGTAGTGCATGGCGCGCGCCAGCAATTCCTTGCCGGTGCCCGACTCGCCGAGCACCAGCACGCTCAGGTCGTAGCGCGCGACACGCGCCGCCATCTCGCACACCGCATCCAGCGGGCTGCCGGATGCCCGCTCGATGCGATCGAAATCGAACACGCGGCGCGCACGCTCCAGCTTGTGCGCGGCACGCTGGCGCAGCACCGGCGTGCTGGTGCGCAGTTCCACGTCGAGCCGGTTCATGCTGCGCTGCAGGGTCTGCGCCTCGGCAGCGGTGCGCACGGTGCCGAGCAGGTGGTCGGGCACCCAGGGCTTCAGGAGGTACTGGTAGATGCCCGCATCGTTGATGCCGGCGATGATGTCCTCGGAATCGGTGTAGCCGGAGATCACGATGCGCACCGTGTCGGGCCAGCGCTCTCGTACCTCCTTCAGGAACACGACACCGGTCTGACCCGGCATGCGCTGGTCGCACAGGATGACGCTGATGTCGAAGCGCTCGAGCTGCTGGCGCGCTTCGTCTGCGTTGCTGGCGGTGAGCACCGCGAATTCTTCATCGAGCGTGCGACGAATCGCATCCTGCGATCGCACCTCGTCGTCGACGACGAGCACCCGTGGCAGCTCGTCCACCGTGCTCACGCGGCGTCCAGCCGGGCGAACCCGGGCTCGCGGTGCAGCGCCAGGTGACGCGGCGTCCATGCGTGCGGCAGCTTGTGCACGAAGTGGTAGCGCGCGACGTGGTAACTCGGATCGAATCCGTAGAAGTTTCGGTGCATGCGGGAAAGTTCGTCCTTGCGGTGATCGGCCAGCGGGCGCCGCGCCTCGTCGACCGCACGGGCAGCCTGCTTGTCGGCCAGTCGCTGCGAAAGATTGTGCGACACGGCCAGCGCCAGCGCATCGGCAACGACCCCGTCGGCGAAGCCCGCCGCATCGCGGTCGACGCACCGGTCGATCAGGCCCATCTGTGCCGCCATGGGGGCCGACAGCGGCAGTCTGCGCTGCATCAGCTCGCGGGCGGCCACATCCCCGAGCCGGCGCGGCAGCAGGTAGGTCCAGTACTCCGACCCGTACAGGTTGCCCATGCTCTTGTAGTGCGGGTTGAGCACGACGCCGCGGTGCGCCCACACCTCGTCGGCCGCCAGCGCGAGGAAAGCGCCGCCTGCGCCCGCGTTGCCGCGCAGCGCGGCAACGGTGATCCGGTCGGTCATCGTGATGAGCGCCAGCGCCACGTCGTTCATCGCCTGGATGTTTCTCCACGATTCGTCGGCGGCGCTGTCGTCGGGCCGGTGCGCCGCAGCTTCGATGCAGTTCAGGTGAATGCCGTTGCTGAAGAAGTCGCGACCACCCAGCAGCACCAGCACCTGGGTGTCGCGTTGCCTGACTTCGCGCAGCGCGGCCAGCAGCCGCTCGCACTGCGCCGTCGACATCGCCCCGTTGTAGAAGTCGAAGGACAGGCACCCCACGCGCGCACCGGACGGGCCGAGTTCTCGATAGCGCAGCTCGGCCCATTCGTCGTCGGCGCGTTCGAGCGGGGCATCGCACCGGGGCAGCACAGCCACCTGCTGCGCGAAGGCCATTGCCGCCGGCAGCTTGAACGCCGCGCCGTCGCCGCAGGCCTGCGCCGTTCGCGCCTGGCCGATCCACACCGCGCCATCGACCGTGCGGCGCAACAGCGCGCCGTCCCGGTGTGCGATCACGTCGCCGGGTCGGGCCGCAGGCAGCGAACGAAGCACGCGCTCGGTGGCCGCATGACCGTCGAACAGGTGGCAGGGCTGGCCGAACAACTCGTCGGCCACGCCCGGTTGGCCGTCCGCGCTGCGCAGCCTGGACAGCACGCGGTCGGTGGTGTCTTGCTGCCAGTCGATGCGGCGTGCCGATTGCGGCATCACCGGCTGCCAGTGGGCGGCTGCGGGCATCGGCGGCTCGACTCGATGACCCGCTTCGGCAAAGCAGGCCACGGCCTGGAGCGTGGCGGTGACCGCCGCGTCAGCGACCTCCGTGCGGTACAGACTGCCCTTGGCCGCAGCGCGCATCGGGAAACCCGCATGCGCCCACACCGGACCCGCATCGAACTCGGCGTTGGCGCGCAGCACGGTCACGCCCCATTGCGCCGGCTGGCTGAGCACCGCCCAGTCGAGGGCGGACGGACCGCGGTCGCCGGGCGGGCCGGGATGCACCACCAGGCACACGGTGCTGCGCCACACCGTCTCCGGAATCCGCCGCTTCAGGAACGACGCGATCACGAGCTGCGGAGCAAACAGCGCGACGGCTTCCTCGGTCACGCTGTCGGCGATGTCCAGCTCCACCGACACGAGGTGCCCGAGCGCGCCAAGCTCGACAAACAATCGCTGCGTCAGGCTGTTGAAGCTGTGGCACAGCAGCAGGATGCGCAGCGGCGGGATCATCGTCAGCAGATGCGCGGCAGTTGTTCGCCGCTGAGCCAGTCGACCACGCGGCGGCCTCCGAAGCGGGTTTCCATCTGCACGAAATGGTGCGGGTCTTCGGTGACGGTGCCGATGCGAACGGCATTGCCGCCCAGCGGATGCGCGCGCATGGCTGCGAGCACCGCATCGGCCGCTTCGGGCGCGCAGATCGCGATCAGCTTGCCTTCGTTGGCGATGTGGAGCGGGTCCAGGCCGAGCAGCTCGCACGCGGCATCGACCTGCGGCAACACGGGAATGGCCGATTCCACCAGCAGCATGCCCACGCCCGATTGGCGAGCGATCTCGTTCAGCGTGGTGGCCAGACCGCCTCGCGTCGGATCACGCAACACGCGGACGCCATTGCTCGAAACCTGCAGCATCGCATCGACCAGCGTGTGCAGCGCAGCGGTGTCGGAGGCGATGGTGGTCTCGAACTCCAGCGATTCGCGCTGCGACATCACCGCCACGCCATGCTCGCCGATCGTGCCCGACAGCAGGACCACGTCACCCGGCCGTGCGTTGGCGCCGCTGATGGCCACGCCGCGGGCGACCACGCCGATGCCGGTGGTGCTGATGAACACACCGTCGCCCTTTCCCTTCTCGACGACCTTGGTGTCGCCCGTGACGACCGGCACGCCAGCTGCACGCGACGCAGCGGCCATCGAGTCGACGATGCGCTTCAGGTCGGCCAGCGGAAAGCCTTCCTCGATGATGAAGCTCGCCGCCAGATGCAGCGGACGCGCGCCGCACATCGCCACGTCGTTGATCGTGCCGTGCACGCTGAGACAACCGACGTCGCCGCCGGGAAAGAACAGCGGCGAGACGACGTGGCCGTCGGTCGCCATCACCAGCTTGTGGCCGTCGGGAATGTCGAAGGCGGCACCGTCGTTGCCCTGCCGCAGGTAGTCGTTGTCGAAGGCCTGCAGGAACAGCTCCTCGATCAGTTGCGCTGCCGCGCGTCCACCGGCGCCGTGGCCCATGTCGATGCGGCCGCTCTTCAGATCGAGCGGTCGGATGTAGTCCTTCTTGACGGTCATGCCGCCACCTCCACCCGAACCGGAATGTCGCGGAAGCGCCCATAGGAATAGTGAGCCGCGCAGGCACCCTCCGACGACACCATGCACGACCCCATCGGGTTCTCCGGCGTGCACACGGTGCCGAAGATTTTGCAGTCGGTCGGCTTCTTCACACCGCGCAGGATCGCTCCGCACTCGCACGCCTTGTTGTCGGCCACCGGCTGGTAGCCCAAGCCGAAACGTCGCTCGGCATCGAAGCTGGCAAATCCGGGGCGGATCTTCAATGCGCTGTACGGCACCTCGCCCAGTCCCCGCCACTCGAAGCTGGTGCGCAGCTCGAACACCTGCGACACCAGCGCCTGCGCCGTCAGGTTGCCCTGCGACGTGACCGCGCGGGTGAACTCGTTCTCGACCTCCGCGCGGCCCTCGTTGACCTGCCGCACCAGCATCAGCACCGCCTGCATCACGTCGAGCGGCTCGAAGCCGGCGATCACGACCGGCTTGCGGTATTCCTCGGCGAAGTGCTCGTACGGCGCCGAGCCGATCACGATGCTCACATGCGCCGGTCCGATGAAACCGTCGATCGGCACGGTGCCGTACTGCCGCACCTCGGGGCTCTCCAGGATGTGCGTGATCGCCGAGGGCGTGAGCACGTGGCAGCACAGCACACTGAAATTGGCCAGTCCCTCGCGGTGCGCGGTGCGGATCGCCAGCGCCGTCGGCGGCGTGGTGGTCTCGAAGCCGATCGCGAAGAACACGACCTCCCGATCCGGGTTCTGGCGCGCGATCTGCAACGCGTCGGAGGCCGAATACACCATGCGGATGTCGCCGCCGCGCGCCTTCGCACGCACCAGCGACAGGCTGCCGGACGCCGGCACGCGCATCGTGTCGCCATAGGTGCAGACGATGGCGCCGTTGTCGAGCGCGAGCTGGATCGCCAGGTCGATGCGACCGATCGGCAGCACGCACACCGGGCAGCCGGGGCCGTGGATCATGCGCACGTTGGCGGGCAGCAGCTCGGTGATGCCGTAGCGCGAGATCGCGTGCGTGTGGCCGCCGCAGAACTCCATGAAGCTGTACTGGCGCTGCGGCAGGACCTCGTCGCGCAGGCGTGCCGCGATCTTCTGAGCCACCGCGCCGTCGCGAAATTCGTCGATGTACTTCATGGGTTGCTCACCAGAATGGGTTGTGCACCGGCCAGTTCGCCGAACATCGCGAGCGTGCGTTGCGCTTCCTCGGGGTCGATCTGCCCGATGGCGTGTCCGACGTGGACGATGACGTGATCGCCGACCACCGCATCGGGCACCAGCGCGATCGACACCTGCTTGCGGATGCCGCCGAGATCGACGATGGCCTGATCGGCCCCGCACAGTTCGATCACGCGAGCGGGAATGGCTAGGCACATGACAGGCTTTCGTTGAGAACGGTGACTGTGGCCGTGGCGGACGCGATGAGGACAGCGCTGCCCGCAGATCGCAGGCCGTGCGCCGCGACCCAGGCCTGCCCGAGTGCGAGGCCGGCATCGCCGCACGAGTACCGCTGCGGACGCAACACGCGCAGGCCGCGGGCTTGCAGATGGCGCGTCACGCGCTCGATCAGCACGGCGTTGAAGAAGCATCCGCCGCCGAGGCAGACGGTGCGCGAACCGCACCGGTCGGCCGCGGCGGCCGCCCAGTCCGCGAGCGCCGCAGCGAGTGCGGCATGGAACCACGCGGCGGCTTCTTCGACAGCGGTGAGCGGTGTGTCGAGCAAGCGCGCGAGCAACGGGCGCAGGTCGAGCACACCGTGTTCATCGACCTGCGCGACCTCGACGCCCGCGGGTTCGCGACCCGCCGCCAACCAGCGCGCGGCGCAGCGTTCGAGCACGATCGCGGCGTCGGCTTCTGCCGCTTGTCTGACGCTCAAACCGAGCGCTCCGGCGGCAGCATCGAACCAGCGGCCGGTGCTGCTGGTGGGCGGGCACTGGAGGCGCTTCTGGAGCATCTGCCGCACCCCTTTTGCGGCGACCGGTCCGACCGTCGCACCGAAGCGGCCCTCGATCTCGTCGCCGCGTCCGAGCGCGTGCAAGGCCGACGCCGCCATGCGCCACGGCTCGCGCGCGGCCACATCGCCACCGGGCAAACCCAGCAGGCCCAGGTGGCCGAGACGCTCGAATCCGCCCTCGCCGACGCTCAGCAACTCGCCACCCCAGGCCTGGCCATCGGTGCCGAGGCCGACCCCATCCAGCGCCAGGCCGACCACCGGCTCGTGCAGATCGTGCTCGGCCATCACGGCAGCGATGTGCGCGTGGTGGTGCTGCACGCCGATGGCGGGCACGTCGAGTTCGGCGGCGAGCCGCTGTGCGAGCCGCGTGCTGAAGAAATCAGGATGCAGGTCGTGGGCGATCGCGACGACCGGCCTGCGCGTGTCGTGCAGCCAGACCGACACCGAGTTCTCGAGCGCGAGGCAGGCGGCCGGATCACTCAGGTCGCCATGCACATCCGACATCTGCGCCGCGCCGGCCGTGAGTCGGCACGCGGCGTTATTCAGCCATGCACCGAGCGCGATCACATCGGGCAGGTCAGCGTTCGCCATGCTGTGCAGGGACGAATCCGACGGCAGCCGCGGCGCGGCGTGCTTCGGCGAGCGCGGCCTCGAGATCGGCGATCCGCTGCAGGAGGGCCGGATCGGCCGGGGACTGCGCGGGCGGCGACACGCGCTGTTCCAGCCAGTACAGCCACGCGTCCATGCCCTCGCCCGTGGTCGCCGACAACTGGATCACCTCGATCGCGGGGTTCACGCGCCGCGCCGCCTCGATGCAGCGCCTCACATCGAACGTCAGGTGCGGCAACAGGTCGATCTTGTTGAGCAGCATCAGCGTGGACGCGGCGAACATGTCGGGGTACTTGAGGGGTTTGTCCTCGCCCTCGGTGACCGACAGGATCGCGACCTTGGCGTCTTCGCCGAGGTCCCACACGGCCGGGCAGACGAGGTTGCCGACGTTCTCGATGAACAGCAGGCTGCGCGCGTCGTGGCGGTGGTGTTCATGATGATGGTCGTGCAGGCGGGAGAACGCCTCCGCCACCATCGGCGCATCGAGGTGGCAGCCCTTGCCGGTGTTGATCTGGATGGCCGGCGCACCGGTTGCGCGGATCCGGTCGGCGTCGAAACTGGTCTGCTGATCACCTTCGATGACCGACACCGACAGGGCCGGCGCGCGCCGCTTCAGCGCCTCGATGGTCGCGCACAGCAGCGTGGTCTTGCCCGATCCCGGGCTGGAGACGAGGTTCAGCGCCGTGACCCCGTGGACCTCGAAGTGGTGGCGGTTGTGGCGAGCGATGCGGTTGTTCTCGCCGAGGATGTCGGTCTCGAGCCGGATCGCGCGCGCCTGACTCATGCCGGGCACCGAGACGCGTGCCGCACCGGCACCGAAGTGCAGGTCGCCATGCCGAGGATCGACGTGCACATGGGCATGCGCCGACTCGTGCTCGTGCTCGTGCTCGTGCTCGTGCTCGTGAGAATGACCCGGCGCATGGCTGTGCACCAGCGACTCGACCGCGGCGCCGGTCTGGCCGGCCTCCGAACAACCACAAACGACACACATCAGGGGG
Source organism: Pseudomonadota bacterium (assembly GCA_030271615.1). Lineage (GTDB taxonomy): Bacteria > Pseudomonadota > Gammaproteobacteria > Burkholderiales > Burkholderiaceae_C > PBB1. Next base: position 7,697 of record JARXKP010000164.1, read on the forward strand.
TCTCCTTCATTCGTCTTCCACAAGCATGTCCA
>JARXKP010000165.1 GCA_030271615.1 Pseudomonadota bacterium
GGCGTCCGTGCCTTGCAGGCTGAAGAATGCGACTTCGAGTCCCAGGCGCAGCAACCCACCGGGTGCGCTGAAGTAGTTGTCGGCCGTGGCCGGCAGCAGGTGCACGCAGGCGGCATAGCGCTGCAGCAGCACCAGCACGTCGCGCTCGAAGGTTTCTCGGTCGATGCCGAAGCACAGCCGGATTCGGCCGACCAGGTCCTCGTTGGAGGCGAGCAGTTCTTCGACCGGCAGGGCAGCGAAGCCTGGGTCGGCGGAGGGATAGGGGTTGCCTGGCGGCATGTGAACGGCCATCGCGAATGCAGCGCATCGGGGTGAGGCATTCTTCGGTCAGCCGTTGGGAAGGTCTGGGCGAAACGGGACCGACTGGCGAGGCATTTCGCCATCAGCTTTTCATCCGCAGTGGTTGGCCGGCATCGCGAGCCGCGACGGTGCAACGACCAGCGTTGCAATCTCATGCCCGCGGTTCAGTTGCGCGAAGCAGTTGGAAGGCGGCGAATACACTGTCCGCAACCAAGAACAAAGGTGGCGCATGTTCAATCTGCTGATGTCCGGGAACGGGTGGGAGCCAAACAGGCGGGCGTTTGGTCGCGGTCGGACGCTTGAATACACGGAAGCCGACCTGGTCACTAGGTTCATACCGAACGGCGCAATGGACGTTGCGGCGGTTGCGCAGCTACCTGCGCTGTTCGTTGCCGAGACGAGCCACGACAACAGCCAAGGACCGGCGCACATCGGAACGCTGACGCGGATCAGGAGCACTGGCCCAGGGCTCGACTACCAGCTTGAATACACGTACGACCCTGACATTCCTCCGATTGCGAACTCGAAGCTCACGGAGCTACGGCACGAACTTGGCATCGAAGAGTTCGAGTTCTCTCGAACGCACTGGGCGATCAAGGACGTTGACCTGTTCAAAGTTCTATTGCGCGCCGGGCTTGGTCAGCGTCCGAAGCCGAAGGTGTTTAACCTGACCGACGATCCTGTCGACGAGAACCTCGTTGCCGTGATGATGCCGTTCGAGGCTCGATTCGATCCGGTGTATGCCGCCCTGCAGGGTGCGGCAACGGGGGTGGGCATGACGTGCCAGCGCGGCGACGACATTTGGGACCACGACCACATCATTCAGGACGTGGTGTCGTTGATTGGCAAGGCCAAAGTGGTGATCTGCGACCTCACAGGCCGCAATCCCAATGTCTTTTACGAGACGGGGATCGCGCACACGCTCGGCCGCGAAGTAGTCTTGATCGCTCAGACTGCGGCCGACGTTCCATTCGACGTGGCAGCGATTCGGCACATTCGCTACCTTCCGAACGCCGAAGGGTATGCCACCCTCGCGACCCAGGTGGCGGCACGTCTTGAGACGCTTCGGAGCCGCTGAACGTCTAACGCCGCCTGTCTAGCCCGCAGGCTTCGGCGCAGTGACCTTCTTGACCGAGTGCTCGGCCAGGACGTTCGTGACGAATCGAACACCGCTGTGACGCGCGGCGAGTGCCGCAGCCACGTACTGCACGGCGAACAGCAACAACGAGAAGGTCACCGCGTTGCGCTCGACGTTGGTCAGCCAGAAGCCAAGCGGAACGACGATGGTGAGCAACAACGACACGATGGCCATGTCTCGGAACAGCAGGAACGATTTGTGTGCTTCAACCACAGCCGTCTCGCTGCCGACCTTCTTGTACAGCTTGTACCAAAGCGAGTTCTGCTCCGACGGCTCGATTCCCCACGCGCCGACGTTCTTCTTCAGCGCGGTCATGTCGATGCGGGCGTCTGCCGGTGCATGCCGCGTGAAGGCCTCTGATCCTGGCAGCGGGTTCTTGATCTTCCAGTACACGAGCATCGCCTTAATGTTTTGCGGCACGACCGCAGAAAGCAGAAGCACGCCGACTGGAAGGATGCCCGTCACGGCCGCACGTGCAGCGGTTAGTTGAGTGAGCGAGACGGACGCGATCAGGTCGGTGAAGACGAACACCGCCAAGACCAAGATGTCGAGCACGACCAGTGACACCAACCAAGGCAGGTTGCTGGACTTCAGCGAGCGGCTGGGGTTCGTCTTCATCCTTGAACCTCCGTGTCGGTGTGGAATCGACCGTTGTCTCCCACCGTGAATTGAATCCAGCCATCACGCCGGGTCGTTAGAACGTGCCGCATCTCGCCGCTTGTGCGGATCGGGATGCCAAGATCGGCGGTGATGGCTCGATAGTCAGGAACCATCTCCTGCGAGGCGTGCTTCATAGCCTTGTCGGAGATCACTATGGCTTGCGGCTTGCAGTAGTTGAATACCTCCGGGCAGAAGCCGCTCTCGCGCCCGTGGTGCGAGGCCATCAGCACGTCGGTGTACTGCAGTTCGGCGCGGAAGTCGGCACGTTGCAGCAGGGCTCTCCACCCCGCCTTTTCAAGATCGCCTGGGAACAGGAACTTGCAGTTCGCATACTTGACGAAGATCACCAAGCTCAGGTCGTTGGTATTCGTGAAGGTCGGGTAGGGGTTGTAGAACTGCGAGACCGTGATTCCGCCCATGTGTGCATTGAAGGGTTCTTCGACAGGGAGATTGAACACCTGACAGGACGCCACGTACCGCTCGGCATCGTTGGTCAAAGGCCCAGACTGCCGCTTGATCGCGCGCATCTGATCGCCCGTGTAGGTCGGATTGCGATGCAGAACGTGGGTGTAGATATTCGAGTCCCAAAGGCCCTGCAGATCGGACATGTGGTCTTGATCGGCGTTCGTGACAAACAGGTAGTCCAACCTGTTTCGCCCCATGTGATCGCGGATGTAGGTGCTTGGCCGAAAGGTGCCAGACGATCCTGAATCGATCATCGCGAGGCGGCCACCGGCTTGACCGCCCAACGTGTACGCGACGTGTTGAACCATCGCGCAAGCTCCGTGTTCGACGTCCCATATCCGAATACGCATTTCGCCGGGCATAGGAGGTCACAGCTGTAGGAAGGCTGTGATTATAGCCAGTAGTTGAAATGACGGCCTCTTCCTCAAGAGGGGCGCCGCATGCCCGTGCATTGCTACGCGCGGGTTGGCCGCAGCAGCGTCCGCGGTGCCGCGGCGCACTGTCCATGACGGCTGAGGGCCCGCTTGCGGGACAACTTACCAGCGATCGGTAGCCTACTGGCCGCAAGGCGAGTTTGAGAGTGTCCGCGCTCACGAGGGAATAGCAGCCAGCATCCGAGCCGCGCTCACAGATTTCGTTGAGTGTTGTCGGTACCCAGAAGCGTCAGCATGCCCATCTGGACCAACGTCGGATCGGCCAAAGGCCTTGCCGGAAACGAAGCCTGCACGCGCTGATCGGTGCCATAGCGCTGGACCAGCTTGCAGAACGGGCAGTCGTCGTTCGATAAGGCGACCGAGCCGAACGCTGCGAGGAACTCGCTGTGGCACGCCGGGCAGACGACGGTCCCAAAACTCTGCGCCTCGGTGAGCCACAGGCCATCGGTGTGCGCCGCGAGATCGAAGGCCCGGTCGAAGCTGATGCGATGGGGCGGCTGGCACACGCCCAGGTAGTGACGGTAGGCACCCACCAGCGCATCGACCGCGCTGAAGTTGGCCACGCGCAGCCGGCGGTAGATCGACACAACGATTGATGCTTCCGCCCGGTACAGCAGGTTCGCACCGTGGTACCACTCCGGCGAGTCGGGTGGGCGTCCGCGCGGTACCGCTTGCCGATCCGGGAACAGCAGCCGCAGCAGGTCTCGCGCGCTCATTCCGGTGAGATGGCTGATCGTGCGCACCCGCGCACCGAGCGCGGCGCATTCCTTGGCCAGGGCGAGGGCACGTAGCTGACGGTCGACGCGCGTCTGCATGGGCCGCTCCGGGTTTCATCTGCACCGGGCGGTTCTGTCACGACACCAGATGGTTGGCGGCGTGCACGGCGGCGAGCGGTCTCGCCAGAGGCAAGGGCAGATCGAGTAGGGCGATCAGGTCGCGTCGCGGAGGAAACAGGGTGGCGTCGCCGACGTTGGCAACGATGGCCAGGATCTGCTGGATGCCGAGGGTTCCAAGCCGCTCCGCCTGCGCCGCGTCGAGCGCGAATTTGCAACAGGTGGCCAGGCGATCCTGCATGACGCCGTCGCGGATGGTGAGCAACAGGGTCAGGTTGGCTATCTGAACGTCGGAGAGCTGCGCATGGTTCATGGTGCTTGCCTCGGGTGGGCCCGCGCGGGGCTTGGTGTGGGTCGTCGATGGGCGGTGTCCTGTTTGCTCGCAGGAGTTGTCGGGGTGTGCGCCAGCATATGTTGGGCGAAACCTGGGCAGCAATAGCAAAAGCTGGGACGTGCAATTGCTTACCGGTTTGCCATCCGCAATCGCCCGAATTTGCGGACGAATGCGTGAGCGCGACGGAGCGCGGCGCCATTTGGCGGTACGAAGCAAATTCGCACCCTCGTTCAGGAAAGGACCGGCGCATGGGTTCCAGCGACGGAAGGTCGTGTGCTCGCTCGACAACGATGATCACTGCAAAGTCCGCAAAAAATGCCGGCACGAAAAATTCTTCTTACAAGGTGGACGACGCCAGCCCTTCCGCGTTGAACTCAGGGTTCAGGGAGCGGCTCGTTGGCCGGCTTGATGAGGCCGGAATTCCTGCCCACGCGCGTACGGCGTACCTAGCTGCGCTGACCGAACGGGCAGCGCAGACCGTCAGCCGCTGGCTGGATCTGAAGCGGCCTGGCCTGCCCGACCTCGCCTCGTTCGAGCGGCTGTGTCGCGTGCTGGCTTGCAGCGCGGACTGGTTGCTGGCACTCCCCCAGCCACCCACAGCGCGTGGCCACAAGCGCGATGCCGCCGCGATGAACTCAGAGCCCCGGTTGATTCATTCGGCGCTCGAACTGCTGGGCGAGATGATGCGCTTGTTCGATGACTGCGAGCCGACGCGGATGTGCGGCGACGAGATGGCGCCGAGGATTCACGATGGCGATCTCGTGTTCGTGGACCGTACCGTCGTGAGCTTGGCCGGAAACGGCATCTATGTCATCGAACTCGATGGGCGGGTCATGATCCGCATGGTCGAGAGTCGCATCGGCACCGGCCTGGTGTTCCGGTGCGAAAACGACGCCTACGAGGACAACGTCATCAAGGACGCTGCCGCCGCGCGGCGCATGGGCCTGCGTGTCCTCGGCCGGGTCAACGGTGCCATCGGCCTGCAGCGCCTCAAGGGAGGGTAGAGCGCCACCGAGCCTTGGGGCTCGGTGACGTTCACGCTGCTTCAGGTGGGCTCGATGCGGGCTGCGCGCCGTGGTCGAGCCTGCGACTCACTCTGCGGATCAGGCCGCCTCGGCCAGACCTTTCCACTCGGCCGCCGGCAACTCGATCAGCCTGCCGCCCAACGCCTCGAACTCGGTGGCGCGGTCGTAGTCCTCGACCTCCTGCGAGTAGTGGGTCACGGCGTTCACCAGCCCGTAGCCCGACAGATCGGCTTCGGCGATCAGATGCCGCAGCACGCCGGCGCGCTCGCTGTCGTTCAGGGCGTAGCGGTTGGCCAGCACCTCGACCGTCTTCACCGGGTCACCCACCAGCGGGATGCCCAACGTCTTCTGCAACTTGTGGGCTACCTGCAAAAACGTGGCCTCGGATACCGCCGCTTCGACGACGTCGCGCACCTTCAGAAAGAAGGCCTTGTCGTCGGCCTGCAAGGTGTCGTCCTTGAACACCGTGATCACTTCTTCGGTCCCGATGCTGCGCCCGACGTGGGTCTTGCGCATCGAGCGGTCGGACGCGATCAGGCCGTTGCTGCACACCAGGCGGTACAGCATCGGTTGAACCGACAGGGTGCCATGGCCGACCTCCGAGTTGCTCACGACGACGCCGGCCTGCACCACGTCGCCGGGCGCCATCTCGTGCTTGAGCAATGGCGTCACCACCTTCAGGTACATGCGCGTCTCGGTCAGTTCGACCGATTCGAAGCGTACCTGCGGCAGCCGCTGCAGGATCGGGAGCACGCTCTCGGCCAGATCGAAGTTGTCGAGCCGACGGTAGCGATCTGACAGCACTGCCCGGACGTTGCCGTCGAGCGTGCGGATCATGCGGCGGTCGTCGTCGCTCTGCAGCCAGGTGTTGACGTTGCGGTCCAGCAGCACCGGCTGCTCGCTGCGCATGCGCTCGAAATACGCATAGGGGATCTTCAGCTTGTCGGCCAGTTGGCGCCGCGCCAGCGTGGTGATGCCGTAGCGGCTGGCGCCGCCGGCCTCTTCGATGACGAGCCGGGTGTCGCCGGTATCGTCGGTGTCGTGGCGCATCAGCGATGACGGCACGACCAGGTCTTTCTTCGAGTGAAGCTGGCGCTCCAGTTCCTGGGCCAGGCTCACGAGAGAACGTCCGCTCTTCATAGCAATCTCCGTTTCGGGAAAGAAGCGGGAACGGCATGCCCCCATCGTGGGGATGCGCATCCCCGCGATGGGTGAATGACGGATCGGGCCGGGCCCGATCCACGATGGCGCGAAAAGATCGCGCCGGGAACTCCAAACGTCTCCAGGGCTGTCTTCGCTGCACCTTGCGGCGCAGCCTGGTCTGACAACTACCAGTCGGGGAACCTTGTCGCCGTCATCGTCAGGCGCTTGCCCGTAGCTGACGCTGACAAGGCGGATGCGGTCTTTCGACCGCATCGCCACCACACTCACGCGGCGCGCTGCATGCCTTCCATGCGCGAGCGCCACACATCGGCCCAGTCGAGGCCGGGCTGCTTGGGCAGGAACACCTGAATCTGCCTCGGGCCGGTGCCGGCCTCTTCTCGTTTCAGGCGGCGGGCGAGCGCAAACGCGAAGGCCTGGCCGTCGTAGCCGGCGTCGGCATCGTTGTCGGCATACAGGCACACACGCTTCACCGTCGCTGGTAACCAGAGCTTCTCCAGGTTGCCTGCGTTGAGGGCCGCCCACACCGGCTTGCTGGTCGCCAGGTGCACGGCAAGGGCGGTCTCGATACCTTCAGCAATCGCCAGTTGCTCGGTGGCCTCGAACAGGCGCACTGCGGCGCCGTTGATGCCGGCCGACAAGACCTTCTTCGGGTCGCTCATCGGCGCCTTGCTCCCGTCCTTCAGGTAGGTGCGGTGCAAGGTCACCGCGTGGCCATCGGAACCCTGGATGCAGGCAAGCATGGCGGGGTACTCGGCGACCTTGACGGACTTGCCGGCCACGTCCTTCTCGTAGTACCCGAGTGCAGGGTGAAACCTCAAGACCTTGGGGACGAGGGGCAGGCGCAGGCCGCGGCCGGCGAGGTAGAGATCGACCTCGTCGCCCGGGGTGACCGGCCGGGCTTCGCCCCAGATGCGCTGCGCGAGCTTCTTCATGCGCTCGGCAGACGGCTCGTTCGATGCGGCCGACACCGGCGCGGGTGTTGCGCCGACGCAGGACTCGACCTGGCGCAGCGCGGTCGCGAAGTCCAGACCGAGCGCAGCCTGCAGCAGCTTGAAGCCGCCACCGGGACCGCAGTGCCGGCAGTGGTAGTTGCCTTCGCCGAACTTGTCGGTGTACTGGAAGCGATCGGTGCCACCGCACAGTGGGCAGGGCAGGTTGCGTCGCAGCAGGATGCGTTCTTCGACGCCAAGGCTTTTGAGGATCTCGGTCCAGCGTCCGTGAGCACGTCGCTTGGCCTCGTCGATTCGGGCGGCGTATTCCGGGCTATGCATGGCGGTCTCCCTGCGTTGGAGAGATGCCG
>JARXKP010000166.1 GCA_030271615.1 Pseudomonadota bacterium
AACCGGTGGTGATCGTCAGCGAGCGCGGTCGCGTGGTGCGGGTTCCAGTGTCCGATGTGCTGTACCTGAAGGCCGAGCTGAAGTACGTGACCCTGCGCACCGCCACCCACACCTATGTGCTCGACGACGCGCTGAGCGACCTGGAGCACCGCCTCGGCGATCGGTTCCTGCGCGTGCACCGCAATGCACTCGTCGCCCGTTCGGCGGTCAGTGCGCTCGAACGCCGCACGATGACGGACGGTGAAGGCGACGGCACCGACGAGGGTGGCGTCACCGGTGAATGCTGGGCCGTGCGGGTGGCGCCCGTCGATGAATGGCTGGCGGTATCGCGCCGCCAGGCCAGCGCGGTGCGCGACGCGCTGGCGGCCAGCGGGTTGTAGCCCGCAGCCTCCGAACCCGGAACATCCGTCACCCGGTGTTGCGCAATCCCGCCGCCACACCATTGATCGAGATGTGGATGCCGCGCTGAATCCGCTCGTTGCCCGGGTCGCCCTCGCGGCGCTGGCGGTGGCGGCGCATCAGCTCGACCTGCAGGTGGTTCAGCGGGTCGAGGTACGGAAAGCGGTGCTGGATCGAGCGCGCCAGCGACGGGTTCGACGCCAGCCGGTCCTTGTGGCCGGTGATCAACGTCAGCGCGTCGTTGGTGCGTGCCCATTCGGCCTGGATCAGCGCGAAGATGCGCTTGCCGAGCTTCTTGTCCTCGACCAGCTCGACATAACGCGCCGCGATCGCGAGGTCGCTCTTGGCGATCACCATGTCGAGATTGGACAGCAGCGTCTGGAAGAACGGCCACTGCTTGTGCATGCGCTGCAGCAGTGCGAGACGCTCCTTGCGCGTCGCCGCGTCGCGGGTCAGGAAAGACTCGATCGCCGAGCCGAAACCGCACCAACCCGGCAGCGCCACGCGGCACTGGCCCCAGCTGAAGCCCCAGGGAATCGCGCGCAGGTCTTCGATCGCGTTGGTGGCCTTGCGCGCCGCCGGGCGCGAGCCGATGTTGAGACCGGCGATCTCGCGGATCGGTGTGGCGCTGAAGAAGTACTCGGTGAAGCCGGGCGTCTCGTAGACCAGCTTGCGGTAGGCCGCGTAGCTGGCGTCGCTGATGACGGCGGCGGCGTCGAGGAAGCTCTTCGGAGCGCCCTGGCGGCTGGCGCTCTTGGAACCGGCTTTGGACGAGTGCAGCAAAGTCGCTTCGAGCGTGGCCGCGACCAGCGTTTCGAGGTTGCGCCGACCGATCTCGGGGTGCGCGTACTTCGACGCGATCACCTCGCCCTGCTCGGTCAAGCGGATCTGGCCGTTCACCGTGCCGGGTGGCTGCGCGAGGATCGCCTGGTAGCTCGGGCCACCACCGCGACCGACGGTGCCGCCGCGGCCGTGGAACAAGCGCAGCGTGATGCCGTGGTCGCGACCCAGTCCGGAGAACAACTCGACCAGCGCGATCTCGGCGCGGTAAAGCTCCCAGCTGCTGGTGAAGCTGCCGCCGTCCTTGTTGCTGTCGCTGTAGCCCAGCATGATGTCCTGCTCCGCAAAGTCGCCCAGCTTCGAGCGCTTGACCAGCTCGGTGATGCCCGGAAGGCCATAGAAGGCCCGCATGATGGGCTCGGCGTTGCGCAGGTCGCCGATGGTCTCGAACAGCGGCACGACGATCAGATCGGCGACGGCTGCATCGTCCAGCGTGCCGCGCATCAGGCCGGTTTCCTTCATCAGCAGCAGCACCTCGAGCAGATCGCTGGCCTCCTCGGTGTGCGAAATGATGCAGTGGCGCAGCGCGTCGGGGCCGTAGCGTCGGCGCATCTCCAGCGCCGCTTCGAAGATCGCGAGTTCACCGATCGCCAGCTCGCTGTACGACGCCGCGCGCACCCGCAGCGGCCGGGCGTCGTCGAGCAGTCTCAACAGCAGCGCGCGCCGCGCGGTCTCGTCGAGCGCCGAGTAATCGGGCTCGATCTTCGCCACGCGCATCAGTTCGGCCAGCACCGCCTCGTGCTTGTCCGAGCTTTGACGCAGGTCGACGGTGGCCAGGTGGAAACCGAACACCTGCACCGCGCGCATCAGCGGATGCAGCCGCGGCGCGGCCAGCGCCTGCGCGTGGTGCGCGTTGAGCGACGCCTCGATCACCTGCAGGTCCGCCAGGAAATCGAGTGACGACAGGTAGGCGTTCTGCGGTGGCACTGCGTGGCGCAACGCTTCGGTGCCGGTGAGGTCGTGCAGCGTGGCCGCCAGCCGCGCGTAGATGCCGACCAGCGCGCGGCGGTACGGCTCGTCCTCGCGGTGCGGGTTGTGATCGGGCGACGACTCGGCCAGCGCACACATCTCCGCGGTGACCGGTGCCAGCGTGGCCGAGATCGACAGCTCGCTGCCGAGCTGGTGGACTTCGGTCAGATAGAAACGCAGCACCGTTTCGCCTTGTCGGGCCAACGCCACCTGCAAGGTCGCAGCGGTGACGAACGGGTTGCCGTCGCGGTCGCCACCGATCCAGTTGCCCATGCGAAAGAAGCTCGCGATCGGGTGGCCGGGCAGCGCGGCTTCGATGTCGCGGTACATGCGCGGAATCTGCCGCAGGAAGGTCGAGTGGTAGTAGCTCAGCGCGTTTTCGATCTCGTCGGCCACCGTCAACTTGGTGTTGCGCAGCATCCGTGTCTGCCACAGCTGCGTGACGCGGGCACGGATCAGCGCTTCGTTTTCGGCGCGCTCGCGCTCGGTGCGGATGCCGTCGCGGTGCTCGACCAGTTCGGCGATCGCCCGTTCGGCGTCGAGGATGCTCTTGCGTTGCACTTCCGTCGGGTGCGCGGTCAGCACCGGCGAGATGTACGCGTGGTCGAGCGTGCGGACGATGTCGGCGGCACGGATGTCGGCGGCGGCCAGCCGCTCGAACGTCAGTGCAAGCGAGCCTTCCTGCAGATCGCCCTTCTGCGCATGCAGGTCGCGCAGGCGGACGTGGTGGCGATCCTCGGCGATGTTGGCCAGGTGAGAGAAGTAGCTGAACGCGCGGATGACGCTGACCGTCTGATCGCCGGACAGATTCTTCAGCAGGCGATCCAGCGCCCGACCGGCCTGCGCGTCACGCTTGAGTCGGTAGCCCACCGACAACTGCCGCACCCGCTCGATCAGCTCGAACGCGTCCTTGCCCTCCTGCTCGCGGATCACGTCGCCGAGGATGCGGCCGAGGAGCCGTATGTCTTCGACCAGCGGACGGTTCTTGTCGGCGGCGGCAGTGTGGGGCGTCTTCTTGGGCATGGTTCGTGGGCTTCGCGTCGGGTGGATATGGGCGGGTCGGACAGCGCGTAGAGGGGCTCAGCAAGACCCGCGCCTGCTAGCATCTTGCGATGAGTGCACACATCATCATCGCCACCCGCGAAAGCAGGCTCGCGCTGTGGCAGGCAGAACACGTCCGCGCACTGCTGACGAGCCGCTTCGGGCTCGCGGTCGAGTTGCTCGGCATGACGACACGCGGCGACGAGATCCTCGACCGCACGCTGTCGAAGGTCGGTGGCAAGGGACTGTTCGTCAAGGAGCTCGAAACCGCGCTCCAGGAGGGTCGCGCGCAGCTCGCGGTGCATTCGCTGAAGGACGTGCCGATGGACCTGCCTGCGGGCTTCGAGCTGGCAGCCGTGCTCGAGCGCGAAGACCCTCGCGATGCGTTCGTCTCGAACACCTGCGCGTCTCTGGCCGATCTGCCGCAGGGTGCACGGGTCGGCACATCGAGCCTGCGGCGCGTAGTGCAACTGCGCGCACTGCGCCCCGACCTGCTGGTGGAGCCGCTGCGCGGCAACCTCGACACCCGGCTGCGCAAACTCGACGAAGGCCAGTACGACGCCATCGTGCTGGCAGCGGCCGGCCTGAAAAGGCTGGGCATGGCTTCGCGCATCCGCAGCGAGTTCGAGCCCGAGCAGATGCTGCCCTGCGCCGGCCAGGGTGCGCTGGGCCTCGAAGTGCGCAGCGATGCCAGCGAGTTGCGTCAGCAACTCGCGTCGCTGGCACACACGCCGACCGCATTGGCCGTGCATGCCGAACGGGCGGTGTCGCGCGCACTTGGCGGCAGTTGCAGCATGCCGCTGGCCGCGCACGCCATATGGATCGACGGCTCGTTGAACCTGCGCGCCGCCATCGGCCACCCGGAGAACACCGCTGCGCCGCTGCTGCGAGCGGCAGTCAGCGCCGCGGTCACCACCGAAGCGCAGGCCCGCGCGCTCGGCGCACGAGCCGCCGCACTGCTGCGTGATGCCGGAGCCGCGACGTACCTGAGTGCGGTCGGCGCCACCTGAGGGGCACAACGCCCGGCTGATTGCGGGCGTCGGTCAGAGCAACCGGAGTCCCATTGCATGCGTGTCATCGTCACCCGCCCCGCCGCGCAGGCCCTGCCCTGGGTGCAGTCTCTCGAACGAAGCGGCATCCTCGCGCTGGCGCTGCCGCTGATCCACATCGCGCCGGCGCTCGACGCCGCCGCCGTGATCGACGCCTGGCGACAACTCGGGGGCGCACGGCTGGTCATGTTCGTCAGCGCCAACGCGGTCGAACATTTCTTCGCCCTGCGCCCGAGCGATGCCGACTGGCCCGACCGCGTGCAAGCCGCCTCCCCCGGGCCCGGCACCACACGCGCCTTGCTCGATGCCGGACTGCCGCTGACGCAGATCATCGAACCAGCGGCCGACAGCGAGCAGTTCGATTCCGAATCGCTGTGGCAGCGCCTGCGCGAGCAGGACTGGCAAGGCGCCCCGGTGCGGGTGGTCCGCGGCGACGGCGGTCGAGATTGGCTGGCTGACACCTTGCGTGCGCACGGTGCGCTGGTGAGTTTCGTTTCGGCATACCGTCGCACCGCACCGACATGGACCGCCGAAACGCAGTCGGTGCTCGACGCCGCGCTCTTGCAGCCCGATGAACACTTGTGGTTTTTCAGCAGTTCCGAATCGATCGATCACCTGATGGACCATTTGACGAAACAACCGCGGCACACGCAGGGTTCGCAAGCGTCGACTCCGCTGCCTGCGGGGGCCCGTGCACTGGCCACCCACCCGAAGATCGCACGTCGGGCCGAACAGGCGGGATTCGGGCCGGTCTGGCTGTCCAGGCCCACGCTGGCCGACGTGGTCAACTGCATACAATCCGCGACACCGTGAACGACAACCCCACCGCAGCAGTTACAGCGGAGCCGGCACTGCCGTCGCCCGTGGCCGATCGGTCACCTCCCGCCCCTCCATCGAACCGCACGACATCCTCGTACGGCGATGCCCGCTGGTGGTTTGCCATTGCTGCGGTACTGGCCGTGCTGGCCGGCGTCAGCCTGGTGATCGCCTGGAAGACGCAGCAGCGCGTCAAGTCGATCGAGCAGGAGCTGGTGCGTCGACTGGAGGACAGCCAGTTGCAGTCCGGCGAAGCGCGTGTGCTGGCCAAGCAGTCGCAGGACAGTGTGCTGGCCGCATCGGCCAAGGTCGCGCTGCTCGAAGCTCGGGTCGCCGAGGTCGCCGTACAGCGCAGTCAGCTCGAAGACCTGATGCAGTCGCTGTCGCGCTCACGCGACGAGAACCTGCTGGTCGACGTCGACACCGGCATCCGCGTGGCCATGCAGCAGACCGCCATCACCGGCAGCGCCGAACCGCTGGTCGCCATGCTCAAGCAGGCCGACGACCGGCTGAACCGCTACAACCAGCCGCGGCTCGAAGGCGTGCGGCGCGCCATTGCGCGCGACCTGGACCGCGTCAAGGCGGTTGGCGTCACCGACATCCCGACGCTCAGCATCAAGCTCGACGAAGCGGTGCGCCTGATCGATGAACTGCCCCTGCTGTCGAACGCCGAGCCGCACTCGGGCGCCCTCAAGGGCAAGCCCGGCGCGGCGGCCATTCCGGCGCCCTCGCCCGCTGCAGCGAGTTCGGCAAGTCGCGCGGCGTCTGCGCCGCAGCCCGCGTGGTGGCAGACCTGGGACGGCAGCTGGACCGCGGTGTCGGAACGCGTGTGGGGCGAAGCGAAATCGCTGATCCGCGTGACACGCATCGACCACCCCGAGGCGATGCTGCTGGCGCCCGACCACGCGTTCTTTGTCCGCGAGAACGTGAAATTGCGTCTGCTCAACGCCCGTCTGGCGCTGATGAGCCGTCAGTTCGACACCGCGCAGAGCGACCTGCAGGTGGTGCAGCAGGCGCTCGACCGTTACTTCGATCGCAGCTCGCGCCGCACGACGCTGGCCAGCGAACTCGTGCGGCAGGTGGCGACACAGGCCCGTCAGGTCACCGTGCCCAAACCCGACGACACACTGGTTGCGCTGGCGGCCGCTGCGGCCGGTCGCTGAGGCACCGCCATGCGCTCCGTCATCTGGTTCGTGCTGCTGTTCGGCGCCGCGGTGGTGGCCGCGTCGACGCTGGGCGCCAACGACGGCCTGGTCAGCGTCTACGCCGGCACCTGGCGCTTCGATGTGTCGCTGAACCTGTTCCTGCTGCTGCTGGTCGGCAGCTGCTTCGCGCTGGTATCGCTGATCCATGCCGCGAACAGCCTGATCGGCCTGCCCGAACGCGCCCGGCTGTGGCGCGTCGCGCGTCGCGAACGCACGGCCCAGGCAGCGTTGCGCGAGGCGCTGGCACAGTACTTCGGTGGCCGCTACAGCCGCGCGAAAGCCGCTGCACAACACGCCCTCGCCATCCAGGACGACACGCCCGAGCTGAAGCATGACACCGAGTTCAGCGTGCTCGGTCGGCTGCTGGCCGCCGGCAGCGCCCACCGCCTGCAGGATCGCGCTCAGCGCGACGAGCATCTGGCGCGGGCCTTCCAGATTGCCCAGGGCAATGCGGCAGCACGCTCTGCCGAAGAAGGCGCACGGCTGCTGGCCGCCGAGTGGGCCATCGACGACCGCGACGCGCCTCGCAGCCTGGGCCTGCTCACCGAGCTGCCGCCCGGGGTGGCCCGGCGCACGCAGGCGCTGCGACTGAAGCTGCAGGCGACACGCTTGGGCTTGCAACCGCAAGAGGCCTTGAAGACCGCACGACTGCTCGTCAAGCACCAGGGTCTTTCCAAAGCCGCAGGCCAGGGCCTGCTGCGCTCGCTGGCGTTTGAATGCCTGGACACGGCCCATGACATCGACCAGCTCAAGCGCACCTGGATGTCTCTGGACGCGGCTGACCGGCGCGACGCGTTCGTGGCTTCGCGGGCGGCAGTGCGCGCAGCCCAACTGGGATCGGCAGACGACGGCCGGAGCTGGTTGCGCCCCGGCTGGGACCGCATCGAAGAGGCCACCGACGATGAACGCGCGGCACTGTCCCACGCACTCGTGTGCGCGGTGGCCGGCATCGGTGTCGACTGGCTGCCGAGGCTCGAATCGGCGCGCCAGGCGTTTCCACGCGATGCCGCCGTGGCGCATGCGGTGGGCACGGCATTAGCTGAACGGCAGCTCTGGGGCAAGGCCCGCCAGTTGCTTGAAATCGCTGCCGCAGACTCGGATCTTCCCGTGGCGGCGAAGCGGATGGCGTGGCTCACCCTGGCACGACTGGCCGAGAACGAAGGGCAGCCGGAACGAGCCGCCGCCAGCTACCGCAGCGCGGCCACGCTGAAGTGAAATCTGGCCCGCAAGTGCTATACTCGTGGGCGTTGCGGCTGTAGCTCAGTTGGATAGAGTACTTGGCTACGAACCAAGGGGTCGTGGGT
>JARXKP010000167.1:0-2484 GCA_030271615.1 Pseudomonadota bacterium
GTAGAGCTCCGCCGCGACGGCGGGCGATGCGGATTTCATGGCTTTGGGCGCCGCATCATCGCGCACCGCGCGATGAGGCGGCGCAGCTCCATGCTCCGCGGCGTTTGATGAGCTCGCTCCGGTCGGTGCGACCTCGGCTGCTGGCGCCTTCAATTGCGCCAGGGACTGGAAGGCGGAACGGGCCTGGCTGCCCAGTTCAGCCTTCAGCATCGACAGATTTCGGCCCATGCCCAACTGGCGACCTGTCTCGTCGACGATCCTGAAGTTCATGTACAGATGCAGTGGCACCTGCTCGGGTTTGAAATCCGCGCGCTTCACATCCACTTGCGTCTTGTCGCGCACATGCCTCAGCAGAGCGTCGACCAGGCTGCCGCTGCCAAAACCATGCGCCACATCCACCGCAGCGATGAAGGCCGCGGCGTAATCCGGCAAGGGGACCAGGCGCGAGCGGGGACGCTGGTGCAAGCTCTTGACCAATGCCAGCACCTTGTCCTTCAGCATGCCGGGAACCAACCATTCGCAGCGTTCGTCATTGACCTGGTTCAGTGCGTAGATCGGCACCGTCACGGTCACACCGTCTTTCTGATCGCCGGGCTCGTGCAGGTAGATCGCGGGGCAATCGACACCGCCCATCCGCAGCGTCTTCGGAAAGGCGGCAGTGGTGATGCCGGCCGCCTCGTGGCGCATCAACTCGTCGCGCGTCAACAGCAGCAGCTTCGGCTGGCGCCGGATCTCGTCGCGGTACCAGCGTTCGAGCGTTGCGCCACTGCACACCTCGGCGGGCAACTGCTGATCGTAGAAGGCGTGAATCAGTTCATCGTCGACCAGCACGTCCTGCCGGCGGGACTTGTGTTCGAGATCCTCGACCTGAGCGATCAGCTTGCGGTTCGCCGAGACGAACGGCAGCCGGGTTTCCCAATCGCCAGCCACCAGGGCCTCGCGGATGAAGATCTGCCGCGCTTCAGCCGGATTCACCAAGCCGAAATTCACCCGGCGGTTGTTGTAGACGACGATGCCGTAAAGCGTCGCCCGCTCGAGCGCGATGACCTCGGCGGCCTTCTTCTCCCAGTGCGGTTCGAGCAGCTGCGTCTTGATGACGTGGCCGGCTATCTGCGGCAGCCACTGAGGCTCGATCGCAGCGATGCCGCGTCCGTACAGGCGGGTCGTCTCGACCAGCTCGGCGGCCACGATCCAGCGGCCCGGCTTCTTCGACAGGTTGACACCGGGATGTCGGTAGAAGCGGATGCCGCGTGCGCCGAGGTACCACTCGTCTTCGTCGCTTTTCACGCCGATGTTGCCGAGCAAACCGGCCAGCAAGGACAGGTGCAGTTGCTCGTACGTTGCAGGCGACGTGTTGAGCCGCCAGCCGTGCTCGGCGACCACGGTGAGAAGCTGCGAATGGATGTCGCGCCACTCGCGCACGCGACGCGGCGAGATGAAGTTCTCGCGCAGCAACTGTTCCTGTTTGCGTACGCTCAGCTTGTGTTCACGTTGCTCTGGGGTCAGTGCCGCGCCCCGCGATGCCTCGAGCCACTTCCACAGCTTCAGGTCGCCCAGGAATTCCGAGCGCTCATCGTCGAATTTCTTGTGCGCCTCATCGGCCGCCTGCTGCGCTTCGAG
This sequence comes from Pseudomonadota bacterium, assembly GCA_030271615.1. Classification (GTDB taxonomy): domain Bacteria; phylum Pseudomonadota; class Gammaproteobacteria; order Burkholderiales; family Burkholderiaceae_C; genus PBB1. The sequence continues at coordinate 1,621 of JARXKP010000167.1, forward strand.
TGGGCGGTCGCGCACGTCCTGCACGCTCATCGCGCTGGCGACGATCAGCACTTCGGTGAGCGCTTGGCGGCTGCGCGCTTCGAGGATCATCCGGCCGACGCGCGGGTCGAGCGGCAGGCGCGCGAGTTCCTGCCCCATCGGCGTCAGTTCGTTCTGCTCGTCCACCGCGCCAAGCTCGGTCAGCAACTGGTAGCCGTCGGCCACGGCCCGACGCGGCGGCGGCTCGAGGAACGGAAAGTCCTCCACCAGCCCGAGGCCCAGCGATTTCATCCGCAGGATCACGCCGGCCAGCGACGAACGCATGATTTCCGGGTCGGTGAATTTCGGCCGACCTGAAAAATCCTTCTCGTCGTACAGCCGGATGCAGATGCCGCTGCTGACACGTCCGCAGCGACCAGCGCGCTGGTTCGCCGCCGCCTGGCTGGTCGGTTCGATCAGCAGTTGCTCGACCTTGTTTCGATAGCTGTAGCGCTTGACCCGCGCCGTTCCGGCGTCGATCACGTACTGCACGCCAGGAACTGTCAGCGACGTCTCCGCCACGTTGGTGGCCAGCACGATGCGACGCGCGCTGTGCGGCTCGAAGATGCGGTCCTGCTCAGCCTGGCTGAGCCGCGCAAACAGCGGCACGACCTCCACACCGGGCGGATGGTGCTTGCGCAGGTGATCGGCCGCATCGCGGATCTCTCGTTCGCCGGGAAGGAACACCAGCACGTCGCCGCCCGAACCCGCTCCACCGGTCGCCCACAACTCGTCGACCGCATCGGCGATGGCGTGGTTCAGGCCGTACTCGCGACTGTCCTCGAACGGCCGCCAGCGCTGCTCGACCGGGAACAGGCGGCCCGACACCTGGATCACCGGCGCCGG
>JARXKP010000167.1:2584-7611 GCA_030271615.1 Pseudomonadota bacterium
GTCGCGATTTCATCGCGGCGGGCCGATACGGGCAGCGAGTCCGCAAAGGTGATGGGCGGAATGGCGTTCGCCGGGATCGGATTCGCTCGGAGGGTTGACCGGGCTCGAGGGGAGGACGTCATCGGGCCTTCATGCAAAATCAAACATTATTTCAAAGCGTCGCGATGAGCCTGGTTTTCCCGCACACGTTCGTTCCGTGGTTCCGTTCGGTAGCACCGTACATCCACGCCCATCGCAGCAAGACTTTCGTCGTCGCCATCGCTGGCGAGCTGATCGCGGCGGGCAAGCTCAACACGTTCGCGCAGGACTTGGCACTCATCCACGCGATGGGCATCAAGGTTGTGCTGGTGCATGGCTTTCGGCCACAGGTCGAAGAGCAACTCAAGGCCAAGGGTCACGCCTCACGTTACAGCCACGGGATGCGGGTCACCGATGCCGTCGCCCTGGATTGCGCGCAGGAAGCGGCGGGGCAGTTGAGATACGAGATCGAAGCCGCGTTCTCGCAAGGACTGCCCAACACGCCGATGGCGGGCAGTCAGATTCGGGTCGTGTCCGGCAATTTCATCACCGCCAAACCGGTGGGCGTCATCGATGGAGTGGACTTCATTCACACCGGCCTGGTTCGCAAGATCGATGCGGTAGGCATCCGTCGCGCTGTCGATTTCGGCGCGCTCGTCATGCTGTCTCCGTTCGGTTTTTCCCCGACCGGCGAGGCCTTCAATCTCAGCATGGAAGATGTCGCTGCCAGCACCGCGATTTCATTGCAAGCGGACAAACTGATTTATCTCACCGAAGTCAGAGGCATACCGCTCGATATCACCGATCCCGACAGCGCCATCGATCAGGAGCTCACACTGGCAGACGCGGAGAAACTCCTGGCCTCGTTGCCGAATCCGCAACAACCCACTGACACTGCTTTTTATTTGCAGCATGCCGTCAAGGCCAGCAAGAGCGGGGTCGACCGCGTACATATCGTGCCTTTTTCCGTCGATGGGTCGGTGCTGATCGAATCATTCACTCACGATGGCGTGGGCACGATGATCGTTGATGAAAAGCTTGAAAGCTTGCGCGAAGCGACGGCTGACGATATCGGCGGCGTTCTGCAGTTGATCGAGCCTTTCGAAAACGATGGCACGCTGGTGAAACGGGATCGAACAGAAATCGAACGCGATATCGATTTCTACACCGTGATCGAACACGACGGCGTGATATTCGGATGCGCGGCGCTATACCCTTATCCCGAGAAACAAACAGGCGAGATGGCGGCTCTGACCGTGTCGCCCGACGTGCAAGGGCAAGGCGACGGCGAGCGCATTCTCAAGCGCATCGAACAGCGTGCCAGAGCGATTGGTTTGAAAAGCATCTTCGTGCTGACCACGCGAACGATGCACTGGTTCATCAAGCGCGGTTTCAAGCAAGTCGGTCCGGACTGGTTGCCCGAAGCGCGCCAGCGGAAATACAACTGGGATCGCCGATCGCAGGTCCTCGTCAAGACGCTCGCTTGAAGCCGGTTCCGGCCGCCTTCGGCGAGTCCTAGATTCATACCCTCACATCTTTCGGAGTTACGACATGCCACGCACGGTCAATTGCATCCACCTGAAAAAGGTCGGCGAAGGTCTGGATTACGCGCCGTACCCCGGGGACCTCGGGAAGCGCATTTACAACGAAGTGAGCAAGGAGGCGTGGCAGTTGTGGATGAAACATCAAACCATGCTCGTGAACGAAAACCGTTTGAATCTGGCGGACCTTCGAGCTCGACAATATTTAGCGCGTCAAATGGAGAGTTTCTTTTTCGGAACTGGCGCTGAGCAACCGGCTGGTTACGTACCGCCATCCGCGTGATTGATTTTTTACCCGCCTTGATCGACATCTCGAGATTTGATGCGTGCCGTTGTTTTATGAATTAATTAGCAATCTTCTGAGGTGTGTGGATTAAGCGTACAGTCGGTTTTTGTATACTGCAGATGTTTGCCGTTATTCGAACGCTCATTTATCTACCCTCGAGGAAACACCCATGTCGACACTGAAAGAATTGCTAGATCGCAAAGCGGCTCTGGACAGAGAAATCGAGTCGACCCGCAAAGAAGAGCACGCGGATGCGATCGACAAGGTCAAGGCGTTGATGCAGGAATATGGCCTGACTGTTTCGGACATATCCGTAAAAGCGACAACTCGACAATCGAGTGCCACGAAAGGTGGCAAAGTCGCAGCGAAATACCGAAACAAGGAAACGGGCGAAACCTGGAGCGGTCGGGGATTGCAGCCCAAGTGGCTGAAAGCCGCCCTGTCGGCCGGTCGTCAGTTGAGCGAATTCACCATTTAGGTCTGTTCGGCGAATGAATGTCGGGCTTCTGCCGGGCCATACGGTCCTTGCAGGGTCGCACGGCGCCAGACTCTGGGAAGCCAGAGTCATCTTCGCCTGACGTCGACCGCTAAACTGGGGGCGTGATTGCCCCCGCGTTCATTCAGGATCTGCTCAGCCGCGTCGATATCGCCGAGGTCATCGGTCGGTACGTGAAACTGAAGAAGGCCGGTGCAAACCACATGGGTTTGTGCCCGTTTCACGGCGAAAAGTCCCCCAGCTTCGCTGTCAGTCCCAGCCGCCAGACTTATCACTGTTTTGGCTGCGGCGTGCATGGCAACGCAATCGGGTTCTTGATGGAACACTCCGGCATGGGTTTCATCGATGCCGTTCACGACCTGGCGCAGCAGGTGGGCTTGTCGGTCCCTGAAGACGACCGCTCCCCGCAAGAGCGAGAACTGGCGCTCAAGACGAAGGAGCGGCAAAGCACGTTGACGGACGTGCTGGCTAAAGCCGCCGACCACTACCGCAAGCAGTTGAAGATCAACCCGCGCGCAGTCGACTACCTGAAGCAGCGCGGGCTGAGCGGTGAAGTGGCCGCACGTTTCGCGATGGGATATGCCCCCGAGGGCTGGCGCGCACTGGCCAGCGCGTTTCCACGCTACGACGATCCCCTACTCGAAGAAAGCGGTCTCGTCATCGCACAAGATGCCGAGGCCGACCCGGGCGCTGACTCGAAGCGATACGACCGCTTCAGAGACCGAATCATGTTCCCGATTCGCTCTGTGCAAGGCGACGTGATCGGTTTCGGCGGGCGCGTGCTGGACCGGGGCGAACCCAAATACCTGAACTCACCCGAAACACCCGTGTTCAGCAAGGGCCGAGAGCTTTACGGTCTTTACGAAGCACGCACCGCCATTCGGCAACACGGATTCGTCCTCGTCGTCGAAGGCTACATGGACGTGGTGGCACTCGCGCAGCTGGGATTTCCGAACGCGGTTGCGACGCTGGGTACAGCTTGCACGGCCGAGCACGTGCAAAAGCTGTTTCGCTTCACCGACTCGGTTGTGTTCAGTTTCGATGGAGATGCTGCCGGACGACGCGCGGCCGGTCGCGCACTCGAAGCGGCATTGCCTCACGCCTCGGACTTGCGCAGCGTGCGTTTCCTGTTTCTTCCGTCGGAGCACGATCCGGATTCCTATGTACGAGAGCACGGTACCGAAGGCTTCGGCACTTGCATCGAGCAGGCCGTGCCACTGTCGCTCCAGATCATCGCGGCGGCGCAGGAAGGATGCGATCTGTCCACCGCAGAAGGACGAGCACGCTTTCTCGCCCTGGCGCGTCCTCTGTGGGCGGCATTGCCCGAAGGTGCCTTGAAACGCCAGCTCCTCGGAGAACTGGCCGGCGTCTCGAAGCTCGATGCAGGCGAATTGGCCGGCCTGTGGCAGACATCGATCGCCAAGAGCCGCCCACCCACCAGAGAAGCTGCCGCTCCGAAACCCCGTTTGATCCGGACCGCACGCCAGGGAGCGGCCAACCAGCTCGACCGCGCCCTGTGGTTGCTGCTGCAGCGCGCCGAGATGTGGTGGGAGCTCGACGGCCACTGCCATGACTTGCTGGCCGACCGGGTAGCCCCCTACGCCACGCTCTTCGGCTGCTTCGAACGGTGCCTGCATGAGCAAGGCCCGCTGAGCCCGGCCGCGCTGTTGAGCGAACTCGGACAGGCGGTTCAGGCTGACGAGCAGGCCAAGGCGACGCTCGAACGAATAGCCCTGTTCCACGCGCCGGAAGCCGACACCGATCTGCGACGACAGATGGACTTGCTTCTTGACCACCTTCGGCTTCGAGACGTCGATGCCGAGCTTGAACTGCTGTTCGAGTCCGGGCTGATGTCGCCGGATATCCAGGCGCGCAGCGCCGAACTGATGCTGAGCCGAGCTCGCCTGAAGGCCGCACTGACCACCGCCACGCCATTGCCGGTGTGACGCTCCTATGCGGCCCTACTAGAGGCTTCTGAGCCCCGCCCGCGCTGGACAAACGGTATAATCCTCGGCTGCGCTGATGTGTTGAGAGTGACAGCAGCATCTGCAGGCCTGTTCCGCTCTCTGGCCAAGGCTCGTCAAACGGGTCGTCTGCCGGCCACAAGGATCATCAGCCGCGTCTACTTCAGTCCCTCTCGTCGACCTCCTCGTCTGTTGACACAGCGGGCCACCGAGGATCGCAGCTTCGACACGCAGCAGGTAGTGAGCTTGCGAGACGACACCTGCGGCACCATCTGTTGAAAATCTGGCGCTGAATCGCCGACCATTTGAGGAATTGCATGACTGCGAAGAAAAGCGCGCCGGCAGCGGCTGCCAAGCCCGCCACCCCCGTGAAAGTTGCAGCGGCGAAATCCGGCGGCACGAACGAGGACGTTGCGAAGCCGCGTGTCTCTTCAACGTCGATCAAGACGGCAGCTGTCGGCAAGACCGCGGGCAAGGCCAAGACGGCCGCAGTCGACGAGAAGGCCAAGCGCGGCCGCAAACCGGCGAAGAGTGACCCGAAGGCGAAGAAGTCCGAATTGGGAGACGAGGATTTCTCCGATCTGGAAGCCGATCTCGAGGGAGAGCCGGAGGCCGAAGTCGTCGAATCTTCCGAAGCGTCGGACGATGGCGAAACCAAGGTCAAGGTCAAGCCGCTGCGCATGAAGGTGTCGCGCGCCAAGGAGCGCGCGCTGATGCGCGAG
>JARXKP010000168.1 GCA_030271615.1 Pseudomonadota bacterium
GCAACGTGCCGGCGAGCAGCGTACCGAATGCCGCAATGGCCGAGATGATCAGCCCCAACTGTGCGTCGGTCATCTGCATCCCGTCGTGTGGTACGTGATCAGTCCGCCTAGGCAATTCAACCAGCGGCACTCGCCGACGTCCGAATGCTCATCGAGACACGACTGCGGAGACTCCATCCAGGGCGCGTAGAACCAATCGCAGCACCTGGATACCTGCGGATCGTAGCCGCTCTGAACGGAGTCGTCCGGCGCCGCATCTGCGGGGATCGAGTTGTCGCCGAGCTGGCAACCGACGAGCGCCAGCAGAAGCAGGCCGCGCATCAGATGCCACCATCACAGTGGTAGTAAAGCTTGTCGCCCGTCGACTTGGAGGCAGACATCGTGAACGTGACGGACGACGTGGTGACAGCCGACACCCAGACATCACCAGCCGCGTTTAGGTTCGCGACGCAGAACGGCGGGTTGGTGCTGTACCCGTTGACGAAAGTGATATTGCAGGTCGTGGATCCCGTCGAGAAGGCGACGCCGCCTCTCTCGTCGCCAGATCCGGCGATCTGCGTCGCGCCAACGCCGCAGGAGAGCGTGTTCGTACGGCCCTTGTAATTGACGTGCGCGCCGCTGATTTGAACCGCGGCGTTAAACGTTGCACTGCCGTTGAGGGTGAGCGTGTCACCGCCAATACCAATCGTGACCGCCGTACCTGTGTCCGTGATCGAGGAATTGCCGATCGTGTTCGCGGCGGTGAACTTCGCGACAGTATTCAAGGTGCCGCTGATGGCGGTGCCCGAGCAGGTTCCGGTTCCTGTGGCTCCGAGCGCCGTCATGTACTGACCCGCGCCGCAGGTCGCACCTGCCATGTTGAGGGTCAGCGTTGCGGCAGCCTTGGATAGCCCGGTGCCTGCGACCGACACGACGCGCACAGCGTTCTCCGTGATCGCGCCGATCGCGTCGAGCGTGCCGGCGATGCTCGTGTTGCCGCTCGCCTCGACCACCGTGACCTTTGCGATCGCGCCGCCAGCGACGGTGTTGATCGTCCAGTTGGTGCCGTCGTCCTTGGTATTGCCGTTGACGAGGTTGGTGCCGTTGCTCAGTGCGTAGTAGTTAGCGCTCGCGGAATTGGTGATGCCTGCGCCGGCTGGCGTGACGCACACCCATGCGGTCCCGCCCGCGTTCATTGTCCACGTTTGATTCGCGGCACAGTTGGTCAGTCCGAGCGAGACCGAGCCCGACAAGCCGCCGCCGCTGAGTGGCGATGCGGCGTTGACCGCGGTGATATCCGCGGCCGGGGTCATCAGGACGCCACCGCACGTGATGCCGGCTGCTGCGATCACACACGTTCCACTCTCGAAGGTGGCAACAGCGTTGAACTGCGATGCGGTGGCCGCCGTCAGCAAGGTGTCGGTCAGCGTGAGGCGCACGACGTTGTTCGTTAGGAGCGTCAACGCATGCGACGCGTTCACGTACTGCAATCCGCCGTGAGAAATGCCGAAGTCGAGCAGGGATGTCCCGCCCGGAACCGCCCAGAGCGTGTATTGACTGTTGGTGTTGTCGTAGAGCCAGAAATCGTGTGTGTGGTTCGTTAGGCTGTCGTTGCCCATCGACCATTTGATTGCTCCGGTCGAGGACGCCCATCGCATCTGCGTGGTGTCGCCCGCTGCGGTGCGCGCATTGCCCTGCAGGCTGACTGCGAGCGCATTGGGGGTAAGAATCAGCGACGCCGCGGGGGAAACTGCGGAGCCGTTGCCGGCGATCGACGCAACGCCCGGCATCGTGACGTTGTTGGACAGCTCGAGCATGGCGCCCGCGGATCCGTTGCCCATGAAGTCGGGGCTCCACGTGATGCCGATTCCAACGCCAAGCGCTGACGGTCCGCCATGCGCGATGGCACCCACAAAGAGGCAGGCAACAGCGGCGGTGATGACGAGGCGAACAGTCTTGCGCATGGTTACTCCACAATTTCAAAGACGAGGATGTCGCCGACGGCCATCACTGCCGCTGTCACTACGCGAAAGGTCGTAGTGGTGCGGTTGGTCGAGGGCAGCACAGGGAAGTCGCAGATCGGCTCATTGACACAGCCCTCGGTGCCGAACAGCCCGACCGAAAAGGTTGTAGCGGCGAGCGTCGCGCCGATCGGCACGAAGAAGTCCGTGCCCTCGATCCCGGTCGCGGTGTAGCGGACAAGCCGCCGCGTGCCGCAGCCCGAGGCTACGCACGACGCACCGAGCGAGGTCATGTGCGACACGAGCGGCTCAGTCCTTCCCGCAACTGCCAACCCGGAGGGTTCCGCCGACAGTCACAACGACCTTGAGGCGGTAGCGGCGAGCTGCAGCGTTGGGGATGTAGAGAATCACCGCGCCTGCCGCGGTCCCGCCTGCGACGAACGTCGATGCGGTGACGGTGTTACCCGTGCCGGCCTGGTTGAACTGCACCGGGCTGGCCGGGTTCTCCTGTATCCAGTTGCCTGCCGCGGCGTCGACGTCGCTCACATCCGCACGCCCGTTGTTCGTCGAGCCGATGAACGCGGGAAAGTTGGTCGACTCGAGGGTGATGGTCGCTGCGAGTGCGAGCGACCACTTGAACTGCACGGCAGCGAGAAAGCATTCCGAGATGGTCGGGCTTTCCGAGCTCGCCAGCGGCACGTAGTAGGTGCCGGCGACCAGCGTTTTACCGTCGGTGTCGGTCGGTGCAGCCACGGCAGCAACGCCCGTGGTGGATAGCAACGCGTCGAGGTTGTCGGACTTCACGGTGTACATTGCGGTCATTGATCCCCCTGCTGGGCTGGCGTCGGTTTGTCGAGAGACTTGAGAGAGCCCAGCGCGCCGAATGACGGCTGCGGCGAAGGTGCAACCGTGCCGCCCTGGGTGTTGGCCTCGGTCGTAAAGTTGCCTTGGAGGACCTGCAGCACGTTCGGCTGCAGAGCGGGCGTGAGCGGAACGCCCGTGAAGATCGACAACGCGACCTTGCGTCGTAGAGGCAGCGTCTTTGCGAGCGTCGGCGCGGCCGTGTAGATCGCATGCTGCATCGCGAGGAATCGCTCCGGATAGACCGTGCGGTAGGCCATCGCTGCCTCGGGCGTCACGACTCCGCGCGCGAGGTCCTCTTCGACGCTGCCCGGATCCTCGGAGGCCCGGACCGTGCGAGCCCACGAGCGCATCGCGAGGTCAGATGGCTTCCAATTGTCCGGGCCGATCTGCAGGCCGCCCGCATCGGGCTGGCGCGGCATCATCGAGGAAATGAACTCTGCTTTGCGAACCGCGAGCGTCTCGAGCTTGTCGGCGAGGATCGGATTGACCTGCGCGATCGGCGCGAGCTTCTGCGCGATGGCCTGCCGCGCATCGGGGCGGATCACCACCTGGCCGTTGGGGTCGTACATCGTCTGATTGCGCAGCTCGGCGGAGCGGGCCTTGTAGAGCGACGCTAGATCCTGCTTGCCGGTGGGCTCTGCGCTCGGGCCGAATCGGACTTGAGAGAGCACGCGGGTCGCGGCAACGGCAACGCCAGCTGGGGTGACCTTGCTAGTCACGCTTAGGAAGGCATCGCGAGCGGCAGTCATGCGAGCAGACGCCGCGGCCTTTGCGGCGCCGAGGTGTTCAAACGCCTTGCCGATCGCCTCGCTGGCGTACTTGCCCGCAAACGGCGCCATGATTCCGACGCCCGGAATGGCGTGCGCCAGCGCGGTGACGCCTGCGAACGCTCCAGCTTGTGCGCCGCGTTGGAGCAAGCCTGCTTTGGGCGCGTTCATGAGGGCTTCTTGCGCCGCCTCGATCGCGGCGAGACGCGGCGACATGCCCGACTGCAGGTCGGTGAGGCGCGATCCAGAGACCGGCGTGACACGGCTGTCGAGGCTGTGGATCTTGGCGATCTGCGCTCGGGTCTGCTCGAGTGCGTCGTCCACGTGGTCGAGTGCAGCCGCGCGCGCATCGTTGCCGAGGACTTGACGAAGTTCGGGCGCCTTGGCCTGTAGCGATTCCAGCGCCGCCTGTCGCATCTCGAGCGGGCGGATCATCGAACTCGGATTGCGCGCGACGGTCATCGGGCTGTCGAAAGCAGACAGGATCGAGCCGTAGGACTTTGCTAGCTGGACCTGGATACCCTTGACGCCGGCAACTGCCTCCACATCGTCTCCCTGGACGGCACGGAAGACCGGCCGCTCAGCCTCGAGCTCGCGGTGCATGTCTTGGATCTGGTTGGCGAGCTCCTCGCGCTGCGGCTTGCGCAACTCCTCGAGGCTTGTCTCCTCTGTCACCGCCTGCGCCTTGAGTGATGCACGCTCCTCGATGGCAGCCTGCCGTAGCCCCTTGGCGTCAAGCCCGGCGAGGTCCTGCGGAACGTTCTCGATGGCCGAGCGGGTCGCCGCCGACTCGTCCAGCGCCTTGCCGGCGCGACCAAGCGCGCGATCCGCGGTGCTGCCCTTCCCCCCGCCGCCGAGCAACGTGCTCGATGACAGACCCGAGGCGGCATGCTCAGCGGCAAGTGCGTCTCCGGTCGTGGCGAGCTCGGCAGCCTCGACGCCAATCCGGCTGGCCGCTTCGCCCTCGCCGAGTAGCTTGGCTAACCCAAAGTCGTTGCCGAGCAGCAGCGTTCCGCCGATGCCGGCGACCGTGCCGAGTGTGCTGGCCGTGCCGTGATGGAGTTGATCGGCCTCGAGCGTCTCGTCATCGGCGAGATGGTCGGTCAATCCGAAGGTGGCGGCGCCGGCAAGGCTGCGACCGAACGCGCCAGCCGTCGAGGTCTTGTCCTCGAGCCGCTTGTCGCGCGCGCGCTTGGTAACCTCGGCCTGGCTTTCGATCTTGTCGTCGATTCCCTTGGCCTGGTCGGCGCGGACAACATCGGTACCGACAACGGTCTGATGCCCGTACGGATCAACGATCGATGCCGTCGAGCCGTCGGCGACCTTGAATCCGCCCGAGTCGACCATCTTCTGCCACGACGGATCGTCGTCGGCGACGAAGACATCGCGACCGCCCGTTGTGCTTTTCAGCTGGGGCACTACTTGCCCCCCGAGCGGAGGACAACGCCCGCAACGTGCGCGACCAGATCCGGATCGCTCGTCCACGACATTCGCTTGGACCGCGGGATCAGATCGTCAAGTCGGCCGTTCGTGCTGACGACCTCGCCGAGCGGGTCGATCATCGTCTTGACGTTGGTCTGGTACGCTTTCCAGTACGCCGGGTCCTTCGTTTGCTCGTACTTCTTGAGGTTCTGGAACGAGTTTACGAACTGCGAGCGAAACTGCTTGTAGGCGTCTGCTCCCGCGGGAAGCCCCTTGTAGTCGGCCGACCCGTCAAGTTCTGCAGGGAGTGGGGCAGCGCTGGACTTCGAGCCCGTGCCGAGCTGTGCCGCGCCGAGATCCTCATCCCCGCTGGCGCCGTATCCGCTGTCTGCCATCCAGCGGTAGCCAGCGCCAACGTTCGCCTTGTACTCGCCGGTCGCCTTTGTCGTCTTCTCGTCGGGTGCGTCACCGGCAGTTGTGACCGGCTTGAGCTGCTTGGGATCAGTGTTGGCGTACTCAGCGCCAAGCGTCTTGACCTGGCCGCGGCCTTCGACCTTCTTGATCCAACCAGCGTCAGCCGTCGGCAGAACTCGATACTTGTTGTACTTGGCGTCCTCTGCCGCGCGCGGGGCTGCGGTCCTCCAGTCTGCATTCTGTTCGATCTGCATCGACTCGCGAGCGCGCTGCAATGCGGGGGTCGGATCGCGCCAGCCGCCAGGATCGCCGCCCATCATCGTTTTGATGCGTTCGACATCGTTTCCGCTTGGAACGCCCATGCCCTTCGCCTGAATCGCAAGGCCGGTAAGATCCTCGGCGAGCGAGCGAGCCTCCATGGCGTCATCGTCCTGCGCCCAGTTGACCTTGTTCTGGACCTTGGACCACAGCCCCTTCTTCTGAAGACGGGCCGTCAGAAGGAGCAGCTGGTCGGCTTTCTCGGCCATCTCGCGGCGCACGCGCTGCTTGTCAATGAACTTCTCGCCGTCAACTGCCGCGGCGAGCTGAACGGGCGGAACGTTGTTGCCGTAGTTGCCGTCAACGAACCAGTACCGCTTCTTCTCGATATCCGAGACGGCAGGTCCGTTCTTCTCGAACCACGAATCCTCGTCGCTGTACTTCTTTGGCTCGGGCGTCGCGTCGGCCGCGGCGGATGACTCGACTGGGGGCGCGATGCGCGGCGTGGCTCCGGCTGTGCGTTGCGTCGTTGCGTTGACAGATTGAGCGGTGCCTGATCCGCCCGCTGATCTGGCTGTCGTGTCCCACACAGCCTGCGCGCGCTGCTGATTTGCGACGTACTCTCCGTACGCGCGCTTAGCGTCATCGCCTGCCGTTGTGATGTGCTTCTCGGCAACCCACGCCGGGAATGGATCGACGATCGGTCGCGGCTTTGCCTTGCCTGCGCCCTTCGCCGCGGCCGCCTTCGCAGCCTCGAGCGCCATGTCATGGCGCTTCTTTTCCTCGTCGGCCAGCCGCGCGCGATCCTCTGCGGCTTCCTTGATCCTGAACTCGCCGAGTTTGATTGACTGATCAAACATCTTGCTCGCGTACGCCTGTTGACCCGCAGCGATCCGCGATTGCATGTCCGCCGCGGCATGTCCGAGCGCAAAGAACCGCGTCCCGGCCGGATCGTAGAGTTGCTGCTGTGCCTGAATCTGGCTGAGCGCAGACGCCTTCAATGCAAGGCGCGTTGCCTCCGTGGATTGGTTCAAGTCGCCCGTGCGCGTGTATTCCTCGGCGAGCAAGCCGCGCTTGACGCCGATTCCCTGCTGCGCGTTCTGGATGTCCGCCCGTTGCGCGTCGATATCCTGATCGACGAGGCGATCGAGATGGTCGAGGTATGTGTTGCTCTTAGTGACGCCCTGTCCGACGGAGATGCCGCCCGCAATGGCGCCGATGAGGTCGACGAGCTTCGTTCCCGTGGATCGATTCCTCAGCATCCGCTCGGGGTCGATCCGTCTGCTCATCACCTCGTCGACCTGCTTCATTAGCGCCTGCCCGGACTGCGCGGCCTTGTCGTACGCGTCCTTGACGTTCTTCTGGTGCGCCTCGATGAGAGCCCGGTCATCAGCCGCAGCTCGAGCTACCTCCGTTGCGAGGTGGTCGGCTGCGGCCTTGCTGTGCAGCTCGTCGAGCTCGGCAAACTTGACCGGATTGTGCGTCGCCAGGTCCGCGGCGGCGGCATCGCGCTCGGCTTCGTTCGGGTTCGCGAGCGGATCGCCCGAGTACTGCTCGGCGTGGCTCTCCGTGCGAACCGACCCGATCGCGTTTGGGTTCTCCGGGTTGAACATCGCGGAGACGCTCGGCGGCGCGGCGGCCTGATCGACCAGCGCAGCAGGCATGCCGCCGAGACCGGGCTGCATCGCCGGGGGTGCGGTGTACGGATCGATCGGCTGTGGGCCTTGTGCGAACGCCGGATCTTGCGTCTGCGCCGGGTCCCATCCGCCGGCAACGGGCGGGGGCGCAGCATCCGCGAACATGTGGTCCGGAATGCCGATGCCCGGGACAAGTGGGATTGGGTGATCGTGGTCGAGCTGGTCGTCGGGGTGCAAATTGGCGAACATCGACGACAGTGCCTCCCGGTGCTCGGGGGCCGTGTCCGGAAGCCAG
>JARXKP010000169.1 GCA_030271615.1 Pseudomonadota bacterium
GATCAAGCGGTTGCTCGGGCGCGAGGGCCCGCTCGACGGCATCGACGTGATCGACACCCTGCTGGCGCAGCCGGCGGCGGGGGAGTTTCTCGCCGGAAAGATCTACACGTATTTCGTGCGTCAGGATCTTTCACCCGCGCTGCGCACTGAACTGGGCGCGCGCTTCCGGGCCAGCCACTACGACATCGCCGACCTGCTGGAGAACCTCTTCCTGTCGCGCGATTTCTACAGCGAGGCCTCGGTGGCCAGCCGCGTCAGACCTCCCGTGGAACTGGTGGTCTCCACCTACCGCCAGGCCGGGTTGCGTCAGGTGCCGGGGGTGCCGGACTTCAACGAAGTGACCGAATCGCTCGGGCAGAAGCTGTTCTACCCGCCCACCGTGGCCGGCTGGGCGCAGGGGCGCAGCTGGATCACGCCGGGGCTCCTGATCGCACGCAGCAACTTCGCCTACGACCTGGTCTACCCGGACATCAACTTCATCCCGCCCGATCGCTACCCGTCGGGCGACTACAAGATCCGCGAACTCAGCGACAAGCTGGCGCTGGGCCTGGATGTGAGCAGCGCCACTCGGCTGGATGGCGTCGACATGAGCTCGATGTCGATGGAGATGGCCGACCGCGACGAGGAGTTCAACACCCGTCTGGCGAGCTACCGCGGCTGGCAGATGGCGCTGGAGCGCGTCAAGCCGATTCCGCGCACCACCGCCCGTCTGGAGCTGTCGCGCATGGTGCTGGACGCTGGCTGCCGCACCGCCAGCGATGCGGTCGATGCGTTGCTGCGTCGTTTTGTGGCGGCCCCGGTTTCGCCGGCCACTCACCAGCGCCTGGCCGCGTTCCTGGAGCACGAGCTCGGCACCGCCGACCTCGATGTCGCGCGCACCTACCTGGAAGATCCGCTGCGGCAGACACTGCACCTGATCCTCTCCCTGCCCGAATACCAGCTCGGCTGATCCGACATGCACAAGCCTTCTTCCATCGATGGGTCGCTGAGCCGACGTACCGCGCTTCGGGCCGGCCTGATCGGCGCTGGCTGCCTCGGCGGTCTGCCGGGTGTCTTGCAGAAGGCCTGCGCGGCTGCGCCGCCTCGCGATGACAAACGCATCCTGGTGGTGCTCGAGCTCTCGGGCGGCAACGACGGACTCAACACCCTAGTGCCCTACGGGGACGATGCCTACTACCGCCACCGGCCGAAGCTGGGCATCCGCCCCAAGCAACTGCGCGTGATCGACGACCACCACGGCTTCAACCCCGGCATGGCCGGCTTCGAGCGGCTCTACAAGGACGGGCACATGGCGGTGGTGCACGGCTGCGGGTATGCGCAGCCCTCGTTCTCGCACTTCACTTCCATGGCGTACTGGCACACCGCGATGCCCAACAGCGGCGAGGAATACGGCTGGGTCGGACGCCTCGCCGATGCGATCGATCCGCAGCTCACGCCCAATTTCGTGATCAACATCGACGAGATCCAGTCGCTCGCGGTGCGCGCCCGGAACCACCTGCCGGTGTCTTTCGACGACCCGAAGCGATTCACCCGCAAAGGCCTGTTCGAGGAGCGCCCGTTGCTCGATGCCGTGCCCGCGGCCCAGGCGCAGGACACCCCGAGCCTGCGCTTCATGCGCAACGTGGCGGTCAGCGCGCGCGAGTCGTCCCAGCGGGTGCGCGAGGCCTGTGCCCGCTACAAGACCCCGGTGGACTACGGGATCATCCCGCTCGATCTGCCCAAGATCGCTGCGCTGATCGCGGCCGACATGCCCACGCGGCTGTACTACAGCGCGTTCCGCCGCAACGCCTTCGACACCCACGTGCAGCAGGCCGAACTTCACCAGCGCCTGCTCACCTATGCGTCCGACGCCGTGGCCGGTTTCATGCGCGACCTGGAGCGCATCGGCCGCGCTCAGGACGTGACCTTGCTCGTGTTCTCCGAGTTCGGGCGTCGTGTGCCCGAGAACACCAGCCTGGGCACTGACCACGGCACCGCCAACCACATGTACGTCATCGGCCAGCCGGTGCGCGGCGGCCACTACGGCACGCTGCCCAGCCTCACGCGACTCGACGAGGGCGACAACCTGATCCACACCACCGACTTTCGCCGCGTCTACGCCAGCCTCATCGAGGGCTGGCTCGGCGCCGACGCGCAGCAGGTGCTGCGCGGACGGTTCGAGGGATTTCCGATCTTCGGGTGACCCCGCGGCGCGTGCTCAGTCGGGATGCTGCTCGATCAGGCGAGGCCAGCCCAGCAACTCCGCCAGCCGACGCACGAGCCAGTTCGCCTCGTCAGCGCTGAACGTCGATCCTTCCACCAGCAACCCCCGGTGTGTCCGCTCGAGCACATCGTGCTCCGTGACGCCCAGTTCAAACAACTTCGCCCGGGCGTGATCCACCAGCATCTGCGCCATGTCTTCGCACAGCTCGTAGCGCGAGGCAATGACCGTTCGACTCTGATTCGGTCTGACCGATCCCGGCGCCAGGTACAGCTCGATGAACGAGCGCGGAATGTCGATCTGGCAGTCGTCGCTCATGGGGTTCGTTCGGCAATCGTTGAGGTCACGCGATGGCAGGCGTGACGGAGCGACGAGCATATGCGCTGGCGAAGCAGCGTGCGGCGGCATGGAACGTCGGCGCGTGCCCGGCGGCCCGCGTCTGCTCGGCGTGCGAGCGACTCGCCGTCGCACAGCGGCTTGAATCAGGGTCTGTCGCAATGCGGTGCGCGCGGCGTCGCTGATACCGTCGCGGCGCCGAGGCCTGGGGCTGCGAGCGACCGTGCTCGCGCAGGCATGCGGTTCACACCCCCAGGAGACGCCATGACCTCGCTCTACTCCGAAGAACACCGACGCCTGCAGCAGGAGTTCGGCACCACACCGCTCGCCGACCTGCTCGACAACAACTGGGTTCACGAGAAGATTGCCGATGCCGAGCGCGACTTCATCGGTTCGCGCGACATGTTCTTCCTGTCTACCGTCGATCCGGACGGCAACCCGACGGTGTCGTACAAGGGCGGCCCGGTCGGGCTGGTGAAAGTGATCGACGAGCAGACGCTCGCGTTCCCCGGGTTCGACGGCAACGGCATGTTCTATTCGATGGGCAACATCGCCGGCCAGGCCAAGGTCGGCCTGCTGTTCATCGATTTCGAGAGCCCGCACCGCGTGCGCGTGCAGGGCACCGCGCGGTTCCTGCGCGAGCATCCGGTGATGGCCGAGTACGCCGAGGCGCAGTACCTGGTGCTGGTCACGGTCAGCAAGATCTGGGTCAACTGCCCCCGCTACATCCACAAGTACAAGCGTGTCGACTCATCGAAGTACGTGCCGCAGCCCAGCAGGACCACGCCGCTCGCCTCCTGGAAGCGGCTGGGCATGGTGCAGGACGTGCTCGGTGCCGGCGACAGGCAGCGCGCCGAGCAGGAAGGGCTGATCGAGCTGTCGGACTACGAGCAGCGGGTGGCTCGCGGCGACGCCTGAGGCGCCGCCGCGCCGGATCAGATGCGGCGGTCGCTGCCGGGCACCACCTTGGCCATGGCGGCCTTGAAGTCCGCGTCGGTGTTGATGGCGTTCCAGCGAACCATCAACGCCAGGAACGCGGCGCGCTCGATCGTCCCGGCCTTGACGGCGACCGTGAGGGCGGCGTTGACCGACACCAGTTCGTCGTACCGGATATAGCCCTTGCCCTGCAGTCCGTGGACGGCGTAGTTGCTCCAGCCATAGGCGTTGAACAGCTGGTTCCAGTCGGCCGACCCGGGCTTGACGGGCGGCGACGGCGGTGCCGGTGGGGTCGGCTTGGGGGTGGCCACGGGCGCGGGTGCGGCTCCGCAGGTTCCGTCGACCAGCACCTGCACCCAGCCGATCGTCGGCGTGGTCGATTCGGCATTGAAGACGAGCTTGACGTTGTTGCGTCCCGCGTAGAGGTAGGGCTGCGTCACGAACGACTTCACGGTGTTGGCCACAAGGTCGAGCTTCGTGACGTTGGCCACCAGCGTGTCGTTGCTGAAGAGGCGGGTCGTCGTGGCGGTCAGCGCCACCCGCGAAACCTCGTCGATCTTCAGGTTGAAGGCGCAGCGGCCGTTGGCGGAGGCGATGGCGTCGACCCCCCTGACACCGATCTGCTGCATCAAGCCCGGTGTGACGATCGCCTGGCTGACGACGGTCGATCCGTCGGCCTTGAGCAGCCGAACCATGCCCAGGATGGGCGTGGCCGTGGTGACGGGCGCATCGGCTGCAAGCACGGCCGAGGCATTCAGGAACGCGAAGGCTGCGAGGACAAGAGGGTTGAGTTTCATGGCGGTTGCTTCCGTTTCAGCGAGGTCGATTCGACCTCTGGGGTGGATCGTCTGCACCCGGAAAACCGATGGGACGCGTCACGCGCAGGACGGTCAAGCCCTGTTCGAAGCAACCCCGCTTTCTTTCGCATCGCTGCGTGAAGACCGGAGGCTTTGCGTCCCCGCCTTTCGACGGGTTTGCCCAATGTGCGGGGCGATCGTAGGGGCGGCCTGCCGTTGCCCGCCGTTACTAGTTGGCACGCGCTGTTGCAGTGCCGACGGGCGGTCGAATGCCGCCTTCGAGCGGTACCGCTGCGCCCTCATGCGGGCCGGCGCTGCGGTCTGCGACCGTCGATAGACAGAGGACTGCCGACATCCGGTTCACCCGCGTTCCCGGGATTGAGACGATCGGAGCGATCGAGGAAACTCAAGGCAGATGTCGCACGAGGTTTCGCTGCGTCAAGTCGAGCCTCTCCGGGGCGACAACCGCTCTACGCACAGAGGATTGACATGTGGCTTCCCGATTGGCTCTACGAACGATTGCCGGTTCTTTATGCGGTGACCGCCGCCCTGTGCCTGTTGATGCTCGGGCTCTCGTTCGGTACGGCGGTGAGCGCCACGGCGTTGTCTGCCGCTGCCATGACGACCTGGAATCTGCGCCGCAAGGCCCGAAGTCGCGTCCTGAACCGATCGCGCCTTCGCGCTGACAGCCGCTCGCCTCGTTGATCCGGTTGCCGCGGTGCGGCGGCATGGGACCCACACAGCCTGTCCGTGGCAGCGATTTCCTCGGTACCGAAGCAGCACGGACGATCTGCTGGAATTGTCGGAAACCTGCCAATTGCCTCAGCGGCATGTCGTTCCGTTCGCGCAGGAATTCGACCGTCGAGACGCCAAGTGATTGATTTGTAGAGCTTTGCGAGTCTGGCACCGAAGCTGCAATAGCAGACCCGAACGTCACCGTTCGATGTCGCTACCCAGCACAGGAGGCCCCGGATGTCCGCATCGCTCAAAGCCAAGATCGCCGAAGTGTTCGAGGAGCCTGGCTGCGACAAGAACCAGGGCAAGACCGAGAAGGAACGCAAGAAGGGCTGCACCAAGCAGCTGACGCCGGGTGCGGCCGCTGGAGGCTGCGCGTTCGACGGCGCGAAGATCGCGCTGCAGCCCATCGTCGACGTGGCGCACCTCGTGCACGGACCGATCGCCTGCGAAGGCAACTCGTGGGACAACCGGCACAGCGCCTCGTCGGGATCGACGATCTACCGCACCGGTTTCACCACCGACATCAACGAACTCGACGTGATCTACGGCGCCGAGAAGCGCCTGTTCAAGTCGATCCGCGAGATCTGCGAGAAGTACGACCCGCCGGCGATCTTCGTCTACCAGACCTGCGTCACCGGGCTGATCGGTGACGACATCGAAGCGGTGTGCAAGCGCGCCGCCGAGAAGTTCGGCAAGCCGGTGATCCCCGTCAACGCGCCCGGTTTCGCGGGCCCGAAGAACCTGGGCAACAAGCTCGGTGCCGAGGCGCTGCTCGACTACGTGATCGGCACCATCGAGCCGGCCACCACGACGCCCTACGACATCAACATCATCGGCGAGTACAACCTCTCGGGCGAGCTGTGGCAGGTCAAGCCGCTGCTCGATGCGCTGGGCGTGCGCATCCTGAGCTGCATCTCGGGTGACGGGCGTTACGCCGAGGTCGCGTCGGCGCACCGCGCCAAGGCCAACATGATGGTCTGCTCGAAGTCGATGATCAACATCGCGACCAAGATGCAGCAGCGCTGGGACATCCCGTACTTCGAGGGCTCGTTCTACGGCATCGGCGACATGAGCGAGACGCTGCGCGAGATCGCGCGGCTGCTCGTCGAGCGCGGCGCGCCGGCCGAGTTGAAGGATCGCACCGAAGCGCTGATCGCGGTCGAGGAAGCGCGCGCCTGGGAGCGCATCCGCGCCTACAAGGAGCGGCTCACCGGCAAGAAGGTGCTGCTGATCACCGGCGGCGTGAAGAGCTGGTCGGTCGTGGCGGCATTGCAGGAGGCCGGACTCGAGGTGGTCGGCACCAGCACCAAGAAGAGCACGAAGGAAGACAAGGCGAAGATCAAGGAGATCATGGGCCTGACCGAAGAAGACAGCGCCCACATGATCGACGACATGACGCCGCGGCAGATGTACGCGATGCTGCGCGACGCCAAGGCCGACATCATGCTCAGCGGCGGGCGCAGCCAGTTCGTCGCACTGAAGGCGCGCATGCCCTGGATGGACATCAACCAGGAGCGGCACCACGCCTTCGCCGGCTACGAAGGCATGGTCACGATGATCGCGGAGATCGACAAGGCCCTGTTCAACCCGATGTGGGCCGAGGTGCGCACGCCGGCACCGTGGGAGGTTGTCGACACGCTGCTGATCGAGCAGAGCGCCGAGCAGCTCGCCGCCGAAGCGCAACCCGCCTGAACCGACGGAGCAGATCACCATGGCCCACGTCGTCGAGTCCAAGAAGGCCTGCACGGTCAACCCGCTGAAGATGAGCCAGCCGCTGGGCGCGAGCTACGCGTTCATGGGGCTGGAGTCGTGCATGCCGGTGATGCACGGCTCGCAGGGCTGCACCTCGTTCGGCCTGGTGGTGCTGGTGCGCCACTTCAAGGAGGCGATTCCGCTGCAGACCACCGCGATGAACGAGGCCACCACGATCATGGGCGGCTACGACAACATCGAGAAGGCGATCCTCAACATCCGCAGCCGTGCGAAGCCGCAGGTCATCGCGATCTGCTCGACCGGCCTCACCGAGACCAAGGGCGACGACGTCGACGGCTACATCGCGCTGGCCCACCAGAAGCACCCCGAACTCGCCGACACCGAGATCGTCTACGTCTCGACGCCCGACTACGCGGGTGCCTTCCAGGACGGCTGGGCCAAGGCGGTGACCACGCTCGTCAAGCAGGTGCCGCGGCTCGACACGCCGCGCCGCGAAGGCTGCGTCAACGTGCTGCCCGGCAGCCACCTGACGCCGGGCGACATCGAGGAACTGCGCGAGCTGATCGAAGCCTTCGGCCTGCAGCCGGTGTTCGTGCCCGATGTGTCGGGTTCGCTCGACGGCCACATCCCCGACGACTGGCTGGGCACGACGATCGGCGGCACGCCGTTGAAGGCGCTGCAGGAGATCGGCGGTGCGGTCCACACGCTGGCGATCGGCGAGCAGATGCGGCCCGCCGCCGAGGCGCTGCAAGCGCGCTGCGGCGTGCCGTTCACGGTGTTCGATCGCCTCACCGGCCTGACCGCAACCGACGCCTTCGTGCAGCTGCTCGGGACGCTGTCCGGCCGC
>JARXKP010000170.1 GCA_030271615.1 Pseudomonadota bacterium
CGGCTTCGCTTTCCTCCGACGGAAAGCTCTGCTCGCGGCCCTTGTTGTCGTCGTCACGGACGGAGTCGTCGTAGACCTTGCGCTGTTCGCGCGTCAGCGCCAGCCCGGTGCCGACGCAGGTGGTGCACCAGCCGTGCTTGCTGTTGTAGCTGAACATCCGCGGGTCGAGCTCGGGGTAGCTGGTGCCGCACGTGGGGCAGGCGCGCCTGGTCGAGAACACCTTGACCCGGCCGATGCCCAGCGTTGACGACCCGGGGCGCATCGCTTCGGTCAGGCCATTCAGCGGCGTCAGCAGGTGCATCACGCCCTTCCCGAGATCGAGCGCTTTCGCCAAGGCCGCACGCAGTTCGCCTTCGCGGTCGGCGCTGACGATGATGTCGGCGACCGGCAGCTCGAGCGTGTGTTCCTTGAAGCGGTCGAGGCGCGGCCAGGGTTCGACAGGCACGAACTCGCCATCGACGCGCAGGTGCGTGTGGCCGCGGGCCTTCGCCCATTTGGCGAGGTCGGTGTAGACGCCCTTGCGCGCCACCACCAGAGGCGCCAGCAGGCCGACGTGCTCGCCACGGTGGTCGCGCAGCAGCTGCGCCGCAATGCTTTCGGCCGACTGCGGGCGCACTTCGGAACCATCCTTCACGCAATGCTGCAGCCCGAGCTTGACGTACAGCAGCCGCAGGAAATGCCACACCTCGGTGGTCGTCGCCACCGTGCTCTTGCGCCCGCCGCGGCTCAGCCGCTGCTCGATCGCGACCGTCGGCGGGATGCCGTACACCGCATCGACCTCGGGCCGCCCGGCCGGCTGTACGATGCTGCGCGCGTAGGCATTCAGGCTTTCGAGGTAGCGGCGCTGGCCTTCGTTGAACAGGATGTCGAAGGCCAGCGTGCTCTTGCCCGAGCCCGACACGCCGGTGACCACGGTGAACTGGCCGCGCGGGATGTTCACGTCCAGCGACTTCAGGTTGTGCTCGCGGGCATTGACGATGCGGATGAAGTCGTCGCCGGCAGCCCTTTCGGCGCGTGCCGCGCGCAGGACGGACTGCAGCGGAACGCCCTCCTCGGCGGCGGGCATACCCAGCCCCATCGCGCGGTCGTAGTCGGCCAGTGCCTTGCCGGTGTGCGAGGTCGGGTGCCGCTTCACGTCGGTTGGCGTGCCGGTGCACACCACCTGCCCGCCACCCTCGCCGCCTTCGGGACCGAGGTCGATCAGCCAGTCCGACGCGTTGATGACATCGAGGTTGTGTTCGATGACGATGATCGAATGCCCCGCATCGAGCAGCTTGCGGAACGCGCGCATCAGCTTCGCGATGTCGTCGAAATGCAGGCCGGTGGTCGGCTCGTCGAACATGAAGAGCGTGCCCTTCTTCGCGACCGGCTGCCGGCTCGCGGTCGCGCTGTTCGCCGATTCGGCGAGGAAGGCCGCGAGCTTCAGCCGCTGCGCCTCGCCACCGGACAACGTCGGCACCGGCTGGCCCAGCTTCACGTACTCGAGACCGACGTCGACGATCGGTTGCAGCACGCGCAGCACCTCGCGGTCGCTGGCGAACAGCTGCACCGCTTCGCTGACGGTGAGGTCGAGGACGTCGGCGACCGACAGGTCGCGGGTCACCTCGCCCGGCAGACGTCGATCGATCTTGACCTCTAGCAATTCGCGGCGGAAGCGCCGGCCGTCGCAGTCAGGGCAGCGCAGGTACACGTCGCTGAGGAACTGCATCTCGACGTGCTCGAAGCCCGAGCCGCCGCAAGTAGGGCAGCGCCCGTCGCCGGCGTTGAAGCTGAACATGCCGGGGCCATAACCGCGCTGCTGCGCCAGCGGTGCGGCGGCGAACAGCTTGCGGATCTCGTCGAACGCACCGACGTAGCTAGCGGGGTTCGAGCGCGCGGTCTTGCCGATCGGCGACTGGTCGACGAACACCGCATCACCCAGCCAGTCGGCGCCGAGCACGCGGTCGTGCGCGCCGGGCGCATCGCCGGCCTTGCCGAAATGGCGCGCCAGTGCGGGGTACAGCACGTCCTGGATCAAGGTCGACTTGCCGGAGCCCGACACGCCGGTCACCGTCACCAGATGCTGCAGCGGGAACTCGACGGTCACGTCGCGCAGGTTGTGGTCGCGCGCACCTTCGACGATCAGCTTCGGCGTCGCCGCAGTCACCAGTCGGGTGAAGCCGCTGCCGATGTGCTTGCGACCGCCGAGGTACGCGCCGGTCAGCGTGTCGGCATCGCGGATCGTCTCGGGCGTGCCGTCGAAAACGATCTGCCCGCCGCGCTCGCCGGGGCCCGGGCCCATGTCGATCAGCCGGTCGGCGGCCAGCATCACCGCCGGGTCGTGCTCGACGACGACCAGCGTGTTGCCGGCATCGCGCAGCCGGTGCATCGCCTCGATGATGCGGTTCATGTCGCGCGGGTGCAGGCCGATGCTCGGCTCGTCGAGCACGAACATCGTGTTGACCAGCGAGGTGCCGAGCGCAGTGGTCAGGTTGATGCGCTGCACCTCGCCGCCGCTCAGCGTGCGGCTTTGCCGGTCGAGCGTCAGGTAGCCGAGGCCGACATCGCACAGGTACTTCAGCCGCGTGCGGATTTCGTCCACCAGCAGCTTCAATGCGTCGTCGAGCATCGTGCTCGGCAACGACAACCCGTCGAAGAAGCGGCGGATGCGCTCGATCGGCAGCAGCATCAGGTCGTGCACCGTGAGGCCGGGCAACGCTTCGAGCTGCTCGCGCGACCAGGCCGCGCCGTTGGGCAGCGAGCGCAGCGCCGGCGCCATCACCGCATCGGCGTCGGCCTTCGAGCCGAGCCGCCACAAGAGTGATTCGGTCTTCAGCCGCGCGCCGCCGCAGGTGCCACAGGTCGTGTAGCTGCGGTACTTCGACAAGAGCACGCGGATGTGCATCTTGTAGGCCTTCGATTCGAGGTACTCGAAGAAGCGCTTGACGCCGTACCACTGCTTGTTCCAGTTGCCCTTCCAGTGAGGCGAGCCGCTGATGATGAAATCGCGCTGCGCCTCGGTAAGCTGCGACCACGGCGTGTCGCGTGGAATGCCGGCCTCGCCCGCGTACTTCAGCATATCCTCGTGTGCGTCCTTCCAGGCCGGCGTCTGCAGCGTCTTGATGGCGCCGGATCGCAGCGTCTTGCGGTGGTCGGGGATCACCAGGTCGTAGTCGACGCCGATGACACGGCCGAAGCCGCGGCACGTCTCGCAGGCACCCATCGCCGAGTTGAAGCTGAACAGCGCCGGCTGCGGATCGGTGTAGCGCAGGTCGCTGTCGGGGCAATGCAGGCCGGTCGAAAAACGCCAGATGGGCGGCGACCCTGAGGGGAGCGAGGGATCTTGGGGCGGCTCGGCGATTCCCTCGGCTCGGGCGTCGGCCAGCACATAGACGTTGAGCCGCCCGCCGCCGCGCTTCAGCGCCATCTCGATCGCTTCGACCGCGCGCACCTTCTCCGTGCTGTGGATGCGGAATCGATCGGCCACCACGTCGAGCAGCTTGCGCGGTCCGGTCGGCGTGGCCACCTCGCGTTCGGCCTGCACCCGGGTGAAGCCGCTGGCCGACAACCACTGCTCGATTTCTTCCGGGGTCGACACCGCCGGCAACTCGACCGGAAAGGTCAACACCACGCGCGGGTCGGCTTCAAGCGTGCGCGCCATCAACTCGGCGTAGATCGTCTCCGGCGTGTCGTGCCGCACGCGCTGCGCGGTCTGCCGGTCGAACAGGTCGGCGGCGCGGGCGAACAGCAGCTTCAGATGGTCGTTCAGCTCGGTCATCGTGCCGACCGTGGACCGCGAAGTGCGTACCGGATTGGTCTGGTCGATCGCGATCGCGGGCGGCACACCGTCGACGCGGTCGACCGCCGGGCGGTCCATGCGGTCGAGGAACTGCCGGGCGTAGGCACTGAAGGTCTCGACGTAGCGGCGCTGGCCTTCGGCGTACAGCGTGTCGAACACCAGGCTGGACTTGCCCGAGCCACTGGGACCGGTGACCACCGTCATTTCGCCAGTGCGGAGGTCGAGATCGAGGTTCTTCAGGTTGTGCTGGCGGGCGCCGCGGATCCGGATCAGACCCGTCGAAGGGCGGTGGACACCTGAGGACATGCGGTACTTCCTGACTGCGAATGCAGCGAAGCGGGGAATTCTAGGAGTCGATTCGAGTCTGATGTCTGTGCGGGCATCGGTGTCGATTGCCGCGACTGTTACTCGCTTGTTTCCATAAATGCATTGCACATGGGCCCGACCGATGGCACAACCCATGTAGGGAAGAACCCTAGCCTTCATCCTGCGGACTCCGAGACGCCCCACCATGGCAGAACTGCCTGTATTCGCGCACGATCGACTTGAACCACTCACCGCCCCGACCGGGCTGCGGGGTTGGACACTGGCCGATGAACACGACCGTGTGCGACGGCAATCGCTGGCGGCCGATGGGGTTCACTGGGAGCAGCAACTCGTGACCGGCCGCTGGTGGTGCTCGCCAGTCCTGCAGGGCCTGCTGGGCCTGGCCACCGACCTGCCACCGGCCACATCGCCCTTCGTTCGCTGCGTTCCCGAAGACCGCGAGCGCATCGATGACGCCTGCGCCGAAGCGATACGGGCACGAAGCGGGTTCACGCTCGACCTCAGGCTGTTCGACAGCGACGGCCATTTCCGCTGGTGGCGATGCACGGCGCGCGTGCTGCCCGGCGCGAGCGGCGCGCCCGAATACCTCGCCGGCGTGTTGCGGGAGGTGCACGCCGAAAAGCAGGCGCTGCTGGCGCTCGAAGCGGTGGCGGCCCGTTTCAATCGCGCGATGGAAGCCTCGTCGGAGGCTCATTTCGAGAGCACGGCCGGGCTGGATGATTTTTTCGTCAGCGACCGCATCTGCACCTTGCTCGGCTACCCGAACGGTACGCCGGCACCGGCCCGCGAGGTGTACTTCAGCTGGGTGCATCCGGAGGACCGGGCCCAGTTGCATGCACAGATCATCGCGGCCGGAGCCGGACCGGGCCCCTGGGACTCGGTGTACCGGCTCCGCCATCGCGACGCCGGTTTCCGGTGGTTCCGGGCGCGCGGACGCTCCGAGGTCGACCCGATGGGCCGGCTGCGCATGACCGGCATGCTCAGCGACATCCACGAGCAGACCCTCGTGCGTCGGGACATCGAGCAACAGCGCCGGCACCTCGAGGCGATGGTCGAGGAGCGCACCGCACGTCTCGAAACCGCCCTGGCCGAGGCCCAGCGCCAGCGTGAACAGGCAGAGCGCGCCAACGAATCGAAATCGACCTTCCTCGCGCACATGAGCCACGAGATCCGCACACCGCTGAATGGCGTGCTGGGGCTGAATGAACTGGCGCTGCGCGAGGCCACCAGCCCACAGCAGAAGCGCTATCTGAAGCTCGCGTTGCAATCGGGGCGCAACCTGCTCGGCATCATCAACGACGTGCTCGATTTCTCTCGGCTGTCGGCCGGGGCCCTGACTCCCGCAGAAGAACCCTTCGATCTGTGTGACACGCTGGCCGAAAGCATGCGCGCGATCATGCCGGCGGTTCGCACCAAGGGATTGGGCCTCATCTACGACCACATCGGCGCCATCAGCCGCGTCGTCGGCGACCGCCAGCGCGTGCAGCAGGTGGTCACCAACCTGCTCTCGAACGCGGTGAAGTACACCGAGCAAGGCCACATCGAGGTGGTGACCCACATGCACGAGGTGGCGCCCGATCGCTGCGTGGCGCGCATCGTCGTCCGCGACACCGGCGGCGGCATGAGCGCCGAGGTCGCGGCCCGCGTGTTCCAGCCGTTCGTCCAGGGTGACGACAGCCTGGCGCGTCGCCATGGTGGTACCGGGCTGGGTCTTTCGATCGCGCTGGGCCTGGCGCAATCGATCGGCGGATCGCTGAGCCTGGACACCTCACCCGGGCGTGGATCGACTTTCACGCTCGAACTGCCGCTGGGGGTGCAGGCGGGCGATCAACCCGCCACGGGTCTGCCGCCGCCGGGCTCGGCCTGGTTGGTCCACACGCGGGCACTGCCGGCGCAATCGCTGCAACGGCGGCTGCAAAGGCTGGGATGGGCCTGCGAGATCGTGGCCGGCGTGACGGGTCTGATCGAATGTGCCCGCGCCCCGGGTGCCGCACCGGACCTCGTGCTGCTGAGCGAATCAGCGATCGACGCCGACACCGATCTGGCCCTGCTGCGCAGCCTGCTGCCGGACACCAACATCGTCCTGCTGGCTCGCCCGGACTGGAACGAACCGGCACTCGAATCCGAAGCACGGATGGCGCAGATGCCGCTGGCATTCATGCCGCTCACACCCGCCTCGCTGCTCGACCTGCTGTGCATGAGCGGCCCGCAGTCGGACCGCATCGTGTCCGGTTTCAGCACCCTGGCCGGCCTGCCGGCGCCGGTGGAAGGCGGTGCCGAGTCGGACGTGCTGGTGGTCGAGGACAACATGGTCAACCAGGTCATCGTCTGCGAAATGATCGACGCGCTCGGCCTGCGGACGCGTCTGGCCGAGGACGGCGGAACCGCCGTGGAGGCTTGCCGACAGCGGGCACCCGCCCTGGTGCTGATGGACCTTCAGTTGCCCGGCGTCGACGGGTTGGAAGCAACCCGCCAGTTGCGCATCCTGCAGAAGCGAGGCGTGCTGCCGACGTTTCCCATCATCGCGCTGACGGCGCATGCCACCCCGCAAGACCGCGACAGTTGCCTGGCAGCAGGCATGGTCGGCTACCTGACCAAACCGGTGGCGATGGCGGATCTGCGCAATGAGTTGTCGCGGTGGCTGAGGTGCTGACGAAGCGTCTGCTTCCGCTCCTCTGGGTCTGATTGATGGCGGCGGGCCCCGAAAGCCCCCACCCGATGGGCGAAAATCGCCCCTTCGCCAGCCGGGCACTGCGCCCCAGAGCACAGCAAGAATTCCCTTATGCCCGGCACAGTCCAGCTCGACATCACCCGACGCATCGCCCGCGTGACCCTGTACAACCCGGGCAAGCTGAACGCCATCGACATCGCCATGTGGGACGCGCTGCGCGACGCCTTCCGGCTCCTTCAGGCGATGCCGGCGCAAGAGGCCCCCTCGACTGTGATCGTCTGCGGTGCCGACGGGCACTTCGCGGCCGGCGGTGACATCGCCGAATTCGCAGGCTTCCGCTTCGACGAAGCACGCCTGCGTCATTTCCACGAACACACCGTGGCCTCGGCACTTCGCGCGATGCTGGACTGCGACCTGCCGATCTGGGCTCAGATCGACGGCACCTGCCTGGGCGGCGGGCTGGAAATCGCGGCCTGCTGCGACATCCGAGTCTGCGGCACCGGCAGCCGCTTCGGCGCACCGATCGCGAAGCTGGGTTTCCCGATGGCACCGACCGAACTGGTGCTGCTGCGCCGGGTGTTCGGCGCATCGGTGCTGCGAGAGATGCTGCTCGAAGCCCGCGTCTACGATGCCCCGAGCGCGTGGCGCTGCGGCCTGGTCCACGAGGTCGTGGCAGACAACGCCGTCGCGGACAGCGTGCAACGGCGCTGTGATCGCATCGCCGACAACCTGTCGCCACAGGCCGCTCGCCTGAACAAGCGCACTCTGCGCGAACTCGACGCGG
>JARXKP010000171.1 GCA_030271615.1 Pseudomonadota bacterium
GGCGGCCAGCAGGTCGGTGCGGTAGGCGTCGATGACCACGTCCTGCGAGGCCGCGACGAAGGCCACCAGCACCGCCAGCAGCGCGAAGGCGCGCGTGGCCTGCGTGGGCGACGTGTCGGCCAGCCACAGCAGCGCCGCAGCCAGCGCCAGCTGCGTCAGCACCAGCCAGCCGCGACGCCGGCCGAGCCAGGGCAGCTCGAAGCGGTCCATCAGCGGCGCCCACAGGAACTTGAAGGTGTAGGGCAGGCCGACCAGGCTCAGGAAGCCGATCGTCGCCAGATCGAGTCCTTCGAGGCTCAGCCACGCCTGCATCGCCTGGCCGGTCAGCGCCAGCGGCAGGCCCGAGGCGAATCCCAGGAAGGTGACGGCGGCCATCCGGTGCAGCGCGGCAGCATCGAAACGAACCGGGTTGCGGGCAGGCGGCAGAGCGCGGTCGCGCTCGCCCGGTTCGGATTCAGACATGCTGGATTCTAGAAAGGCACCCGACTTGGCTTGCATATTGCTGAACGATCTGCACCCACTCGCGGAGAGCCACGATGAACACCTTCATTCGCGTCGTTGAAATCTGGGTGCCCAGCAACGACCGGACCTACCTCGAGTACAGCGGGGGCCTCCACGGCAGCGCCAGCCGCTTCGGTGCCGCCAGCCAGGCCCGCTGCTTCGGACGCGGCGAGGGTCTGCCCGGCCAGGCCTGGGAACAGGAAAAGCCCATCGTTCTGAAGCAGTTCGACGGCTCGTACTTCCAGCGGACGAAGGCGGCGCACGCCGAAGGGCTGACCTGCGGCATCGCGCTGCCGATCTTCGCGGGCGATTTCCTGATGGCGGTGCTGGTGATGTTCTGCGGCGACGACGACGCCCATGCCGGCGCGATCGAGCTGTGGCACAACGACCCGGCGAAAACCTCCGACATGAACCTGGTCGACGGCTACTACGGCTCGATGTCCGAGGCGTTCGAGCTGATCTCGCGCAGCGTCAGTTTCAGGCGCGGCAACGGGCTGCCGGGAGTGGCGTGGGAACTGGACGGTCCGGTCTTCATGGAGGACCTGGGCAAGGGCGACCGCTTCCTGCGCGCCGATACCGCCGTCAAGGTCGGCGTCAACCGCGGCTTCGCGTTTCCGTGCGCCACACCGAAGGACGAGCACTACGTGATGGCCTTCCTGTCGGCCCTGGGCACGCCGATCGCGCGCCGCTGCGAATTCTGGGAACCTGACGCGGAAATCCCGGGGCTGCACTGCGTCGGCGGCTTCTGCGAGGTCGAAGGCCGTGTCGATGCAACACCCGACATGCGGCTCGAAGCCGGCCAGGGCACGATCGGCAAGCTGATGCTGACCGGCGTGCCGGCCGTCACCGAGCACGCGGCCTCCGAGCCGGCCGGCATCGGCGCGTCAGCCCTGCGCGCCGGGCTGACGTCGCTGCTGGCGATTCCGATCCTGCGCGATGGCCAGCTGACGGCCGCCGTGGCGCTGTACTTCTGACTCGCCGCGGCTCGATCGCCCGCGCACCCGCGTCGAACGGACGGGAGACCGCCAACCCCCTTGAATGAGGGGGGTCGCTGCGGCCGGTTTGTGCATCCGTTCGCGGAAGGCGGGCGTAACGACTCCGAGGGGACCGGTCGAATTGTTCGTGCTCGTCCTCGAATCCGTGCATGCCACGTGGCGCGCACCGCCCCACACCCGTTCGAGGAACACCGCATGCAACACCTTTTTCCAAGTCAACCGCGTTTGACAGCGCTTCTGAGTGCACTGATCGTCGCCTTCGGCGCCCCGGTCGCGCAGGCTTCCAGCCACCGAGAGGCGCCCTCCATCGCCGGTTCGCCGCGGGTCGACGGGACGGACTTCTACCTGTTCCGCAGTTACGAGAACAACCGCGCCGACTACGTCACGATGATCGCCAACTACCTGCCGCTGCAGGATGCGTACGGCGGCCCCAACTACTTCAAGCTGGATCCGAACGCGCTGTACGAGATCCACATCGACAACAACGGCGACGCCAAGGAAGACCTGACCTTCCAGTTCCAGTTCAAGAACAACTTCAAGAACATCAAGCTGCCGATCGGCAACCAGATGGTGGGCATCCCGCTGACGCAGGTCGGCACCGTGTCCAACCGCAACGACGCAGCGCTCAACGTCAACGAGCAGTTCACGATGAACATCGTGCGCGGCGACCGGCGTACCGGCACCGTGGCCGCCGTGACCAACGCAGCCACCGGCAGCGCCACCTTCGACAAGCCGTCGGACAACATCGGCGTCAAGACGATCCCCGACTACGCAAGCTACGCAGGAAAACACATCTACAGCGTCAACATCCCCGGCTGCGCGATGCCGGCCAAGGTATTCGTCGGTCAGCGCCAGGAGGCTTTCGCCGTCAACCTGGGCGTGATCTTCGACCTGGTCAACGCGCCGGTCGGCGTCATCACCGACCCGACGCTGATCAACGCCGCAGCGGCCAATTCGATCCAGGACAAGAACGTCACCACGCTGGCGCTCGAGGTGCACAAGAGCTGCCTGACCCAAGGCAGCGAGACGGTCATCGGCGGCTGGACCAGTGCCAGCGTGCGCCAGAGCCAGTTGGTCAACCCGAACCCGCCGAGCGGCTACCAGACGTCCACTACCTTCGGCGGCGCCTGGGTGCAGGTGTCGCGACTCGGCATGCCGCTGGTCAACGAGGTCGTCATCGGTCTGGCCGACAAGGACAAGTTCAACGCCTCTGTGCCGCGCAACGATGGCCAGTTCGCCACCTACGTGACCCACCCCACCCTGCCCGCGTTGCTGGAGACCGTGCTCAGTCTGCCGGGGACCGCCCCGACCAACCTGCCGCGGCTTGACCTGGTCACCACCTTCCTGACCGGCATTCCCGGCGTCAACCAGCCGGCGGGGGTGGTGCCCTCCGAAATGCTGCGCCTGAACACCGCCATCGCGCCGGTGCCGTTTGCGCAGCAGAGCCGGCTGGGCATCGTTGGAAGTCTGCTGTCTGGCAGCACCGATTTCGCCGGCTTCCCGAACGGCCGCCGTCCGAAGGACGACGTCGTCGATGTGTCCCTGGTGGCAGTGATGGGTGGCCTGTGCGTGGCAAATGGCAACGCCAACGCGCTGGGGTTCGGCCCGGCATGCAATCCAGGGGCCGTCCCGCTGGGCGCCACGGCATTCAAGCTGCACGACGCAGTCGACCAGGCTGTCGTGCCGCTTCTGCCGGGCTTCCCTTACCTGAACACGCCGAACCCCGGTTCGAAGTGATCAAGCGACACAACCATCCCAAGGAGCGACCATGAAAAAACTATTGACCGCGATGGCCTGCGCTGCCGCACTGTGTGTGGGTGGTATGGCTCAGGCCAACGTGCTGACCTTCAACGATCCGGGCGTGATCGACATCGACAACAACACGGCTGTCGCCACCTACACCGAGAGCGGCTTCACGATCTCGGGGCAAGCCGCGACCTTCCTGCCGCTCGACAGCGCCCTCGTGGGCGGCTTCGACAGCACTCCGTTCAGTCTCAAGAACCTGTTCGGCGGCGCGTTTTCGCTGCTGAGCCTGGATTTCGCGTTTTACGGTCTGGGCATTGAGCCGGGCCTGCTGACGGTGACGGGCTTGGGCAACGGCGCGCCGGTCGAGCAAGTCTTCGACCTGAGTTCACCGGGGAGTTTCAGCTTCGGTGCCGAGTGGGCCGGCCTCACCGAAGTCACCTTCAGCGCAAGCAGCGGGTTCTCGCTCGACAACATCAATGCCGTTCCAGAACCCGGCTCGCTGGCGCTCACCGCACTCGCGCTGACCGGCCTGATCGTCGGCGCACGCCAACGTCGCGCCTGATGCTGCCAGGGTGATGACGCCGAGGGGCGGCCATGGGCCGCCCCTCTTTGCTGCCGCGTGTTTATGCGCAAGAGGGGCACCTCATCGGGGCAGGTGGTGCGAAGCGTCCTTCGGGTGCCGCGGGGGATACGGGCATCGCCGAGAATCGCGCGATGAGCGCAATCCCTCAGGCCCTGAGCCCCAGCTTTTCGACCGCCGACTTCCGCGCGGCACTGGGCACCTTCGCCACCGGCGTGACGGTGATCACCGCACGCGACGCGAACGGCAAGCCGGTCGGGTTGACGGCGAACTCGTTCAACTCGGTTTCGCTGACCCCGCCATTGGTGCTGTGGAGCCTGTCGCGGCAGGCATCGACGATGCCGGCGTTCACGCGCGGCTCGCACTACGCGATCAACATCCTCGCGGCCGACCAGCGCGAGATCGCCGAGCGCTTTGCGAGCAAGGGCATCGATCGCTTCGAGGGCATCCAGCTGCGTGAAGGCGTGAACGGCGCACCGATCCTCGACGGCGTGATGGCGGTGTTCGAGTGCTTCAACCGCAGCCAGTACGAGGAAGGCGACCACGTCATCTTCGTCGGCGAGGTCGAGCACTGCGAACGCCGCGCAGGCGCGCTACCGCTGATCTTCCACGGCGGGCGGTACTACACCGAGCTGCCGCTGTAAGCCCGGGCCTCGTGCCTTCGCCAAGCACGCAACGACGACTCCTCAACCACCCGCACGGCATCGACATGACCACCGACCGCAAGCTGACGTTTTTTCACGCGCCGAACACCCGCTCGTCGAGCTCGCTGATCCTGCTCGAAGAGCTGGGCGCACCGTTCGAGCTCAAGGTACTGAACATGAAGGCTGGCGAACAGCGTGGCGCGGCCTTCCTCGCCGTCAACCCGATGGGCAAGGTGCCGGCGGTGCTGCACGGCGATGCGCTGATCACCGAGCAGGGCGCGGTGTTCATCTACCTCGCCGATCTGTTTCCGCAGGCCGGACTCGCCCCGGGACTGGCCGATCCGCTGCGGGGCCCGTACCTGCGCTGGCTGGTTTACTACGGCTCGTCGTTCGAGCCGGCGCTGGTGGATCGAGCGATGAAGCACGCGCCTGCGACTCCGTCGATGTGCCCGTACGGCGACTACGACACGATGCTGAAGACGCTGTGCGATCAGCTCGAACGCGGCCCCTACCTGCTCGGCGAACGCTTCAGCGCCGCCGACCTGCTGTGGGGCACCGCACTCACCTGGACCACGACGTTCGGGCTGGTGCCGAAGCTGCCGGTCATCCAGACCTACATGGATCGCATCAACGCGCGGCCGTCCGTCGCCCGCGTGCGGGCGCTCGATGTCAAGCTCGCCGCCGAGCACGCGGCGTCGACGCCCTGAGGCCTGGCGCCGGCCTGGAGGGCTGCACTTCGACGCGCTACTTCCGCGCGGCCGCCCGTGCCGCATCGATGTCGAGGTAGCGCCAGAACTCGCGCATGAACGGGTGGCGCTGGTAGCCGATCACCCACGGGAAGGTCAGGTCGGTGGCGATGCGGTGGGCGTGCACCTTCATCGGCATGTAGGCGACCAGCAGCTTGCTGGCTTCCTGCATCAGCGCCAGCCGTTCGGGCGTGTCGCCAAGACCGGTCTGCGTGTCATAGAGCTTGTTGAACGCCGGCAGGTCGAAGAACGCCAGGTTGCCTTCGCCTTTCTGCGGCCCGTAGGCCAGCGCCAGGAAACCGTCGGCGTCGGGCGACCCTGCGCTCTGCCCCAGCCCCCACATCATGACCTTGCCGGCGCGCGCGGCCTTCAATTGCTCGGGCCACTTGCCGATCTTGAACTCGACCTTCAGGTTCACCGCGTCCATGTACTTCTTCCACAGCTCGTTGAGCTGGCGCGAGGTCTGGTCGGGCGAGGTGCTGTAGATCAGCTTCAACGGCTGGCCGTCGGGCTGGTCGCGCCAGCCGTCGCCGTCGCGGTCGACGTAGCCGTACAGGTCGAGCAGCGCCTTGGCGCGTGCCGGGTCGTACAGGCTCATCTCCGACTTCCATTTCGGGTCGTAGCCGAAGGTCATCGGCGGCAGCGTGCTTTCGGCCGGCACCGCCTGGTTGCGGCGCACCAGGCGGATCTCGGTCTGCGTGTCGTAGGCCAGTGCGATGGCGCGGCGCAGCGCGACCTTCTCGGGCGTGTAGCCACCGACCAGCGGATCCTGCATGTTGAAGTAGGTGAACGCGATGTCCGATCCCGGCGTGCGCACCATCTGGATGCCGCGCGCCGCGAGGTTCGGGGCGATGCGGTTGTTCGGGATCGCGAGGGTCGTGAACTCCGCTGGCAGGCGCTCGAGCATGTCGTGCTCGGCATTCAGAAAGGCCAGCCAGCGCGGCTGAGATTCCTCGACGATCGACACCTCGACGCGGTCGATCATCGGCAACCGCTTGCCCTTCATGCGGGCGTACAGCGCCTGCGCCGCCGGATCGTCGGCGGGCGGCTCGGCCTCGTAGTACTGCTCGCGGAAATTCGGGTTGCGCGTCAGCACCATGCGCGACGAGCGCTGCCACTCGCTCAGCACATAGGGCCCGGTGCCGACCGGGTGCTCCATGATCTTGTCGCCATACGCCTCGACCACCTCGCGCGCGAGAGCGCCGCTGCTGGCGAAGTTGTTGACGAAGCGCGGGCTGGGTTTGTCCAGCGTGATGCGGTAGGTGTAGCGATCGAGCGTGCGCAGGCCTTCGATCTCGGTGTCGTAGTCGAACGGCGTGCGGTCCTTGACGGCCTTCGTGCGCAGCGCCTCGAGGCCGATCACCTGCTCGTCGGCGAGGCTCGGGTAGCTCGGGCTTTTCCAGCGCGGGTCGAAAATTCTCTTGAGTGAAAAAACGTAGTCGGCGGCGACCAGCTCGCGCTTGTGGCCCTTGAACGCCGGGTCGTCGGCGAAGTAGATGCCGGGCCGGATCTTCACCGTGTAGGTCTTGAAGTCGGCCGACACCTGCGGCATCTCGGCCGCGGTCTGCAGCTTCAGCTTGACCGGCCGCGCGAGGTAGTCGTAGGTCAACGGCGACTCGATGATGTTCGAGATGATGGTCGCCGAGTACAGGTCGGAGATCTGCACCGGGTCGAAGCCGGTCTCGGCCACCGGGAAGGCGTAGCGGAAGACTTTCTGGGCCGGCGATGCGGCAGCGGCGCGTGCCGAATGCCAACCGGCCGCTCCGCACAGGCTCAGTGCCAGCAAGGCCGATCCGACAACCGCACGCAATGATCCTGACTTCATCCGAGGTACTCCTGGCCGATCGGTCTGCTCAAGCGCGCGCAGTCTAGACTCTCCAGCCCATGGCCGCCTACCTGCTCAGACGACTCTGGCAAACCATCCCGACGCTGGCCGGTGTGATCCTGCTGGTGTTCGTGTTGTTCAAGTTTTTCGGCGGCGACCCGGCCGAAATCCTCGCTGGCCAGATCGCCAAGCCCGACCAGATCGCCGCGATCCGCCAGCAGCTCGGGCTCGACCAGCCGTGGTGGATTCACCTGTGGATCTTCGTCAAGCAGGTGCTGACCTTCGACTGGGGTCGCAGCTGGGCCACCAACGAAGCGGTGTCGGATCTGTTTCTCACGCGGCTGCCGGCGACGCTGACGGTGATGGTGCCGATCCTCGTGCTCGAAGTGCTGCTGGCGATTCCGCTGGCACTGGCCGTGGCCTGCGTACGCGGCTCGCTGACCGACCGCGCGGTGATGGTGCTGACGACGGTGGCGCTGTCGATCTCGTTCCTCGTCTACGTGATCGTCGGCCAGT
>JARXKP010000172.1 GCA_030271615.1 Pseudomonadota bacterium
GTGAAGCGTCGACCTCGCTGCGCAGCACGCTGACGCCGACCAGCCAGTGGATGGGCTCCAGGGTGTCGAACACGACCATGCGTCGCAGGCCCTTCGACGCGTACTGCAGCGTGCCTTTTTGCAGCCGCATCATGTCGTTCACGACGGCCTCGTCGGTGCGCTCGCCGACGCGGTGCTCGGGGTCGAAGACGACACGGTTGTCGTTGCGTTCGACGACGACGATGCTGGCCGAGGCAAAGCCGTCCTTGGCGCGCAGCGCAAGCAACTGCGATTGCACCTCTTCGCTGGCCGCCACGACGCCGGAGCGGTTGAGTCTCTGCTGGATGGCCAGCGCGGTGTGCTGCCATTCGAGCCGCATCAGCCGTTCATAGGCCTGCTGCTGCGCCCCCTGGAAGAACAGGACGGCTGCGACGACGACGGCCAGCGTCATCGCCAGAACACTCGCCAGCGACAACAGGTTCAGGCGGGTGACGATTTTCAAGTTGGGTTTCCCGGCTGAGCCAGACTGGCAGGGTCGATCGGCAATGCGAGCATCCGAATGCGGGCCGACGGGGTCGTTCAGAACTTGAACTGATCCACGTTGTCCTTGGTGAAGATCAGGGTCGGCAATGCGACCTGTGCGTTGACATCGTCCTTGCGCGGCGTGATCTCGCCCAGCTCGCCGGCGCGGAATGGTTGTCCGGGCTTGAGGTTGCCCAGCAACAACTCGCGCGCGCAGTACACGGTCAGATAGCCGTGGCTTCGCGCATCCCAGAGCAGCACGCTCCGGACCGTTCCGTCCTTGAGGAATTCGCGCATCAGGTTCGGTGTGGAATTTCCGACCACGGCAACCTTGCCAGCCAGCCCCGAGTCACGAACCGCCCGCGCCGCGCCCGGCAGGTTGGGTACGCCCAGGGCCACGATCGCCTTCAGGCCGGGGTAGGCCTTGAGGTAATCCTGGGTGACGCGATAGGCCTCATCGGTACTTTCACCGGCCGGTCGCACGTCGACGATGCGCAGGCCCGGGTATCGCGCATAGGTCTCGCGCTTGATCGCCTCGATCCAGCGCGTCTGGTTCGACGCCGTGAAATTGGTGGTCACGATGGCGACGTCGCCCTTGACGCCCACCTCCTTGACGACGGATTCAACGAGCTTGATGCCGAAGGCTTCGTAGTTGACCAGGTTGACGAAGAACTCGCGCTGGCTCGTGTCGGCATCCCAGCTGATGACGTGGATTCCGGCGCTTTGCGCCTTGAGCAGGACCGGGCGAATCAGCACGGCATCGTTTGGCGCCACGGCGATCAGGTCAGGCCTGGTGGGAATCAGGCGCTGGATCAGCTCGATCTGCTTCTCCACCTGGTCCTGTGTCGGTCCGGTCCATGTCACCGCCACATCGGGCAGTTCCCTGGCTGCGGCGTCGACACCGGCCTTGACTGCGTCGTAGTAGGCGATGCCCACCAGCTTGGGGATGATGACGATGCGGAACCTGGGTTCCGCCTGCGCCTGACCAGCCGCCAGTGCCGCGAGCAATAGTGCCCACCGAGCGAGCATTCTGTTGAGTTGGAAGATTGTTGACTCCCCTTGAACGCGGTGTTCTGGCTCGATGTCCGATCACGGGCCCGGCGTTCGTCCCGATGTCGCTGGCATTGCGACCCGCAAAACCGACCCCCCGGCCTGACGGGAAATGTCAGCCCGATCCGAAAATGGTGTCAAGCGACACAGCGGGCAGCGAACCGGAAGGAGGCGCGGGGTGGCCCGAGGCCGATACAGATCGAAAAAGCTCGAGAAGCTCGGGCCGGTGTCTACCGAACCGGCAGCAGCCCACGCAGTCTGGTGTGGGCGCGGCTCGTCAATTCGCCGAGCACAAAGGCAGGTGCGTCACAGGCGACTCGCGGTTGCGGGTGGGATCGACGGCACGAACGCGTCGGTAATGCACAGTTCATCCCCCAGCCCCTGGGCGATGAACGCCGGCACGGCCGCGTCGACCATCCTCATCGACCCGCAGACGTAGACCTCGAAACCGCGCAGGTCGGGAAAGTCGGCGAGCATCGCCTCGTGGACCAGCCCGCGGCGGCCGGTCCATCCATCGCCGTCTTCCGCGTGCGACAGCACCGGGACGAAATGGAAGTTCGCATGTGCACGCTGCCACTGGTCGGCCAGGTCGAAGGCATACAGATCGGCGCGCCGGCGAACGCCCCAGTACAACCACATCGGCCGCTCGACGCCGCGCGCGAATGCATCCTCGACGATGCTCTTGATCGGTGCGAAGCCGGTTGCCCCTGCGACGAACACGATCGGGTGCGCGCTGTCCCGCAGCGTGAAGGTACCCAGCGGCCCTTCGAAGCGCAGCCTGTCGTCGACCTTCATCTGCGTGAACACCTGCCCGGTGAAGCGCCCACCGGGGACTCGACGCACATGAAGTTCGATGTGGTCGTCGTGCTGCGGCGGGTTCGCGAAAGAGAACGCACGTCGCTGCCCGTCGTCGAGCAGGATGTTGATGTACTGGCCGGCCTTGAATGCGATCGTCGGCTCGTCGGGCAGTGACAGACGCAGCCGCACCACGTCGTCGGACAGGTGTTCGAGGCGGTCGACCCGTGCCACATGGGTGGTGACCGGCGCCTGCACCGGCACGTGGCCAGGCTCGAGTTCGATCTCCAGATCGCCGAGCGGTCTGGCGCAACACATCAGCGTCTGGCCCGCCGCGCGCTTCGCATCGGTCAGCACACCGGGTTGATAGGCCCCGTGATCGACGTTGCCCTGCAGCACGGTGCAGACGCACACGCCGCAACCACCGTTGCGGCATTCATAAGGCAGCGCCAACCCGTCGCGCAGGCCGGCTTCGAGAATCGTCTCGCCCTCGCGCACGGTCAGCCGCTGCCCGAGCGGATGCACCGTGACCTGGTGCGCGCGCGTGGCGCCGCGGCGCCAGCGCGGCGGCAGCCAGGGCAGGGCAACGAGCAGCGCCGTGCCCGCACCCACCAGCAGCCAGACCTGCGGCAGCGGCCACAGGTACAGCAGTGGCAGCAGCGGCAGGTAGAACCAGTCAAGCGCCAGCGTGCCGGCCGCAATGCCCAGATCGGCCGCGCCGCCTTGGCTGAGCGCCGGCCGCACGAGCGCGAGTGCGAGCAACGTCAGCGCAAGGCTGGCCATGATCGGCCGCGGCGGGCTGGTCCTGGCCTTGGGTACACGCTGCACATGCACCCAGAGCAGCAGCAACACAACCAGGGACACGCCGATGTGCATGAACGCCAGCAGCGAGAACAGGCGGTCATTGACGCTGCTCGCGTAGATGAAGTTGCGCATCAGCGTGCCGCCGAACGTCGGCACCGCATCCAGCCACTCGAACACGGCAACGACGACGAACTGCGCCACGCGGTCCCACGGCAGCATGTAGCCGTTGATGCCGGTGACGTACACCAGCCAGATCAGCGCCACGCCGGTGAGCCACGAGAACCAGCGGAAGCCGCGAATCCGGTCGAACGCGAAGTGGCGCAGCATGTGGAGCAGCATCACCAGCACCATCGCATCCGACGCATAGCGATGCACGCTGCGCAGGATGCCGCCAGCGAACCATTGCCGATGCGTCAGTGCTTCGACCGAAGCGTGTGCGCCGGCCACACCGGTCTCGAAGAACGCGTACAGATAGAGGCCGCTGCCGGCGACGATCCAGAACAGGAAGAAGCCGATCGCACCGAGGTGATACAGCGGGTTCAGCCGGTCGCCGAAGGCGCTGTTGAACAGCGCCTCGACCCGCATGAACAGCCACTGCAGCGATGCTTGCAGGCGACGGATCATGCGCAGACCGCCGCGGCATCCGGGCGCAAGGCACGCATCACCACCCAGACGAACAACAGCCCGCCGACGATCGCGACCGCGCCGCCCAGTCCCATCAGCGCCATGCCGGCCACTTCGCCAGGACTGCGCAGCACCTGTTCGACGCCGGCCACCTTGCGCTGCACGCCATAGCCGCCCGACCAGACCAGTCCGACGATGTGCATCAACTGGCCCGCGCCATACAGGCTCGGCTGCAGCGTCGCCAGCCGCCCTTGAGGCGTTCCGTAACCCAGCCGCGGCAGCAGGTGGTAGACCAGCCCCATCAGTGCCAGCGTCACCCCGACGATGCAGCCGTGGTAGTGCGCCGGAATGCGCACGTTGCTGCCCTGGATGACGACACCGATCAGGCCGCCGGCCCCGAACAGAAGCACAGACGCCACCAGCGCTGCACGCAACGGTGCCGCGCTGGCCGGCGCGCTCCGGGCCGACGCCTGGCCGCGTGCCAGACCCAGGATCACCGCGAGGCTGATCGGCGCGATCGCCACGCCGCCGCCCAGGCGCATCGCCCAGGTCAGCAGGTTGCGGTGCTCGACCGAAGCGATGTCGTGCGCGAGGTAGGCGTACGGTGTGACGAACACCGCGGCGAGCGCCAGAGTCAGCATCAGCAGCGTGACGCGCGGGCTCAGCGGCAGACGTGCACCGCAGGCGCTGGCCAGCCACAGCCAGCCGACCAGCATCAGCAGCGTCCAGGTGAACTGCACTGCATGTCCACCGCCCCAGAACAGGATCTCGTAGTAGGCCTTGCCCTCCAGCGCGTGCGGCAGGGCTGCGTACGAGGCGGCAAACGCGCCCAGCGCGACCGCCGCCGCTGCCGCCGCGGCATTCAGGCCGAAGCGCAGCGCGCCAGCGCCGTCGAATGCGGCTCCGACCTTGGGCGCCGTGATCAGGCTGCGCAACACCAGCATGCAGGTGCCGGCCCCGAACACCAGAAGGCCGACGATGAAGAAGGGCCCGTCGAGAACGGGGATGTAGTTGGCCATGACCGGCTCGGCGTGCGACACGAATGGCGCCAGCGCCATGAACGCGGTGCCGACCGAGCACAGCGCCAGCGCGGCCCAGCCCCAGGCGGCGCCACGCGCCGAGCCGTTCAGGTTCCACAGCAGACCGGCGAGGGCGACGAACCACACGAGCACGGACAGGTCCACGTGCACGACGAGCGCGACGCGAAAGAAGTCGGCCACCGGCAACCAGCGGTTCAGCCCCGGCGTGCGTGACAGCACCAGAAGGATCGAGAACAGGCCGGCGCCGATCAGCGCGATCAGACCCAGCCACAGCCAGCCGCGCGCGAGCGCGCGCTGCACGCCTTGCTGCGGCACGTCGAGCAGGTAGCTCGACGCACACGCCGGTGCTGGTTCGGCAGCCCGTGCGACCGGGCCGATCGGCAGGGCCGGGGACGCCTTGTGGAGTGCGGTATTCATTGCAGCGTGATGCCGCCCTTCTCGGCGTCGAAGTCGATCACGAGGATGTGCAGCGGTGCGAGCGTCACGGTGGCTTCACGGGTGTGGTCGAAGCCGCTGCCCGTCGGGCTGTCCTTCATGCGCACCGCGATGCGGTGACTGCCGGCAGCCACCTGCACGCGGTGGTAGACCGACGACGCACCGTCCTTCGACAGACCCGAGGGCGCGGCCACCTTGTGCAGCACCTTCTGGCCATCGACATCGAGTTCCACCACCACCGGCGCGCGCTCGCGCGGGCATTGCAGCGGCGCGCGCATGTTGGGCGGCAGCTTCGCGAGCTCGGCCCCGCTGAGTGCCTTGCATTCATGCATGTGCTGGCCGTGATGCGTGAAGCTGAGCTTGATCAGCGCCTGGTCGGCAGCGAGGTGGCGGTAGGGCGGCCAGTGCGAGAACACGCCGATCAGCAGCGCGAACAGGCCATACAGAAGCGCCTGCCCGAGCCAGGCCAGCGGGCGGATCGGGGGGCGAGGATCAGCCATGGGGTGCGATCCCCTCGACAACACGCTGGACGGCATGGTGGGCACGCAACGCGTCGAGCGCACGCGCCGCCGCCTGTGGCTCGCCAGGCGTGGGCCAGACCACCTGCAGGCGCTCGCGCGGAACAGCCGTGCGCAGGTGCGGCTCGCGCACGCCGCGCAGGCGCTCTTCTGTCCAGCGCTGGCCGAGACGGAAGGCGCAGTCGCCTTCGCGGCAACCGGTGACGACGACGCCGAAGGCACCACTGCGCAAGGCGTACTCGATGAACGACGGCGGCAACTGGCCTGCGCAGACCAGGCTGAGTGCGACCACGTCGTCACGGGCCAGCGCGGCGACCGGCGGCCCCGGCTCGCAGCCGATGACGACCAGCTTGCACTCGCTGTGCAGTGCGGCCAGGCCCGCGTCGAGCTGCCTGCGCAGCGTGTCGATGGGCTGTTGCGGCATGTCGATGCCGGTCACGAGCGAGGCGCCGCTGCGAAAAGGCGTCGACGAAGGGCAGGCGCCGACGCAGATGCCGCAACTCGCGCACAGGTCGGAGTCGACCTGCGCGAGCTCGCGGATCGGACGGCCGGGCGTCTGCCAGTCGGGGTGCGGCACCATCGTGACCGCGGCGTACGGGCAGTCGACGAAGCAACGGCTGCAGCCGTTGCAGTTGGCCGGGTCCACCACCGCCGCCGGCGCGCTCGCCGGGCCTTTCAAACGCGCCGGCATGAACGTCGATGCAAAGGGCAGCAAGAGCAGCGTGGTCACGGCTGCGGCAAGCAGCGCCCAGACGAGGTTGGCCGAAGTTGCGTCGACGAGCGGATGCACGAACAGCAGAAACCAGTCGAGCGCCAGCGGCCCGGGCACCTGCGACAGGTCGGCTGGCGCATCGCTGGTCACCGGCGCGAACACGGCGAGTGCCAGCAGGCCCAGCACACTGACCAGCATCAATCGGCGCGGCGGGAACACGGCTGCGTGCGAGATGCGCTGGATGTGGAACCACAGGCCGAACAGCATCAACAGCGGCACGCCCACGTGAATGAAGATGAACAGCGAGAACAGCCGGTCGTTCACCGCCGCAACGCTGATGAAG
Organism: Pseudomonadota bacterium; assembly: GCA_030271615.1. Lineage (GTDB taxonomy): Bacteria > Pseudomonadota > Gammaproteobacteria > Burkholderiales > Burkholderiaceae_C > PBB1. The sequence continues at coordinate 6,823 of JARXKP010000172.1, forward strand.
TTGCGCGTCAGCGGTACAGCGAAGATCGGCAACGCGTCGATCCACTCGGCCGTTGCCGTGACCGAGTACTGGCCCAGTCGGTCCCAGTTGAGCCAGAAGCCGCCGATGCCGCTGGCGAACGCGAACAGCAGAAGCGGCACGCCGGTCAGCCACGAGTGGCGGCGAAAGCCCTGATAGCGCCCGAGCAGCCATTCGCGCAACAGGTGCAGCAGCATCACGACGACGAAGGCATCGGCGGCGTAGCGGTGCACGCTGCGCAGCCAGCCGCCGACGTACCAGGGCTGTCTCGACAGTCGGGCGATCGATTCGAACGCTGCGGTCGCCGACGTGTCGAGCACCGCGAACAGGTAGATGCCGCTGACCGCCAGCCCCCAGAAGAACAGGAAGCCGAGCGAGCCCAGGTGCCGCAGCGGATTGGCACCGGCACCGAACACGGCGTCGAACGCGGATTCGACGCGCTGCCAGGCACGCAGCGCCGGTGTGCGCAGCAGGCCGACGTGCGGCGCTGCAAGGGTCGCCGTGGCGGCGGCGAGCGGGGGCGGTCGCATGGCGCGTGTGCCCCGTTCAGGCCCGCCGCAGGCGGCGGGCCGCAATGCGAGAGCGCCACTCGCTCAGGAAGCAGGCCAGCATCGTCAACGCGAAGGTCAGCCCGCCGGCGACCTCGAGCGCGAGGCTGTAGTCGACCC
>JARXKP010000173.1 GCA_030271615.1 Pseudomonadota bacterium
TGCGCTGGAACTCGAGCCAGGTCTGGTTCTGGGTTTCCCAGACCTCGGTGGTCAGGGTGCCGCGCACGGCGCGGGCGTTCTCGCGTGCGGCCATCAGGCAGTTGCGGATGCTCGATCCGTTCTCCGGGTCGCTGACCATGTACTCCATGACGCTGCGAGCGGTCACGGTGCCGTAGCGCGAGGCAAAGTCGTCGCTGAGTTCGGAGATGCTGAGCAGGCCCTTCCAGCCCTGCTCGGCCGCGTCGGCGGATTGCGGAAGCAGCGACGTCTGGTAGTTGACATCCAACATGCGCGCAGTGTTCTCGGCCCGCTCCATGTAGCGGGCCATCCAGAACAGGTGATCAGCGGTTCTAGACAGCATCGTTAAGCCTCCAAAACCCAGGTGTCCTTGGTGCCGCCACCTTGGGACGAGTTGACGACCAGCGAACCTTCCTTCAGCGCGACCCGGGTCAGGCCGCCAGGCACCATCTGCACGGTCTTGCCACTCAGCACAAAAGGCCGAAGGTCGATGTGACGCGGAGCAATACCGGACTCGACGAAGGTCGGGCAGGTGGACAGGCTGAGCGTCGGCTGCGCGATGTAGCCGGCGGGATTCGCCTCGAGAATCGCTCGGAATTCAGCGATCTCTGCCTTCGTCGACGCGGGGCCGACCAGCATGCCGTAGCCACCGGCACCGTGCACCTCCTTGACCACCAGTTCGCCCAGGTGATCGAGCACGTATTTCAGATCTCCCGGTTCGCGGCACAGGTAGGTCGGCACGTTGTTCAGAATGGGCTTCTCACCCAGATAGAACTCGATCATCTTCGGCACGTACGGATAGATCGACTTGTCGTCGGCCACGCCGGTGCCGATCGCGTTCGACAGCGTCACGTTGCCGGCGCGGTAGGCGCCGAGGAGGCCCGCGCAGCCCAAGGTCGAGTCCTCGCGGAAGACGGTCGGATCGAGGAAATCGTCGTCGACGCGGCGGTAGATCACATCCACGCGCTTCGGGCCCTGCGTGGTTCGCATGTAGACGAAGTTGTCCTTGACGAACAAATCCTGGCCTTCGACCAGCTCGATGCCCATCTGCTGCGCAAGGAAGGCGTGCTCGAAGTAGGCGCTGTTGTACATGCCCGGCGTCAGCACCACGACGGTCGGCTCGTTGACCGACGCCGGCGCCACTGCGCGCAGGGTTTCGAGGAGCATGTCGGGGTAGTGCGCGACCGGCTCGACACGGTGCTGACTGAACAGCTCCGGGAACAGCCGCATCATCATCTTGCGGTTCTCGAGCATGTAGCTCACGCCGCTCGGCACGCGCAGGTTGTCCTCGAGGACGTAGTAGCTGCCGCTGCCATCGGGATTGCCGGCTCGCACGATGTCGATGCCGGAGATGTGCGAATAGACGCCGAACGGCACGTCGACGCCCATCATCTCGGGTCGGAACTGCGCGTTCTTGAAGATCTGATCGCCAGGAATCAGGCCGGCGCGGATGATGTCCTGCCCGTGATAGACGTCGTGGATGAAGCGGTTCAAGGCCACCACGCGCTGACGCAGGCCCTTTTCCATCTCGGCCCATTCATGCGCCGGAATCACGCGGGGAATCAGATCGAAGGGAATCAGACGCTCGGTTCCCGCGCCGTCCTCGTCCTTAGCGCCGTACACCGCAAAGGTGATACCGACGCGGCGGAAAATCATTTCGGCCTCTTCGCGGCGCGACTTCATCACGTCACCCGGTTGCTGCGCCAGCCACTGCTCGTAGCCGCGATAGTGCTCCCGCACCTGAGTGCTGGTGGCCTGCATCTCGTCAAAACTTGATCTCATCGGCATCACTCCTGCGGGAGGGGTAAGCAATTTACAGGCCAAACAAGCCTGATGGCGGGATGTGAAGCCGGGCGTCAGCCTGGACGGGGGCCATCAGCACCCTCGATGCGTCGTTCGCCTGAATACCTCCCGGCAACCTCGATGATGCATGCAGTCGGTGTCAGCGCACGCCGACGCTTTCAGTCCGCCAGTGCCAGTAACGGGGAACCTGCACTCGTTCACACCCGCCACGCTGATCGACGCCGGTCGGCTCGCTGCGCCAGGTCCACGCGCCGCAGGAAGGGCTGACGAGGATGTCGATGCCGCGTTCTCGGTAGCGTGCCAGCACCTCGTCCGCGGGATGGCCGTAGCGGTTCCGATGCCCGGCTTGAAACACCGCAACCTGCGGCGCCACTGCATCGAGGAACGCCGCAGACGACGAGGTCTTGCTGCCGTGGTGCGGCACCAGCAGCACATCGCTGCGCAGCGCCTCGCGGTGTTCACGGAGCAGACGGATTTCCTGGTCGCGTTCGATGTCGCCGGTCAACAGAACGCTCGCGCCACTCCCCTGCACGCGCACCACGCACGACATCATGTTCGGGCGCAACGCGGCCGCGTAGTCGTCGCCCGACGGATGCAGCACCTCGAAGCGCACGCCGTCCCAGTTCCATTGCTGGCCGGCTCGGCAGCGCGATGTCGGCATGCTTCGCCACCGCGCTTCGAGACGCAGCGGGTGCAGGTCTTCGATGGAGCTCACGAGATCGCCGATCGGCAGGTCTCGCAGCAAGGCCGATGCGCCACCCACATGGTCGGTGTCGCGATGGCTCAGCATCAGCAGGTCGATGCGGTGATCACCGCGCGAGCGCAGCAACGGCAGCAACACGCGCTGCCCCGCGTCGGAGTCGGGCGAGTACTGCGGGCCCGCGTCGTAGACCATCACATGGTGACGGGTGCGCACGATCACGGCGGTGCCCTGCCCCACGTCGGCGGCAACCACCTCGAACTGGCCGAGGGCCGGCAGTTCGCGCGGCGGCAGCAGCAACGGCAACACGAGCGGCACCGCCAGGGCGCGCACCCGCCAGGGCAGAGGCATCAACAACACAGCAGCCGCCAGAAGTCCGGCCGCCTGCGCCCACCACGGCGCGACACCGACCGACCACACGGCAGCCGGCGCGCCGGCCAGCCACCCGATCCAGCTGGCAAGTGCCGAGACGACCCACGCGCCAGCGGCCCACAGCACCGGCGCGACGCTGCCCAGCAGCGCCAGCGGCGTGATGATCAGCGTGATCACCGGTATCGCCACCAGGTTGGCCACGAATCCGACCAGCGACAGCTGCTGAAAGATCACCAGCGTCAACGGCGTCAGCCCGAGTGTCGCCACGACCTGCGTCTGCAGGCCGCCGGACATCACGCCCCGCAGCTTTGCGATCCCCCCGCGCCAGTGCGGGGATGGAGGGTGCACCGCGGCGGTGTCGTGAAGGTCGAGGTCGACATCCGGTGTCTGTCCGTTCGCTGCAGACATGACTTTCGAGTTGCCAGACACCATCAACAGCCCGACCGCCACGAATGACAGCCAGAAACCGGGCTGCAGCAGCGCCCAGGGATCGAGCGCCGTCACCACGGTGGCGGCCGACAGCAGCACCAGCGGCCAGGGCCAGCGCAAGCCCGCGCTGCGCAGCAAGACCACGGTGCCGAGCATCCACACGGTGCGCTGGGCGGGCACGCCCCAGCCCGAAAACACCGAGTAGACCCAGGCCACGGCGAAGCCGCCCCACAGTGCCGCCGTCGGGGCGGCGATCCACTGGGTGGCTCGCACGCTGCGACGCCACAGGGCACCGATAACCGCACCCGCGAGCCACGCGAACATCGTGATGTGCAGCCCGCTGATGGACACCAGGTGAGCGATGCCCGCGCGGCGAAACAGATCCCAGTCCTCGCGATCGATGGACGACTGATCCCCCACCGCGAGTGCCGTCAACACGCCGGCTGCGCGACGATCGGGCACCGCCGCCTCGATGGCATCGCGCATCCGCTGCCGCAGTCGTTCAACAGGATGCGCAGCGGCACGGTCGAGCAACTGCGGGGCCGGCACGTCGCGCACCGAGCCGATGGCGCGAACGCCCTCTTCGAACGACTGCAGCTCCTGGTCGAAACCATGCGGGTTCGACAGGCCGTGCGGGCGACGCAGGCGAACGGTGAACTGCCAGCGCTGGCCCGCACGCAGTTCGAGCTGCGGGGCGCTCAGCGTCGCATCTTCGTGGAAACCGTGATACCAGCCGATCGACACGATCGATGGCACCGTGACCGGCTGCCCGCCCTGCATCGACGGGTCCACCTCGAAGCGAAAGCGCAGGCCGCTCGACGAGCGTTGCGGCAGGCTCGCGACGACGCCGGTGATCTGCAGATCCTGACCTTCGATCGAAGCGGGAAGTGTCTCGGCCAGCCGCCACGACGCACGCCCTCCGGTGGCGCCAAAAGCCAGCAGGGCCAGACCCAGCGCGCAGGCCAGTGCGCAGAGCCAGCGGTGCCTGCGGGTCAGCACCGAAACCGCGATCAGCAACAGTCCGGATGCCGCGCAGACGCCGTAGGCCTGAATCGATTGCAGCGTCGGTTCACGCAACTGAAGCGCGGCTCCCGCAGGCCAGGCCGCCCCCATCAGCGCCAGCCTCCAGCCCGTGTTCACGGCGTCGGCAGCGGGGGTTTTCAGCATGCGTCGCAGTGTAGGATTTCAGGCTCGATTCATTGCCGTCGGAACCCCCCCATGTCCGCTTCCCCGTCCGTCTACGACCGCCTGAAAGAAATGGGCATCGAACTGCCTCCGCTGGCCATTCCCGCCGCCGCCTACGTGCCGTTCGTGCGCAGCGGCAACCTGGTGTTCCTGTCCGGCCACATCGCCAAGCGCGATGGCAAGCCCTGGGTCGGGCAGCTGGGTCTCGATGTCGACACCGCCACCGGCAAGCAGGCGGCTCGGGCTGTCGCGATCGATCTGCTCGGCACCCTGCACGCGGCCATCGGTGATCTGAACAAGGTCGAGCGCATCGTCAAGGTGATGAGCCTCGTCAACAGCACCGGCAGCTACGTCGAACAGCACCTGGTCACCAACGGATGCTCCGAATTGCTGGGGCTGGTTTTCGGTGAAAAAGGCCTGCATGCACGCAGCGCTTTCGGCGTCGCACAGATCCCGATGGGCGCCTGCGTCGAGATCGAGCTGATCGCTCAGGTCGCCTGATCATGGCCTTCTCATTGAGCACGATCCGCCTGCTGCTGGTGATGGCAGCCTTGTCCGTCGCGGCGGTGGCGGCCGCCCTGGTGTCGCAGCATGTGTACGACATGCAGCCGTGCCCCTGGTGCATCCTGCAGCGCGTCATCTACCTCGCGATCGCCGCGCTCTGTCTGATCGGCGCGGTGGGGTCGTCGGTCATCATCCGTCGTGGAGTCGGCGCGCTGGTGCTGCTGCTGTCACTGAGCGGCGCGGCATCGGCGCTGTATCAGGATCTTGTCGCGTCGAAATCGACGTCGTGCAACCTGACCTTTGCCGACAAGGTGATCAGCGCCCTCGGCCTCGACGGCGCCTTTCCTCCGTTGCTGCAGGTGACCGCGAACTGCTCCGACGCCGCTGTGTCGGTGCTCGGCGTTCCGTATGCGTACTGGAGCCTGGCGCTGTACGTGATGCTGGCGGCTGCGGCGATCAAGGTCGCAACGAGCAAGCCTCGTCGGCGGTACTGAAAGCGCAAACCGCCCAGGCGCTGCTTGTCTGTCAGTCCGGCAGCACTCGCAGTGCCTTCGGGATCGCCTCCTGCAGTTTCCCCTTGCGTGCGCGTTTGCCGACATAGAGAGCGAGCGACGCACCCTTGAGCACCTCGTCGCGCGCCTTGCCGCCGCGTCCGGTGCCTTCGATGCGCAGCGCCTGCGAGAACACCGCGACGCTGGCCAGCGTGTCGTTGGGCTCCAGGTCCATCAGCGTCAATCCGCGACCGCCGTTCGGTTGCAGCTTGATGTCCGCGAGCGGGAAGACCAGCAAGCGCCCAAGCGCCGACAGGCAGCCGACCTGATCGCTGATCATGCCCACGGCCGCCAAGGCCGGAGGCAACAGCAGTTCGCCCGCTTCCAGCGTCAGGAACGCCTTGCCGCTGCGCTGGCGTGCGACCAGATCGCCCACACGCGCCAGCAGCCCGTAGCCGCCGCTGCCCGCGAGCAGCAGCGTCTGCGCTGCATGACCCGCGAAGTAATGTGCCGGTTGCGTGCCGGATTCGAGATCGATCAGGGTCGTGATCGGCTGACCATCGCCGCGCCCGCCCGGCAGCAGGCCGACCGATGTCGAATACACCCGGCCACTGCCATTCGACGCGGTGCCGAAGACCAGCAAGGCATCGACGCTGCGGCAGGCAAAGGTCGCCAGCAACGTGTCGCCGGCCTTGAACTGCAGCCCCGCCGGGTCGACCTCGTGCCCCTTCAGCGCACGCACCCAGCCCTTGGCGCTGACCACCACGGTGACCGGCTCGTCGATCAGCTTGATCTCGACCACCGCCTTCTTCTCGGCCTGGATCAGCGTGCGGCGTGGGTCCTTCTCGACCGAGCCGAACTGCTTCACGTCGGCCTCGATTTCCTTGATCACCGTGCGCTTCAGCGTGCCCGGGTTGCCGAGGATGTCCTCGAGCCGGCCCTGTTCGACGCGCAGTTCCTTCAATTCCTGTTCGATCTTGATCGCTTCGAGCCGCGCGAGCTGGCGCAACCGGATCTCGAGGATGTCATCGGCCTGCCGTTCGCTGAGCTTGAAGTGCTCGATCAGCGCCGGCTTCGGCTCGTCGGCGGCGCGGATGATGCGGATCACCTCGTCGATGTTCAGCAGCACCAGCTGCCGGCCTTCGAGCACGTGGATGCGGTCGAGCACCTTGTCGAGCCGATGCTGCGAGCGGCGCTGCACCGTCTGCAAACGGAAGGCGACCCATTCGGCGAGGATCTGACGCAGCGTCTTCTGCGTCGGCCGGCCGTCGGCCCCGACCATCGTCAGGTTGATCGGCGCCGAGCTTTCCAGGCTGGTGTGCGCCAGCAGCTGGGTGATCAGATCGCTCTGCTCGATGCGGCTGGTCTTGGGCTCGAACACCAGACGCACCGGAGCGTCCTTGCTCGACTCGTCGCGCACCGCGTCGAGCACGCCGAGCAGCGAGGCCTTCAACTGCAGCTGGTCGGCACTCAACGCTTTCTTGCCGGCCTTGACCTTCGGGTTGGTCAGCTCCTCGATCTCTTCGAGCACGCGCTGCGAGCTGGCACCGGGCGGCAGCTCGGTCACGACCAGTTGCCACTGGCCGCGCGCCAGGTCCTCGATCTTCCAGCGCGCGCGCACCTTCAGGCTGCCGCGGCCGGTGGCGTAGGCGGCGCGGATGTCGTCGGCGCTGCTGATGATCTGCCCGCCGCCCGGGTAGTCGGGGCCGGGAATCAATGCGGCGAGTTCGTCGTCGTCAAGCCGGTCGTTCCTGATCAGCGCGATCGCCGCCAGCGCGACCTCGCGCAGGTTGTGGCTCGGGATTTCGGTGGCCAGTCCGACCGCGATGCCGCTCGCGCCGTTCAGCAGCACGAACGGCAGTCGGCTCGGCAACTGACGCGGCTCCTGCGTCGAGCCGTCGTAGTTGGGAATGAAGTCGACCGTGCCCTCGTCGATCTCGTCGAGCAGCAGCCTGGAGATGGGCGCGAGACGAGCCTCGGTGTAGCGCATCGCCGC
>JARXKP010000174.1 GCA_030271615.1 Pseudomonadota bacterium
GCGCGCAAGGCGCCGAGGCGCTGCGCCGCGGGATCAAGCAGTCTCTGTTCCTGACCGTCCTGCGACTGCGATCCGCGCCGGCCTTCAGTCGCTTCGCCCGGGCGGTTCCGCTGCGCTGGCAGACCCGCCTCAAGACCTGGCTGCGGGCCTGACCGTGCACACCGGGATGCCCTGACTCGCATGGCGAAGCATCGACGCAGCGCGCCGGCCGCACCGCGGTCCGATCACGTCAGGAAGGCGCCGTCTTCAGAAGCCTCTCCCGTGGCGTTTCAGCGCGCACTGAAGCTGATGCAGCAGGGTCTGGACTTGCAGGCCGAGACCCTGCTGCACGACATCCTGCAGCGCGACCCTCAGCATTTCGACAGCCTGCACCTGCTGGGCTTGATCCATCTGCGACGCAAGGACTGGGCGTCGGGGCTGGCGCTGCTCGAACGCGCCGTTGCGGTCAATGACGGATTTGCGCCCCTGCACAACAACTGCGGCATCGCATTGCGCGAGTTGAAGCGTTTCGACGAGGCGATCGCCAGCTACGACCGTGCGCTTCGGCTGCAGCCCGATCACGCGGACGCGCTCAACAACCGCGGCAATGTGCTTCGCGATCTGAAGTGGCATGCCGAGGCGCTGGCTTGCTATGACCAGTCGCTGGCGTTGAAGCCGATCAACCCGCCAGCGCTCAACAACCGAGGGCACGTGCTGCGTGAACTGGGGCGCGTTGACGAGGCCCTGTCCAGCCACGAACGGGCGCTCGTGCTGAAGCCGGATTACGTCGAAGCACTCAAAGCCCGCGGGCGCGCGCTCGAAGCCTTGCAACGACTGGAGGAAGCACGGGCCGGCCATGCACTCGCGGTGACGCTGGCGCCCGACGACGTGGAGGCTCTCAGCGACCTGGGCAGCGTGCTCGACGACCTGCATCGACCCGATGAAGCGCTCGCGTGCTTCGACCGGGCTCTGGCCCTCGAGCCAGAGGCTGTCGCCCTGCTTTCCAACCGGGCCACGGTGCTGGGTCAGCTCGGCCGACACGACGAAGCGGCCCGCGCCTTCGCGCGGGCGCTCGAACTGCAACCCGACCACCCGTATGGTTGGGGCAGCCTGCTGTTCAGCCGCATGAACGTCTGTGACTGGGCGGGCCGTGCGGCATCGATGCAGCAGCTCGAGCGCGCCATCGATGAAGGCCGGAAGGCAGCGCTGCCCTTCACCACCGTGGCGTTGTGCTCCGACGCTGCGCGACAGCTGAGATGCGCCCGAGCCTTCGCGGCCGACCAGCATCCGCTCGATGTGCTGCCGGGTGATTTCGCGCTGCGCGGTCATGGCCACGACCGGATTCAACTCGCGTATGTGTCGGCCGATTTCCACGACCACGCGACGGCTCACCTGATGATCGATCTGTTCGAATCGCATGACCGCGAGCGATTCGAGATATGGGCCGTCTCGCTCGGTCCCGATCGACCCAGCGAGATGCGCCAGCGATTGAAGCGGGCCTTCGAGCACTTCATCGATGCGCGCACGATGAACGACCGGCAGGTGGCGCTGACGATGCGCGATCTCGAGATCGACATCGCCATCGACCTGAAGGGCTACACCCGCGACAGTCGGCCGGGAATCTTCGCGCATCGGGCGGCGCCGCTCCAGGTCAGCTACCTCGGGTACCCGGGCACGATGGGTCACGAGGCCATCGACTACCTGATCGCCGATGCGACCGTGATACCCGAAAGCGACGAGTCCGCTTACAGCGAAAAGGTGCTGCGGTTGCCCGACTCCTACCAGATCAATGCGCGCAGCCGCGCGGTGGCCGAGCGCACGCCCAGCCGTGCCGAGTGCGGGCTGCCGGATACGGGGTTTGTGTTCTCCTGCTTCAACAACAATTACAAGATCACCCCCGAGGTCTTCGACATCTGGATGCGTGTGCTGCAGGCGGTGGACGGCAGCGTGCTGTGGCTGCTGGAAGACAACCCGGCTGCGTCAGGCAACCTGCGGCGCGAAGCGCTGGCACGCGGCGTGGCGCCCGACCGACTCGTGTTCGCGCTCCGTGTGGCGCTGCCCGAGCATCTGGCTCGGCATCGTCAGGCCGACCTGTTCCTCGACACCCTGCCCTGCAACGCGCACACCACCGCGAGCGATGCGCTGTGGGCCGGCCTACCCTTGCTGACCTGTGCGGGGTCGACCTTCGCAGGACGCGTGGCGGCCAGCTTGCTGCAAGCCGTCGGCTTGCCCGAATTGATCACGCACAGCCTTGCGGCATATGAAGCGGCAGCGCTCCAGTGGGCGACCGAGCCTGCGCGGCTCCACGAACTTCGATCCCGGCTCGACGCACAACGTCTGGCACAGCCGCTGTTCGACCCGGTTCGCTTCAGACGCCATCTCGAAAGTGCCTTTGTGACGATGCGGGATCGTCATCTTCGAGGATGGGCCCCCGTTGCCTTCAACGTGGCGCCGATGGACGAGCAGGGCGTCTCGACGGCGTGACGGACGCGGAGCGTCGTGGTTCAAGTTCTGAAGAACCGCTCCGATTCGCTCCAGAAATGCCAGGCCTGCGGGTTGTCCGTGATCGCCTTTTCCAGTTCCAGGAAAACCTCTCGAACGAGGGTGTCGACATCGCTGTGGACACCGATGTCTTTCAGGCGAAGAAAGCGCTCCCCGCTGGCGAGGTCGATGCCGGTCAGGAACACGGACACCGGGAGGGCCTGTTCCACCGCCAGCCTGAACAAGGCGCGCGGCACCCGGGCCGTCATGCCCAGCAGCTCAATGGGTTGGCTGACGGCCACCTGATCGGCCGGTACATCGACCACCGCGATGACCTGCTCATGCTGATTCAGCGCGCGTAGGGCCGGGCGCAACGAGGCCGATACATCGAGTGTCGGGCGGCCGAGTGCGCGCGCGATGCTGGCCGTTCGCTCCACGGCGTACAGCCTGGACACGGTGCGTCCGTCGAAATGCGCGCCGCGTGGCGGTGCGACCATCATGTGGGCGTGCAGCCCGACCGATGGCGCATGCCGAAGCGCCCACATTCCGGCGCCCCAGTGAAAGGTGCACAGCACCGCGGCGCGGCCCGGCGCGGGCCAGGCACCGTCGACATGCAGGTGCTTGCGCATCCAGGCGTCGGTCCGGGTGCGTTCGAGAAAGTAATCGGCGTGGTCGATCAGCGTGACCAGGCGGCGTTTCGCAATCCAGGTGTGCGGATCGTCGACCCAGCCGCGCGCCTGAGCCTGAACCAGCGCGCGTTCGCAGGATTCGCGGTACAGGAATCGACTGTGAAAGCAGAGCCAGCGGAAGACGCGAAAGCACAAGCGCCACGGCAGCACCGCAGCCAGCCCCGGCACCAGCACCAGTTCGACGAGATCCCGCGCTTCGTGCCGCAGGCGGTCGATCGCGCTGGCCATGGCCCTCAGGACCAGCGATGCGGCAGCCGCACCAGACCGGGCAGGCGACTGGGCGACACCAGCTTGAATTCCACGCAGCGCAGCCACTCGTCGTAGACCACGAGTCCCGGGGTGTCGAACAGATAGGCGCTGACCACGTAGTCACCGGAATGCAAGGGCAACTCAGGGAATGTCAGCGTCGTTGTCCACAGGCCGGGTGCCAGGCATGTGGGCGCGATGCCCTCGGTGTGCGTCGCCACGGCGGTGATGCCGACGCCGTGCGACTGCTGAAGCATCACGGCGATGCTCGGCTGCTCGTCCGATTCGAGCCTGGCCGTGACGGTCACCACCAGGTCACGCGACTCCAGCAAGGGCGGTGTTCCGGAACCCAGGTGCGCGACTTCAACCGACACCAGTTTGGCGATCGATCCCTCCGGCGTGATGTCGGGCGGCGGGGCCGGTGTGTCCGATGTTGTCGAAATGCGGCTGACCTCCGCGTCGGCGGCCTCGACCGCCTCCACGCTGGAAGGGTCCTGCGCACGCACGTGGGCCTCGTAGGAAGGCAGCACCGCTTCGGTCTCGCCGAAAGCCTTCACCTGCCCTCGGTCCAGCCAGAGCGCGACGTTGCACAAGTGCCTGATGTGATACAGGCTGTGCGAGCAGAACAGGATCGTGCAGCCGTTTCGACGAAACGCGTCGATGCGCTGGACGCACTTTTTCTGGAAGTTCTGGTCTCCCACCGCAAGGGCTTCGTCAATGATCAGCAAGTCGGGTTCCACGGCCGTGACCAGGGCAAAGGCGAGGCGCACCGCCATCCCCGACGAGTACGTCTTGACGGGACGGTCGATGGCCTCGCCCAGCTCGGAAAACTCGAGAATTTCGGCCTCGAGACGACTCATCTCCGAGTGAGAGATGCCGATCAGGCTGCCGCCGAAATAGAGGTTTTCACGTCCGCTGAACTCGGGGTGAAATCCGGCGCCCAATTCAAGAATGGCGGTCACGCGACCCGCTCGCGTCAGGCGCCCCTCGGTCGGTTGCAGCGTGCCGACGATCAGTTTCAACAGCGAGCTCTTGCCAGCGCCGTTGTCGCCGATCACGCCCATGCATTGCCCGCGATGCAGCTTGAAGCTGACATCACGCAGCGCCCAGTGACTCCGGTGCGTCGAGCGCCCGGTCAGCAGCGCATGGAGTCGATCTTTCGGCGCGTCATAGAGCTTGTACTCCTTGCCCACCTGTTCGACTTCGAGCACGACCTCCGACCCGGTGCGTTGCGCGTCGGCGGACATCACAGCCAGTCCACCAGTTGATCGCGGCTGCGTTTGACCACCGTTTCCAGCAGTAACACGGTCAAGACGATCCAGGTGAGGGTGACGGTCCAGGTACTCAACGCCGGCCAACTTCCGGACAGCAGCACGGACTGATATCCACCGATCAATGGAGCCACGGGATTGAGCCAGAGTACCCAGCGCCAGTCAGGAGGAAACATGGTGACCGGAAAGAGTACCGGCGACAGATAGATGCCGATCGACAAGATGAACCCGACCGCGGCCAGCACATCGCGCAACGCAGCAGCCAGCAATGCCAGCAGGTACCCGATGGCCCAGCACAAGACGATTTGAAGAGCCGCCAGGGGCAGCAGCGCGATCATCGCGGGGGCCCATCGATGCATGGGCGAATAGGCGAGAGCCACCAACCCAATCAGCGGGCCGAACACGACCGCACTGGCCAGCACCGCACGCGCCGGAAACAGCGCTGGTGGAAGCGGGTTTTTTTGAAGCAGGCCCCCGGCATCGATCAGGCTGCTCATGCTGCGGCTGATGGCATCGCAGAACGCCATCCAGGGCAGGGCGCCAACAATCAGGTAGGCGCCGACCGATTGAACCGGCGCTTGTTGACCGAGCCGCATCGAGAACACGATCTCGAACACCAGGTAGTACGCGGCGATCGTCATCAAGGGCGGCAGATACAGCCACACCATCCCGGCGACGGAGCCTGCGTGGCGCGCGGAGAGTTCCCGTTTGGTGAGAACCCAGACAAGGCTGCGCGCCTGCCACAAGGCCTTGATTTCAGAGCAAAGCATGGGGAGGTCAATGCAGAGCAGTGGACGCCAATCGGCTGCGCCCGGAGCCCCGCAGAGTCGTCTCGGATTGTTGTTAGCGCTGGCTGGCAGCGAAAGCTTCGATGGCAGGCTGTTCGAACTTGGCACCGCTGAGGATGCGCTGGGATTCTCTTCCGCGGGCGTCGTTCAACAAGCTGGACAAGGTGTCTTTTCGCAGCTGGTCGCGAACTTCTTCAAACGGCTTGACCGTCGCTTCTCGCTTCGCATCGAGCCTGATGATGTGAAATCCGAATTGTGTTTCCACGATGCCACTGAGGTCACCGGGTTTCGCAAGCTGCCAGGCCGCTTCATCAAAGGGCGCAACCATCCGCCCTCGAGGAAAGAATCCCAGATCTCCGCCTTTCGGTGCGCTGCCAGTATCTTCCGAGTTTGCTTTGGCCAGTGCGTCGAAATCGGCACCGGTCTTCAATTCGGTCAGCAGTTTTTCAGCTTTCGTTCGCGCATCGGCGATACTTGATTTGATCAGGATATGTCGCGCGCTGATTTCAGCAGGGGTTTCATACTGCTGGATACTGCTGCGGTATCGGGTCAACGCGTACGCATTCAAGGCGTCATCGGACGGGGTGTTCTTGGCATCGATCTGGGCCATCCACGCATCGGACAGCACGCGCTCCCGTGCCAGCTTCACCGTGGCGGCGATGACGGAGTCGTTGGCGAAACCCGCGCGCTCCGCTTCGGCGGCCAAGGCGCGGCGTATGTAGAGATTCGACGCCAGTTGGGCGACGCTTTCGGGCTTGATCAGAATCCTCTTGCGGGCCTCCAGCGGCATGCGCTGCGCTTCGGCGCTCAAGTCCGTGTTGTCGACGGACACGCCGTCACCCGATACCAGAACGTTGTCTGCGGCAAAGGCCGCCGTGTGAGCCAGACACGCAATGGCCAGCAAATACTTCAACAGTGAAAAAGCAAACTTTGGCATTTTTGAAGTTCCGAAACGAAAAAAGAAAAAGGCGGGGAAACCCCGCCTTTTTCCAACCACAGTCGATGCGGTTAACTTATCGCATTACGGTGCTGACACGCGCTCATAACGGTGAGCGAACGACAAACCGTAGTTGCCCGAGACACCAGCCGATGCGGCACCGTTGAAGGCGCTCATGAAGGCAGAGCCCAGGATTGGCAGACCAATGCCATTGTTACCCGGTGTGGCGATCGTCGCCCAACCGTTTCTGTACAGCAGGTCGATGTCCTTGCGAGCAATCAGAGCACCCACAACCGAAGCTCCGGCGGTGTTGTTGAAGCTCAAGACACTGACTTCACCGCAGAACGTCAAAGGTGCACCCAACGCCCCTGGGGAGATCACGAAGTCCGTGACATCGACAGGCACATTCTCTTCACGATCCTGGTAGGTCGGATTGACGTTCTTCACGCAGATCTGGCCCAAGCCGGTATCGACGCTCGTGTTGTCGGTGTGGTAGTACGTGGTCGATGGGGAACCGTTCAGTGGTGAGAGACCGTTGTAGGTCTGCGTCAGAACCGAGAACACTTCGGTGAAAGTGGTATCAGGCGAAACGATCTTGTAGTTCAGGCCAACGCTGTAACGACGGGTTGGCGCTGAGAACACCCAGTCGGTCTTGGCGTTGATAGTCGGCTCGGTCAGGTACTCGTTCGTGAACGAGGTTGCTGCCAGCGACTGGGTGAGTTCAAGCGCCTGCACTGTCGGAATGACAGGGGTGCCCGGAGTCACAACTACGTAAGGCGTGGACAAATCTGGGAAGTCAAACAACGCGGCCTGAATGGGCGCATCGATAGCCGTCGTGCCGACACCAAGGGCAGACATGGTCCGGTATCCACCGGCGAGCAGTGGATCGCTGGTGCGAGCTGTTGCCGTCGCTGCAGCAACAGTTGCATTCGTTTGTGGGTGCATGACCAAGTTGCCAGCGCCGGCTGTGCCGCCGATGGTGGTCTTGGCAACGATAGCGGTTGCCTGGCCAGTCCAGGTCAGCGTGCCTGGCACATTGACGATCGTCCAGTTGGCGAACAGACCGGTCGTTGGCA
>JARXKP010000175.1 GCA_030271615.1 Pseudomonadota bacterium
TCCGGTCCGCGCCCAGATCTCCGGTGACTGCAGCGAGCCCCGGCTCGCTGCGCAGGCCGAGGCCTGTCGCAGCATCCGGCAGCGCGATCGGGTCGCGTGGCCCCAGCAAATCGTCGCTGGCGGCCTGCTGCATCGCGATGCCCGTCGGCCCGACGCGGCTGCTGAATCGCTGGTAGGCCCGCGGCAACGGCGCCGCACACAGACGGGGATCGAACGCGAACGCATGGCGCGGCTTGCCATGGTTGAGGCTTGCGTACAGCTCCTCGAGTTGCGGCGACAGGAAGTTCCAGTCGTCGAGGACCTGCTGGAGCCGGGTCGCGATGCCGGTCGCATAATGGGCCGAGCCGAGATCGCGGGACACGACGACCAGCTGGCCGTCACGCGAACCGTCTTGATAGCTTGCGAGTTTCATGGATGCGGTGGGGTGTGGTGAGGCACGGATCGGCCCGATCTCGAACGCTGGCGCGCCGCCATCGGCCCCGACCCTCCTTCTATTCTCTGCGCGCTGCCGCGCGCTCCTCCAGCCTCGATTTCCGAGCCCGTTCATGCGATCAGAAACTCCACCGATCCTGCCGCGCGGCCGTCCATCGACGCGCGTGCTGCTTGCGTTGACCGTGACAGCGGTGGCCTTGCACGGATGCCTGCTCGACGGTGTGCCGCTCGACGCGACAGACCTGCCCCTGCTGCCCACGATTCCCGGTGCACCAAGTGTCCAGGTGCGTTCGGTCCCGGTCGCGGTGCCGCCCGCGCCGCCCGAGTCGAGCCGCGTTGCACCCGTCTCCACGCCCGTCGCGCTGATCAAGGCGACGTCGGCACGGACGGCGCGGCCGGCGGCGGCACGTATCGACGCGCCTTCGATGTCGCCGGTCTTCCAGGTCGCCGCTGTCGAGTCGTACCGGACTGCCGCGCCGGTGTCCGAGCCGCCTGCGCCCGCTGCGTCGACCGCCGCGGGCGAGATCGAGACGCCGCTCGCTGCGGAGCCGGTGCCCGGCGCATCGGCTGCCGAAAACCATCCCGCAGCCCATGCCGGTGCGTCGGCTCCGACCGAAGCGGTGCCGCTGCGCCAGCCGGAGCACGCGGTGCCGGTGTATCGCACGAAGATTCCGCCTGCGGCCACGCTCGAGTACGACATCCGGCGTGGTTCGATCGCCGGCACGGGCGAACTGATGTGGCGCCCTGACGGCAGCCGCTATGAGGCCCGCCTGCAGGCCAGTGTGATCGGCTTCACCTTGCTGGCACAGGTCAGTCAGGGGGGCTTCGACAAGGCGGGCCTGGCACCGCTGCGGTTCACCGACCAGCGCGCCCGCAAGGCGGCGCGGGCGGCGAACTTTCAGCGCGACGCAGGCAAGATCACGTTTTCCGGCCCGCGTGATGAATTTGCCTTGCCTGCCGGCGCGCAGGATCGTCTGAGCTGGATGATCCAGTTGCCCGCCGTGCTGCTGGCCGAGCCGAAGCGCGCGGTGCAGGGCGGCGAAGTCGTTCTCTACGTGGCCGGGGCGCGGGCCGATGTCGATCTGTGGAACTTGCGCTGTATCGGCGTCGAGACCGTCGAGACCGCCGCCGGACCCGTGCGCACCGTGAAGTTCATGCGCACCCCGCGTGGTCCGAAGGACACGCTGGCCGAGGTCTGGCTCGACCCGCTGCGCCACTACCTGCCGGTGCGTGCGCGACTGACCCACGGCGGCGACGATGAAGATGCGTTCGAACTGGTGCTGCGCGATCTGAAGACCGCCCCCTGAATGCCGGGTCCGGTGCCCGCAGGCACTGTGGCCGGGTCGCCGCAGCTTGAAACTCGCGCCGCCAGACGCATGTAGGACACAAGCGGGAATGCTTCCTGCGTGGACATTGCGTCCCGACGGTGTCGACTCAAGGAGTTTTCTCATGCACATGCTCTACAACTCGGACAGTTTCGTCGTGGTGCAGTTCGAAGTGCCGGCCGATGCCGCTTTGCCTGAAACCCCCGAGGTGCTGATGCGCGGGGGTTACGAAATCATGGACAAGTTCTCCCGCAAGGAAATCTTCATCGAAGGCGCCATGGCCCAGAGCTTCAAGGAAGGTGTCGAGGCGCTGATCGAGACACGGCCCTCCGGCCCCACCGAAGACGAGATGGATGCCTACATCGAGCGCTATTCGTCGCTGATGCAGCAGCCGGTCGTGATGCACTGACGTCCCGCGCCTGCTCGCCGGGGGATTGATGCCGCCGGGTTCGGTGTCGGCGCGGCTGCTGGCGATTCTGTGAATGCGCGCTGCCGCGGCCCTGTCCGGGCGACAACCCCCATCAAGTCGAGCCACCGCGCGCCGATAACGGGCCATGACCGAAATTCTTTCGCCATCGCGGGTCGCGCTCGACTTGACGCTGGCGTTTCTCGCGGCGTTCGTGTGCCTCGATCTGTTGAAGCGGCTCGAAGCGACCCTCGACCGCGAGGGCGGCGGCTGGCTGCTGGGTGCGTCGCTGGCACTGGCCACCGGTCTGTGGTCTGTGCAGGTGCTCGGCCTCGACCGCCTGAATCTGCCTTATGCGGTCGCGTATCACCCCGGCGTGTCGCTGGGTGTCTGGCTCGGTGCCGGAACGGTCTGTGCGCTGGGTCTGGCCGTGGGCTGCCGTCGAGCGACGACTGTCGAACGCACGCTGGTCGGCTCGGGTCTGCTGGCCTGCGGCATCGTGGCGACCCAAGTGGCGTTCATCGAAGCGTTGGGATTGCACCCGGGGCCCGCCTGGCGTTGGCCGGGCATCGGATGGGCACTGGTGGTCACCGGCGCGGGCTGCTCATCGGCCTTGTGGCTCTACGCTGAAATTCGCGTTCGTTCAAAAAAGGGTCTGCTCGCCTGGCAGTCGATTTCGGCGCTGGCGATCGGCATCGCCGTCGTCGTCTCGCAGGGCCTGGTGATGGGGGCTGCAGGGCTGGATCGTCCGCAGGCCTCGGTCCTCGAAGGGCGTCTCACGGCAGACACCATGGCGGTGCTGGTGACCGCCGGATCGGCCGCCTTGCTGTCGATGCTGTTGCTGCTGTCGCAACTCGAGTCGCACTGGCGCGCGTCCTTGCTTCGCGCCAGGGGCGAGTTGCAGAAACAGTCCTCGCGCGATCCGCTTACCGAATTGCCGAACCGGCTGATTTTCGAGGGCACCCTTGCGCAGGCGGCGCGTCATGCCGACGCCACTCAAGGGAAATTGGCTCTGCTGCTGGTCAATCTCGATGGGTTCAAGCCGATCAACGAATCCCTCGGCCACCGGGCGGGGGACCGCTTGCTGCGCGAAATCGCGGCGCGTCTGCGCAGCCTGGCTCAGGCGCACATGGTGGCGCGGCTGGGAGGTGACGAGTTCCTGCTGCTGTTGCCCGGCAACCCGCAGACCGAAGACGCTGCAAGCGTTGCGACCCGGGTGCTGGAAGCGCTGGGCCAGCCCCTTCGCCTGGAAGGGCGCGAAACCGCGGTGACCTGTTCGATCGGCATTGCCGTCTACCCCCAGCACGGCGCACTGTCGACGCTGATTGCGCATGCGGACGCGGCCATGCGCTGTGCGAAATCAACCGGTGGCGCGGCGTATTGCTTCTTCGAGGCCCGCATGGCCGCCGGCCTTCGTGAACAGACGGAGTTGCTGCGCGATCTGCGACGCGCGCTGGCGCAGGGCGAGCTGGAGCTGTACTACCAGCCGAAGATCCATGCGCCGACGGGCGAGATCACCGGGGCGGAGGCGCTGATGCGCTGGCAACATCCGCGGCGCGGCATGATCGGCCCGGTTGTCTTCATCCCGATCGCCGAGCGTTTCGGGCTGATTGGCTCGCTCGGAAACTGGTTGATCGACGAGGTGTGCCGGCAGATCCGTGTCTGGCGCGACAGCGGCCTGCGCATGCGTGTCGCGATCAACCTGTCGGTGCATCAGCTGCGCCAGCCGGACCTGATCGAGCGCATCGCCCGTGCGCTGCGCGAGCACGATGTCAACCCCGGTCTGCTGACCTGCGAGATCACCGAATCGGTGGCCATGGAAGATGCGGAAGGCACGATCAGGTTCTTGGGTCAGCTGGCGCAGCTGGGCGTCAGCATCTCGATCGACGATTTCGGCACCGGGCATTCGAGCCTGGCCTACCTGCGCAAACTGCCAGCCAGCGAATTGAAGATCGATCGCAGCTTCGTGCTGGACCTCGAAACCAGCGAGGACGCCCGCAAGGTCGCCTCGGCGGTCATCAATCTCGCGAAGGCGCTCGACCTGAAGGTGGTGGCCGAAGGCGTCGAGACCGAAGGCCAGAACCGGATCCTGCGCGAGTTCGGGTGCGACCAGCTGCAGGGCTACCTGTTCGCCAAGCCGATGTCGGCGAAGGCCCTTGCGCTGTGGGCGATGGACGACGTCGGGCCGCGATCGATCAATTTCCGCGATTCGCTGTTCAAGGAAACCCGGCCGGCCGAACTGGTTTGACCCCTGCGCCGGTGTCGGCCTGCGCACCGCTTTCTAGAATCGGGGCATGAAACCCCAGTCCTACACCCGCGCTGCGGCGCTGCCCGACCTCCTGCGGCAACGCATCGTCATCCTCGACGGCGCGATGGGCACGATGATCCAGCGCTACAAGTTGACCGAAGCCGATTACCGCGGCGAGCGCTTCAAGGACCATCCGAAGGACCTGAAGGGCAACAACGAGTTGCTGCAATTCACCCGCCCGGATGTGATCTCCGAGATTCACGACCAGTACCTCGCGGCCGGTGCCGACATCATCGAGACCAACACCTTCGGCGCCACGCGCGTCGCACAGGACGACTACGGCCTGGCCTCGGTGGCGCGCGAGATGAACGTGGTCGCGGCACGCCTGGCGCGCGAGGCCTGCGATCGCTACAGCACGCCCGACAAGCCGCGCTTCGCTGCTGGCGCGCTCGGCCCGACGCCGCGCACCGCAAGCATCAGCCCCGATGTCAACGACCCGGCCGCGCGCAACGTCAGTTTCGACGAGCTGAAGGCGTCGTACCTCGAACAGGCGTCGGGCCTGCTCGAAGGCGGCTGCGATCTGTTTCTCGTCGAAACCATCTTCGACACGCTGAACGCCAAGGCCGCGATCTTCGCGCTGGACGAACTGATGGAGTCGACCGGCGAGCGCCTGCCGGTCATCATCTCCGGCACCGTGACCGACGCGTCCGGACGCATCCTGTCGGGGCAGACCGTGACCGCGTTCTGGCACAGCGTGCGCCACGCAAGGCCGCTGGCCGTGGGCCTGAACTGCGCGCTCGGCGCCACCCTGATGCGGCCGTACATCGAGGAACTGGCCAAGGTGGCCGGCGACACCTTCATCAGCTGCTATCCGAATGCCGGTCTGCCCAACCCGATGAGCGACACCGGCTTCGACGAGACGCCGGAGATCACCGGCCGGCTGGTCGAGGAGTTTGCCAAGAGCGGCTTCCTGAACATCGCCGGAGGGTGTTGCGGCACGACGCCCGAACACATCGCGCAGATCGCACAGCGCGTCGGTGCGTACCGGCCGCGCTGCCTGCATGACCGTCCGTTCACCCGCCTGCTGGATCCGGCCGTCGCCGTTTGAGACGACGCGGTTCGTCGGGTCGGGAGGTCAGGAGAGCTGAAGCAGGCTTTGCACGCTGAGCCGCACCATGACTTCATGGGGCGCTGCGCTGCATTTGATCTCGTACTGCTTGTGCCGGGTGTCGCGAACGATCTGTTTGGACAGTGGCAGCCCGTTGACGCCGACCACGCTGGCGACGACGGGGTTGTTGGCTCTCAAGCCGCGGCGCAGCACGATCGCAACTTCGGCATTCGCCAGCCTGACGAAACTGCCGGGCGGGTAGAGCCCTGTCGCCTTGATGATGGCCGCGCCGGCCTCGTCAGGTTGCTGGTTTTCGTCGAGGTAAGCCGACTTCGCGGCGGCGGTCGCCGACATCGCCCTTCGTGTCTTTCTCGGGCTGAGCCGGGCCGCGAACACATCGGCGCGCATGATCAATCGCGCCAGCTGCAGCGCGGGCTCCATCGATGCGAGCGACCCGGACGGGCTGGAATGATGGTGCGCGACCGCCGCGAGCCACAGGCTGTCGGTGACCCCGAGTTCGCTCAGCATTGCCTGACCTTGCCGGGCATGGCTCTTGATCAGCTCGCGCTGCTGAGTGGAGATCGGGGTGTCCTGCACCGCCAGCTGGTCCTGCGGGTTCGTCATCGCGATGTTCATCGTCAGTGCCGCGCGACGCAGCGGCGCACGCCACTCCTTGGGCCACGCCAGCAGATGGCGAGACGCCAGTTCGACGAGCACCGTGACGAGCAGCGCGTGGTGGACGCTGTACTTCTGGCTGTCGGTGGAGGCGCCGTGGATCAAGGTCAGCAGTGCGTGATCGGCGTTGGTGCCCAGCATCGAAAGCAGGCCGTCATCGATGCGGTCGATCCGGCTCAGGAATTCTTCTGGCTGCGGGTCTCTGAGTGCGCCGGCGGCACGCGTGACCAGACCGTCCCAGCTGAGTCCGGGTTCGACCTGGCGCGGAGTCCCCTGTGCTGCGTAGTTCTGCAGCACTTCCTTCTCGTCGACTTCGGACTCGGCGATGCGCCCCAGCCGTGTGTTGTTGCGCACCATCGAATCCATCTTGCCGGCCATGGCCTTCTTGAAGGCCTCGGCGTCGCCGAGATCGATGTAGACGCCTCGCTCGGACAGCTGCTTGAGTACGGCCTCGCTGGTCACCATCCCGCCGCGCGGAACCAGCATCAGGCCGGCTGCGTCACGCAGCGCAAAGGGCACAGGTTGGTTGAGGCGGATGGCACTGGCGGCAATGGGAACGATAGCCATGGGACGGGGCAGGCGAGAACGACGGAAAGCTCCGTATTGCATTTATCGGACCCGAGTGAGCAGACTTGAGTTGTTGCGGTGCACAAGAATCGCCCGCCTACAATTGAGGCTCTTTCGAGGAGCGCTGCGACAACCCGCCCGAAATGCCATCGGCGGCCGGTTGCCAGGCTCGAAAGCGCGAGGTTCCAACGGCGCTCCCACGACCTTCACAGGCTGCGGTGGGTTGCGCGGCCCGTGAAGTTCTCACCACCGCCGACCGTTGAATATGCCGCCATGTCCATCGCCACGTCCACCGAACCATTGACCCCGTCCGCCGTCGAGCCGATGAAGCTGTCCGGGCTCGAGCCCGTGCTGATCGGTGACGGTTCTCTGTTCGTCAACATCGGCGAGCGCACCAACGTCACCGGGTCGAAGGCCTTCGCCCGAATGATCCTGAACGGTGAGTTCGAGAAGGCATTGGCGGTGGCCCGCCAGCAGGTCGAGAATGGCGCGCAGATCATCGACATCAACATGGACGAGGCGATGCTCGACAGCCAGGCGGCCATGGTGCGCTTCCTGAACCTGATCGCCAGCGAGCCCGAGATCGCGCGCGTGCCGATCATGATCGACAGCTCGAAATGGAGCGTCATCGAAGCCGGCCTGAAGTGCATCCAGGGCAAGGGCATCGTCAACTCGATCTCGC
>JARXKP010000176.1 GCA_030271615.1 Pseudomonadota bacterium
CCCATGCCTGCCGCCGTGAGCTTCGTGTGCAGCATGGACCACGCCGCCAGGATCGCAACGGCGGAGGCACTGCCGCCGAACACGGTGTCCTGATGGTTGATGTTGGGTGCCAGCGGGGCAGCGAGCACGACTTGTTCAGCAGAGACCTCGACCACTGAGACTTGCATCGCGGCGGATAAAGGAATGTGCTCGTGCAAGTAGTTCTCAAGGGCAAGCGGTATCACGGCATGCGTCTTTCAGGCTTCGAGCGGCCGACTCAGCAGCACTTGCCGGTTGTTCCGGGCACCGGGCTGCAGCAGCCGCCCCCGGCTACCGGCGCAGCCGAGCTGTCACAGCAAGCCGACGATGCAGCCGTGGCCGCGCATCCACCGGCCGGGGCCGCAGGCGCAGGCGCAGGCGCAGATTGAGCCCCCTTTATCGGGAACCCCTTGCTTGCCCATTTGAAGAGGCCGCCCTCCATGTTGGACACCTTCGCATAGCCCTGGTACATCAGAAAGTAGATCGCCTTCAAGCTGCGCGGGCCGGTCTGGCAGGCCAGCACCAGTTCGCGGTCGCGCGGTAATTCGGCAAAGCGCTGCTCCAATTCGGACAAGGGCATCTCCACGACGCCCGGCACGTCAAACGCCAGCTGGGCCACTTCGGTATGTTCGCGCACGTCGACGAGCAAGGCGCCTTCGGCGAGCAACCGGCGCGTGGTGGTGGGGCAGACTTCGCGGGCCTGTGGCAGTTCGACTCGGTCGTTCATCGTTGCTCCTCAGGCCGACAGCCATTGTTCGATCTTGTCGCGGCTGGGCACGCCGCCGGCGTGCACCACCTTGCCGTCGATCACGACACCGGGCGTGCTCATCACGCCGTAGCCCATGATGTCGCGCAGTTCCTCGACCTTTTGCAGCGTGACGGGTACGCCCTTTGCCTTCGCGATCTGTTCGATCAGCGCGATGGTGTTCTTGCAGTTGGCACAACCGGTGCCGAGTACCTTGATGTCCATGAGATTCTCCTGTGGGAATTGATATTCAGAGCGCCTGCGTCGGGCGGGCCGCCGGATCAGGGCGGCCAAACAGCAGGCCCCGCATGCGCTCGCGTTCGTCGGGAGTGGGCCAGCCGGCGTCTTGCGGAACCATCGGCACGCCGGGCCGGTGCAGATGCGCCGCCGGCGAGGCCGGCCAATCGACACGCCCGGCCGAGTCGAAGCGAACCAGGCTGTAGGTCTCGTTGACCACCGTGTCCGGCTCGCCGTCTTTCAGGCGCACGTACCAATCGGCCAGGCGCAGGGTCTGGCCCGCCAGCGCAGGCGCCTCTGCGTGGGTGCGTGCCAGGGCAACGTACAGCGCGTGCGGCACGGCGTGCACATCGCCGCTGTCGTCGAGCAGGAAGACGTAGGAAGCATGGCCGTCTTCGTGTACTGGGTCGGTATCGGCACGCGGTGTCCGCCCCGCTGCATCGCCTGTGCTGTAAACCGGCGCGAAGCCACCGCCTGGGGTTCGGAAGTTGGTGGTCTGGCCCTGGTACAGGCGAGCTGCCACCCACTGCACGTCGCCGTCATAGGCATAGGCGCGCAGGTCGAACTTCATGGCCTTGGTCGTGTCGTGTTCGTCGAGCAGTCTCTCGCCCGGTGGGACGATGGCCTGGGCCACGTAGTCGCCGGCGAGGATGTCCTGCCACACACGGCGAGTCAGCTTGTCGCCGCGGTAAGCGGCTCGGCTGCCGAAGCCAGCCACGGGTTTGAAGAACAGGCCGCGACGGGCTTCCCACAGGCGGTCGGCGTCGGCCGCATCGACCACTTCGGTGCGCGGCACGTGGGCGAGCAGAACCTGCTGCGTCGCGGCCGGCACACCCAGCGCCTGAAGCCTTGCGGCATCGCTGAACAGGGCCAGGTGGCGCTTGTTGGCGTACAGCGCGTGGGCCTGTGGGCTCGGGGTCACCACCGCACCCTGATGCACGTAGGCCTCGTGCAGCGCTGCGCTTTCGGGTTGTTCAAAGTAGAAGTCGGTCAGCCGGTTGTAGACCAGGTCGATCGCGAGATCGCCGTGCCACAGCCTGCCTTCACGCCATTCGAAACTGGCCGGGTCTGCGATGACGGCGCGCAGCCCGTGCCGCTCGAACAACTGCTGGAAGAGCAGAAACTCGGGATAGAGGTACTGGTCCTCGGGCGCCTCGTCGACGATGGCGATACTCGCCAGGGGTCGGGTCCGCCCGGCCAGATGCCATTCATTGCGAAACATGTCGACGATGCGGTGCTCGAACGCCGCCACGTGGGCCAGCGTGGGCACCATCGCCTCCATGGCTGCGCAGCAGGCCCGTTGTGCCCGAGCCAGCACGGCATTGAGCATGGCCCCACCGGCATTGGTGTTGACCTCGATGAGGCCCAGGCGACCCTGGTCGATGTGAAAGTCGTAGCCGTAGAACGCGCCGAGCGGACCGGCGGCGCCGCCTTGCCGGGCGATCGGCGGCGCGTCGGCCAGCGTCTGTTCCCGGAATGCCGGCAGGGCCACGACCGACTCGACGGCTCGCACCACCTGTGCCATGCGCTGAAGCTGAGGCGCGGCGACGAACACGGGCTGCGCAGCAAAGGCGAATGGGCAACGCTCCCGGACCATGTCGGACAGGCCGGGCCGGCCCAGCTCCGAGTCGAGCGCTTGCGCCAAGGCATCCCGGTCGAGGCTGAAGCAGAAGCACTCGCGGTTGAGGGCATCGATGGCGCTCAGGTCGGGCGTAGCGTTCGCGGCAGGCAAGGCAATGTTCATCTGTGTTCGCGGATCATGGGGCGAAGTTGCACCATGCTCCTATTCGCGTTCCATTTCGAGGTAGGTCCGGCTGGCGTTGCCGGGCATCAGCTCGGCTGCATTGAGCAGCCGCACAAAGGGCCGCCCGTCGAACGACCTGACCGCCGCGCTCATGTCAGTGCCGTCAGCGACGGCCTTCTTCATGTGCGCACGCAGGGCTTCGAGGTAGGCCTTCGTGTCAGAACGCGCGGTGTCGAGGTTCGTGACACTGCCATGGCCCGGCACGATGGTCTTTGGGTTCAGTTGCTCGATGACCGAAAAGGTTTCGAGCCAGCGCCGCGTGTTGCTCACCGGCGTCACGCCCAACATCCGGTCGACGTAGACGACATCACCTGCAAACAACACCTGTCGGCCCGGCAGCCAGACCATCATGTCGCCCGGGGTGTGGGCGCCGCCGCGGTGTTTCAGTTCGAACACCACGCCGCCCAGTTCGAGCCGCTCGTCGTTGCCGCTCACAAAGCGCGTGGCCAGCGTGGGCACGGTGCCATCGGCTTTGGTGTTCAGCGCGGCCTTCAGGACTTCGAGGTGGTCGTTGCCTCGGTTGAGCATGTCGGCCCGCGCGTTCGCGTGCGCGATGATTTCGGCGCCCTGTGCCTTGAAGTAGCCGTTGCCCAGCCAGCGGTGATCTTGGCCACCGGTGTTGATGACCCACTTCAGCGGCTGCGAGGTGACTTTGCCGACCGCCTCGAAGATCTGGCGAGCCGACTGAAACGTGGCACCGCTGTCGATCAGCACTGCACCGGCCGGCGTCACCACCAAGCCGATGTTCGCGTTCAGGCCTTCGTTGGCAACGCTGCGGGCGCCGGTGTCACCGACGTGGGCATAAACGCCTTCGGCGACGGGTCGAAAGTGCACATCCAGCGCCGATGCGCCGCAGACGGTCACCGACAAGAGCGCGGCCGCGAGCGCGCTGCGCCAACCCTGAAGCGACTTCAGCTGCAGCACGAACTCGCGCCGGTGGCGTCCTTCAGGCCCAGCACCTTAAAGACTCTCGCCGCCGGGCAGAAGCCGGTGAAGCCCATCTGGAACAGGTTGGCACCGACGAAGGCGGTGAACCATAGCCAGCTGACATGCGACATGTCGATCTGGCCGGTGAGATGGGCCAGCGCGAGGGTGAGCATGATCATGAAGCCAGCGAAGATGCTGACGGCGCGGTTAACAGTCATGGAAGTCTCCGGGAGTTGAAATTGGCGATGAGGGACCGAGATCAGAGGACGGCGTTGAACACGTAGCCGACGATCAGGATGCCGGTGGCCACCACGCCCGCGAAAGTGGCGATGAGCCGCACCTTCAGAACCTTGCGCAGGATGATCATTTCGGGCAGCGAGAGCGCGATCACGCTCATCATGAAAGCCAGCACGGTGCCGAGCGCCGCGCCCTTGGCCAGCAAGGCCTGGACGATGGGGATGATCCCGGCCGCATTGGTGTACATCGGCACGCCGATCAGCACTGCCAGCGGCACCGACCACCAGGCTTCCTTGCCCATGAAGGACGCCATGAAGTCTTCAGGCACCCAGCCGTGAATGGCCGCGCCGATGGCGATGCCGGCCAGGATGTAGGGCCACACCTTGCCGACGATCTCGCGCACGCTGGCGAAACCGCCTTCGATGCGTTCGACGAGCGTGAAGGCATCACCGCCGGCCGTCGCCTGGACGCGAGGCATGTCGCGCACCCAGTCTTCCAGGTAGGCCTCCATCCTTAGGCGCCCGATGACCCAGCCGGCGACGATGGCCACCGTCAGACCCAGACCCATGTAGAGCAGCGCGATCTTCCAGCCGAACAGGCCGAACAGCAGCGCCAGCGCCACCTCGTTGACCATCGGAGCGGAGATCAGGAACGAGAAGGTCACACCGAGTGGCACACCGGCCTGCACGAAGCCGATGAACAGGGGCACGGCGGAGCAAGAGCAGAACGGGGTCACGATGCCCAGGCTGGCCGCCATCACGTTGGCCACGCCTTCTGTTTTGCCGGCCAGCAGCGCGCGGGTGCGCTCGGGTGTGAAATAGGAGTTGATCATCCCCATCACGAACACGACGGCGGTGAGCAGAAGCAGCACCTTGGGCGTGTCGTAGAGGAAGAACTGCAATGCGCCGCCGAGCGCGCTGTTGCGGTCCACGGGCAACGCGGCGACCAGTGCCTCGGAAGCCGGGATCAGCGATTGGTAAAGCGCCCACCAGAGGATGGTGGCCACCAACAGGAACAGCTTCGGATGTTGCCGAGGCAGTTGCAGGGTGCGTTCAGAAAGCGTCAGGGTGCTCATGTGCGGGTATCTCCGTCATGAAGACGAAGGCACCCGGCAAAGGATGCAGGCCCACTCGGCGTTTTGCTTGACTCAGATCAAACGATGGGTGACCTGGGCACGTGACTGGCAACGCTGCCGTCGGCCTCGAAGCGAACCTGGCATGCCGTGGTGAGCCGGTCGCGCAGGCGCTGGCGCGCGCGCAGCAGCCGTGACTTGGTCGCGGGAAGGCTCAAGCCATGGGCTTCGGCAAAGTCGAGCTGGGTCTGACCCTCCAGATCGCAGGCTTGCAAGATGGCTGCGTCGTCCTCCGACAGTTCACCGATCGAACGAACCAGGCACACCGCCAGCGCATCGACCGGCTCGACGTTTTCCTGGGGTGGCGCCACCGGTTCCTCCGGCCCCTCCGGCAAAGGCTCCATCGGGTGTGACGTGCGCGCCCGATCGACCAAGGCATTGCGCGCCACCTGGAACAGCCAGGCGCGTGGGTTGTCGAGCGTGCAGAAGCCTTGACCGTGGCGCATGGCCTTGACGAACACGTCTTGCAGCACGTCGTCGGCCGCATCGGCATCCGAGAGGCGACGCCGCAGGTAACCCAGCAACTCGCCCTCATGGGCCTGCCAGGCCGAGGACACGCAGTTGAACGCTTGCAGCGTTGTGGTGTCAGGGGAGGATGGGCGGTTCATCGCGCGGGTTGCAGCAGTTGCGGGGAGCGCCTCAGCTTCAGATCGCGCGCTGGTTCACGCGCTTCGATAGTTCCTCGGCGCTCTCCCGGCGCTCGCTGTAGCGATCGACCAGGTAGGGCGCCACGTCGCGTGTCAGGAGGGTGAACTTCACCAGCTCTTCCATCACATCGACGACACGCTCGTAGTACGCCGACGACTTCATGCGCCCGGAGTCGTCGAACTCCAGGAAGGCCTTGGCCACGGAAGACTGGTTCGGGATCGTGATCATGCGCATCCAGCGGCCCAGCACACGCAGCTGGTTCACCGCGTTGAACGATTGCGAGCCGCCCGACACTTCCATCACGGCCAGGGTCTTGCCCTGGGTCGGCCGCACGGCACCGACGCTGAGCGGAATCCAGTCGATCTGAGCTTTCATGATCCCGGTCATCGCGCCGTGGCGCTCTGGTGAGGTCCAGACCATGCCCTCGGCCCAGGCCGCAGCCTCGCGAAGCTCCTGCACCTTGGGGTGAGTCTCCGGTGCGGAATCGGGCAAGGGCAGGCCGGCCGGGTCGAACACCCGCACTTCGCCGCCCATCCCGACGAGCAGGCGCGCCGCTTCGAGCGTCAGCAGCTTGCTGTACGAGCGTTCGCGCAAAGAGCCATAGAGCAGCAGGAAGCGCGGGGCGTGCGTCGAGGTTCCAGCCCCTGCAAAGCGTGCGCCGGCGGGTTGGTCGAAGAGCGCGCTGTCGACGTTGGGCAGACTCAGGTCAAGGAGCGACACGGCGACCCTTCGCGTCGATGACCGGTTCGCCGTCTTCCTTGGCATAGGGCGCGAGTTGCGGCGACGGCAGGATGTCGAGCACCGCCTCCGACGGGCGGCACAAGCGCGTGCCCCGTGGCGTCGCGACGATCGGCCGGTTCATCAGTATCGGGTGCGCGACCATGAAGTCGATGAGCTGGTCGTTGGTCCAGGTTGGGTCGTCGAGCTTCAATTCGTCGTAGGGCGTTCCCTTCTGACGCAACACGTCGCGCACAGGCACGCCCATCGCCGCGATGAGTTCAACGAGATTGGCGCGACCTGGCGGGGTCTTGAGGTACTCGACGATCACCGGCTCGACGCCGCTGTTGCGGATAAGCGCCAGCGTGTTGCGCGACGTGCCGCAGGCTGGGTTGTGGAAGATCGTGATGGTGGCGGTGCTCATGACTTTGCCTGCCCGGCTTCGTACCAGCCCTTGCTGTCGTTGACGATCTTGACGACCAGCAGCATTACCGGCACCTCGATCAGCACACCGACCACGGTGGCCAGAGCCGCGCCCGACTCGAAACCGAACAGGCTGATCGCCGCCGCCACGGCCAGCTCGAAGAAGTTGCTCGCACCGATCAACGCCGAGGGGCAGGCCACGCTGTGCGATTCACCGAGGCGCCGGTTCAGCCAGTAGGCCAGGCCCGAGTTGAAGAACACCTGGATCAGGATCGGCACCGCCAGCATCGCAATGACGAGCGGCTGGTCGAGGATGGCCTTGCCCTGGAAGGCGAAGAGCAGGACCAGCGTCGCGAGCAAGGCGGTGATCGACCAGGGACCGATCTTTGCCAGCGCGGCGTCGAAGGCGGCCTGCCCGCGCCCGAGCAGTGCCTTGCGCCAGAGCTGCGCGATCACGACCGGGATCACGATGTACAGCACCACCGACGTGATCAGCGTGTCCCACGGAACGATGATCGACGA
>JARXKP010000177.1 GCA_030271615.1 Pseudomonadota bacterium
TCTCACTGCGCCGCTTGCCGCAGCGTCTCGACCACCGGTCGACGCAGCACTTCACGCAGACCCCACCATCCCGCGGCCAGCGACAACAGCGCGCCGGCCACGCTGCCGATCAGCGGCACCCACGGCGATGGATTCCAGTTGAAGTCGAACACCTCGCGGGCAAGTACCCAGCCCACGGCGACGGCCGCCACCGACGCCAGCACGCCGGCCAGCGCACCGACGCCCAGCAGTTCGGCGCGCTGCACCTGTGCCAGCAGCTTGCCGCTGGCACCCAGCGCGCGCATCACCGCGAACTCGCGGGAACGCGCATCCCGCGTCGCGCTGACCGCCGAGAACAGCACCACCAGACCGGCCGCCAGCGTGAACACGAACAGGAACTCGACCGCCCCGATGACCTGTTCGAGCACGCCCTGCACCTGCGCGATCGACGCCGACACGTCGATGCTGGTCAGGTTCGGAAACTGGCGGATCAGCGCGTTGTCGAAGTCCGTCGCGGCCTTCGCGCCACCCGCCGTCGGCGCCTTGAACGCCGCGATGTAGGTGATCGGCACGTCTTCGAGTTTCGAGTTCGGGAACAGCACGAAGAAGTTGACGCGCATCGATCCCCAGTCGACCTTGCGCAGGCTGGTGACGCGCGCCTCGGTGAGTTGCCCTCCGATGTCGAAACGCATCGTGTCGCCGAGCTTCAGGCCGAACGTCTCGGCCAGCCCCGACTCGACACTCAGGCCGCCGGTTTCCTCCGGCACCCACTGGCCGCCGACCAGGAGGTTGTGCGGCGGCAGCACCGACGAGTGGCTCAGGTTGAACTCGCGTTCGATCAGTCGCCGGGCGCGCTCGCCCGTCATCGAGTCGACCGACAGCGTCTTGCCGTTGATGGCCACCAACCGGCCACGGATCATCGGATACCAGTCGTATTGCGTGATCCCGGCGGCATGCAGGCGGGCCTTGAATTCATCGCCCTGCTCGGGCTGCACGTTGATGACGAAACGGTTCGGCGCATCCGGCGGAGTGGCTGCACGCCAGCTGCTGATCAGGTCGGTACGCAGCAGCACCAGCAGCACCAGCGCCAGCAAGCCCACGCTGAGCGCCGACACCTGCAGCACCGCGAAGGCCGGCCGAGCCGCGATCTGCCGGGTCGCCAGAATCAACCAGCGCGGCGCATTCGATTCGGGCACCGCTCGCCGCAACAGCAGAACCGCGCCCCAGCTGAGCAGCGCGAACACCGCGATCGCCGTGGCGAAACCGCCAACGGCGATCAGGCCGAGCTTCACGTCGGACGACACGGCCAGCAGCAGCGCCGCAAAGCCCAACGCGCCGGCCAGCAGCACCGCGATCGACGCCGGCTTCAACGCGCCCACGTCGCGACGAATCACCCGCAGCGGCGGCACCTGCGCGAGTTGCAGCACCGGCGGCAGACCGAAGCCCAGCAGCAAGGTGAAACCGACGCCCAATCCGAACAGCGCCGGCCACCAGGATGCAGCCGGCAAGCCGGCGGAGACCAACCCGGCCAGCAGCCAGACGAAGCCGTGGTGCACTGCGAAGCCCAGTGCCACACCGGCTGAACTGGCCAGCAGACCGACCAGCGCGAACTCGATCAGGTACTGCAGCGCGATGGTGCGTTGCGGCTGACCCAGCACGCGCAGCATCGCGCAATCATCGAGGTGGCGACTGGCGAAATCGCGTGCTGCGATGCCGACCGCCACGGCGGCCAGCAGCGCCGACAGCAGCGCGACGAGGTTCAGGAATTTCTCGGCACGGTCGAGCGTCTGCCGCATCTCGGGGCGACCGCCTTCGATCGACTCCACCCGCACGCCGCGCAGCGACTGCTCCTTCAGCTGCGACTCGGTCCAGCCGGTGAATTCGCGCACGCGCGGGTCGCTGCGCGCTGTGCTGTCCTTCGCGGCAACGATCAGACGGTAGGTGACGCGGCTGGCGGGCTGAACCAGGCCGGTGGCTGCGAGGTCGGACTGGTTCAACATGACACGCGGCGAAAAGCTCATGAAGCCGGCGCCGCGGTCGGGCTCGATCACGATGACCTGTGCGATGCGCAGCGCGGCATCGCCGAGCAGCAGGTTGTCACCGACCTTCAACCGCAGCGCGTCGAGCACCGCCGACTCCAGCCACACCGTGCCCGGCTCGGGCGCGCGGGCCACCGACACCTCGGGCGTTCCGGCGCCAGTGCTCAGGCGCAATTGGCCGCGCAACGGATAGCCGTCGCTGACCGCCTTGACGGTGACCAGCCTCGAGGCACCGCCTCGGTCATCGGGGGCGCGGCCCATGCTGGGAAAGACCGTGGTGGTCGCGGTGGCCAGACCCAGCGCGCGCGCCTTGTCGACGACGGCCGCCGGTGTCGGCTGGTCGCTCGCGACGATTGCATCGCCTCCGAGCAGTTGCGTCGCGTCGCGTGCCAGGCCACCGTTCAGTCGATCGGCGAAGAACCCCACCGCCGTCAGCGCGGCCACCGCCAGCGTCACCGCGAGGAACAGCAGCCGCAATTCTCCGGCCCGGAAGTCGCGCGCCATCTGGCGCCAGGCCAGCGGCCACACGGAAGCGGGACGGTGGGGCGATGCGGCAGCGGGTGTGTCCATCAGGGCACGTTACACGAGCACCCCGGTCGCCGTCGCCGTGGGTGATTGGCGCCGGCATCGACGCGTGGCAGCACCACTACAGGATCAGCAGCGCCCGGAAATCGTTGACGTTGGTGTAGGTCGGCCCCGGCACGACCAGATCGCCGAGCGGCGCGAAGAAGTTGTAGGCATCGTTTCGGTCGAGAAAATCCTGCGCTTTCAGACCCTGCGCCGCAGCGCGCGACAGCGTATCGGGCATGACGATGGCGCCGGCGTTGTCTTCGACCCCATCGATGCCATCGGTGTCGGCGGCGAGCACGCAGACTCCGGGCTCGCCTTGCAGCGCGATCGCACAACCCAGCAGGAACTCGGTGGCGCGTCCGCCGCGTCCGGCCCGGGACTTCACCGTGACCGTGGTTTCACCGCCGCTCAGGATCACGCAGGGCTTGGCGAATGGCGCACCGCGTCGTGCGACCGCACGCGCCAGGGCGGCGTGCACCTTGCCGACCTCGCGCGATTCGCCTTCGATCTCGTCGCTCAGGATGTGCGCATCGATGCCGGCGGCGCGCGCCGCCGATGCCGCAGCGTCCAGGGACTGCTGCGGCGTCGCGATCAGGTGAACCTGGTGCCCCGCGAACATCGGATCACCCGGCTTCGGCGTTTCGAAGGCGCCGCTCTCCAGACCGCGGCGCGCGGCCTCGGGGATGTCGATGCCGTAGCGCGTCAGGATCGCCAGCGCGTCGGCGCAGGTGGTCGGGTCGGGCACGGTCGGACCGCTGGCAATGACCTCGGGCGCATCCCCCGGCACGTCGCTGATCAGCAGCGTGACCACGCGCGCCGGCGCGCACATCGCGGCCAGACGGCCGCCCTTGATGGCCGACAGGTGCTTGCGCACGCAGTTCATCTCGTCGATCGCCGCACCGCTTTTCAGCAGCGCCTTGTTGATCGCCTGCTTGTCCCCGAGCGACACGCCGTCGGCCGGCATCGCCAGCAGCGCCGAACCACCGCCGGAAATCAGACACAGCACCAGATCATCGGCCGTCAAGCCCTGCACCAGGGCGGCGATGCGATGCGCCGCCTGCCGCCCGGCCTCGTCGGGCACCGGATGCGCGGCCTCGACCACCTCGATGCGGCCCGGCCGCGCCCGGTACTGCGGCGGCACATGGTCGTAGCGGGTGACGACCAGGCCGGACAGCGGCGCGTCGGC
This sequence comes from Pseudomonadota bacterium, assembly GCA_030271615.1. Taxonomy (GTDB): domain Bacteria; phylum Pseudomonadota; class Gammaproteobacteria; order Burkholderiales; family Burkholderiaceae_C; genus PBB1. Next base: position 3,775 of record JARXKP010000177.1, read on the forward strand.
GGGCCACAGCGCATCGACGGCCGCCGCCATCGCGCCACCGGCCTTGCCGGCGCCGACCACGACGGTGCGGCCCGCTGGCGGCGCGGGCAGGTGCTGCGCGGTCATGTCGGCGGGCAGCGCGCGCGCCACCGCCGCGTCGTAGAGGGCGCGGAGAAAGCCGCGGGGATCGTCGTGGGGTCGCGTTGTCATCGAATGCTGATCCAGGCGAACTCGACCCAGTTGTCGGCACGGTGCACCACCTCGATGTTCTGGCGCGCGGCCCAGGGCACGATCTGCCGATGCAGCGGCAAATGCAGCACCTGCTCCTTCTGTTCCTTCAGCGCGGCCTTGACGAGCTGTTCGCGCTTGACCGGGTCGGCCTCCTTGCTCGACGCAGCGGCAAGTGCGTCGAGTTTCGCGTTCGCGATCTGGCCGAAGTTCCATGACCCGACGCCGCCCTCACCGCGCGTGCGCAGCAGCGGCGTCAGCGTGGTCTCGGCGTCGGTGATCGAGCCCCCCCAGCCCAGCAGGTACATCGAGGTGTCGAGCCGTTGCAGCTTCGGGAAGTAGGTGGATCGAGGCATCGAATTGACACGCAGCTTGATGCCGATCCTGGCCCACATCGCAGCCAGCGCCTGGCAGATTTCCTCGTCGTTGATGTAGCGGTTGTTCGGGCAGTCCAGCGTCACCTCGAAGCCTTGCGGGTAGCCGGCGTCGGCCATCGACTGCTTGGCGGCCGGCAGGTCGAAGGGCAAACGCTTCTCCAGCTCCGGGTCGTTGTAAGCCCCGACCGGCGATGGCGTGATGCCGCCGGTGGGCAGCGATTGCCCGCGCATCAGCCGGGTGCGGATCGTCTCGATGTCGATCGCCTGGTACAGCGCGCGGCGCACCCGCACATCCTTGAACGGGTTCTTGCCCTTGACGCTGCTGTAGAGCAACTGATCACGGCCCTGATCCATGCCGACGAAGACGATGCGGTTCTCCGGGCCTTCGATCACCTTGATGCCGCTGTCGCTGCGCAACCGCGCCAGGTCTTGCGGCGCCGGATCGAGAACGAAGTCGAGCTCGCCCGAAATCAACGCCGCCACCCGCGTCGAGTCGCTCTTGATCGGGGTGTAGACCACCTCCTGCACATTGCCGTCGAACCGTCCCCACCACCCGGCGTTGCGCTGGTAGACGGTTTTCACGTCGGGCTGGCGCAGCGTCAGCTTGTACGGGCCGGTGCCGTTGGCGTTCAGTGCGGCGTAACCTTCCTGCCGGCTCTTGTAATCGATCGGCTTTGTCGCGCCGTGCTTCTCGGCCCAGGAGCGGCTCATGACCTGAACCGTGCTGAGGTGCTGCAAGAAAATGGGGTCGACCGCCTTCAGCACGAAGTCGACCGTCAACGCATCGACCTGCTTCGGCTCGCCGAGCGCGAGCGCATAGGCCTTGATGTCCGAAGCGCTGTCACGCGCGCGGAGCACCGAGAACACCACGTCGTCGGCGCTGAACGGCGCGCCATCGTGGAACTTCACATTCGGACGCAGCTTGAAGCGCCACAGCAGCGGGCCGGTCTGCTGCCACGACACGGCCAGCACGGGCACGATGGCGAGCTGGCGATCGCGGTTGACCAGCGACTCGTAGACCTGCCCGTTCAGGTTGTTGGTAAGCAACTCGTTCTGCGAATGCGGGTCCATGGTCTGCGGGTCGCCCTGCGAGGACCAGCGCAGGGTCTGCGCTTGAGCCGCGGCCGCGAACACCGCGCAGCACAGCAGCACCCCGGCGGCCGTCAGTCTTCCCGAACCCACCCGGTGCGCAGAGCCGCGCAGCGCCCTCTTGCCTGATTCCATCACCGGTCCTGACATCGTCAAGGAGGCAGTGTAGGGGGAGCGAATTCCCGAGCTGGGAAGCGCGCTACGTCTTGCGCCCCATCTTGCGCAGCGCTTCCTCGCCCGCCCACAACTCGTCGAGATGCGTGAACTTCCAGGCGTCGTTCGATTCGCGTCCGATGATTTGATCCGTGCACTTCGAATCGGCCAGGTTCAGCAGTCGGGGCGTGACATGCAGACCCTGTCTGGTCGAGAAGAACACCTTGACCTCGGGGGCGATCAGCGAAGCCTCGTTCTGCTGTGTGACGACCGCCAGCAGGCCCGATTTCAGGCGGACCAGCGAACCGGTCGGATAGATCCCCAGGCTTGTCACGAAGGCCTTGAAAACCGCATCGTCGAAGTGCCCCTTCGCCCAACCGGCCATTCTGGCAATCGACTCGGCCGGGTCCCAGCCCTGTTTGTAGGGCCGGTTGGACGTGATGGCGTCGTAGACGTCGCACACCGCGCCCATTTTCGCGAGCATCGAAATCTGCTCACCCCGCAGCTGATTCGGATACCCCGATCCGTCGACCTTCTCGTGATGGTGCAGACAGACATCCAGCACGGCCGGGTCCACGCCATCACCGGACAAGAGCAATTCATGGCCGCACCCGGGGTGTGTCTTCATGATGGCGAACTCTTCGCTGGTGAGCTTGCCCGGCTTGTTGAGAATCTCCAGCGGCATCATCGCCTTGCCCATGTCGTGCAGCAGCCCGGCCTTGGCCGCCAGACGGGCCTGCGACTCATCGAGGCCCAGTTGCTTGGACAACGCCACCATCAGCGCAGCGACAGCGACCGAATGCATGTAGGTGTAATCGTCGTGTGTCTTCAGGCGGGCCAGTGATACCAGCGCCGCCGGGTTGCGCCACACCGATTCGGTGATCTCGCTGACCAGTTCGGCGCACTTCTCGGTGTCGATGGCACGACCCATGCGGGCCTCGCTGAAGAGCGACATCACCGCAGCGCGTGAGGCATTGCACAAGGCAGTTGCCCGGCGAACCTCATCGGCCATGGGCACGCCGGTTCGCGGGGCGATCTGCGACGCCCGCGCGACATCGGCCGCAGCGTCGGCATCGATGGCAGCGGGCGCGTCCAGGCCCGAGGGCCCTGCGCTGCTGTCCGGCACCTCCGCGACAGACGTTTCCACGTCGAGCCCCTTGGAGACGTCGATCCAGCATTCCCGGACGCTGCTGCCACGAAGCTTTTTCAAGTCTTCCGGGTCCCGCAGCACGAATTTCGACTTCCAAAATGGATGGTCGAGCCACGCCCCACACATCCCTTGGAGATGCATGCCCAGGCGCATTTGATCGACCGGGATCTTCTTCAACATGGCTTTGGTCACTTCTGGGTATCGGTGCCCCGAGTACCGACTTGAGGCGCTTCAGCGGCGCTATTCAGCGAAGCAGAAAACAAAAAAGCCGCTGTGACAGCGGCTTTTTCGACGAAGGACCAACGATCAGCGGAATCGAGACTGCGAAACGGTCCTGACCTCACCCGGCAAGGAACCGATGTAGTTCGCCAGTTCCTTCAACTCGGCATGCGTGAACTGCCGTGCCATGCCGCCCATGATGGGGTTCTTGCGGCCGACCTGGGGGTTGCCGTCGGTCTGATAGGCCTTCAGCGCCACGTACAGGTAATCGGCATGCTGGCCTGCGATCTTCGGGTAGTTGGGGGCGATCGGCTTGCTGTAGTTCTCGCCATGGCAAGATGAACAGTTCGCCTTTTTCAGCAACTCGGCGACATGGGCGGGCGGTTGTGCCGGCGGACCGGCAGGCGCTGGCGCGGCACCTTGCGATTGAGTCGAGTAGA
>JARXKP010000178.1 GCA_030271615.1 Pseudomonadota bacterium
CGACGCGGCGACGAAGAAGTACTCCTGCCGCAGCCGCAGCTCGCGTCCGGCCGGCGTGCTGTCGTTCGGATACAGCACCCACGAGATGTTCTCGAACTCGTTCTTGACGCCGGCGGCGCGCGCGTAGTCACCGGTGTTGAACGCATGCAGGTCGATGTGCGCCGGTGCCACCGCCTTCCACAACCGCAGCGTGCTGACGCGCTGCGTGCTGTGGCCGGGCACCACCATGTCGTAGGCCTTGGCGGCGACCTCGGCGGCGTGGCGCCAGACCGCCTTCTCGTGCCCCGGCGGCCCGACGTGCTCGACCCAGCCGCCGAAGCGCACCGGGTAGCTGATGCTTGCGCGCGGAAACTCCCACGGCGTGCCGTCGGCCAGCCACGGGTCGGGGTATTCGACCTGGCAGCCGTCGACGATGTCCTGCGCGAACATGCCGTACTCGTAGCGGATGCCGTAGCCGAACGACGGCAGACCGAGCTCGGCCATCGAATCGAGAAAGCAGGCCGCCAGCCGACCGAGGCCGCCGTTGCCGAGTGCCGCATCGGGCTCGCGGTCCTCGATGTCTTCGAGCGACTTGGCGCGGCCCGCCAGGGCCTGGGCCGCCGCGCCGGTCAGGTCGAGCGCGGCCAGCGCGTTGCCCAGCGTGCGACCCATCAGGAATTCCATCGACAAGTAGTAGACGCGGCGTGCCTTGCTGTCGCGGTCGGCGCACTGCGTCGCGACCCAGCGCTTGGACAGCTGCTCGCGCGCGACCTGCGAGACCGCCTGCATCAGCTCGACCGCTGTCGCCTCGTCGGCGTCGACGCCGACGGTCTTGAGCAGGTGGTCCTCGATGGCGTGTCGAACGTCGGAGGCCAGCGGTGTGCTGGCGGACGGATGTGCGGGAGAGGTGTGGGACATCACCGGGCCTTCCTCAAGTTCGTTCGTTTAGAAGGCCCGCAGGCCACCGTGCCGAGGCGCTCTCCAGCGCAAGGTGCCTGTCAGAGTGCAAGTTTCGCGCCTTTTTGTGCGGCGATCGCGGTGCGTCGGGTCGCTCCGGGTACAGGCACACTCCGTGCTGAACAAAGATTCCGTATTCCATCAATACCTCTTCTCGCGCACGTCCATCCTGGGCTCGGGCGACGGCGCGAAGCAACAGGAGACAAGATGCCCAACGACCACACGAACAACCTGGCGCTCAGTCTGGAGCTTCCCAAACGAGCGGTGGCGCTGGTGCTCGCCGGAGGACGCGGCAGCCGCCTGCGCAACCTCACCGATCGGCGTGCCAAGCCGGCGGTCTATTTCGGCGGCAAGTTCCGCATCATCGACTTCGCGCTGTCGAACTGCATGAACTCCGGCATCCGCCGCATCGGCGTGATCACGCAGTACAAGTCGCACAGCCTGCTGCAGCACCTGCAGCGCGGCTGGGCGTTCCTGAAATCCGAGATGAACGAGTTCGTCGACCTGCTGCCGGCCCAGCAGCGCACCGATGACGAAAGCTGGTACCGCGGCACGGCCGACGCCGTCTATCAGAACCAGGACATCATCGCCAGCTACCGTGCCGACTACATCGTGGTGCTGGCCGGCGACCACATCTACAAGATGAACTACGCGCTGATGCTGGCCGACCACGTCAACAAGGGGCGCGACTGCACGGTGGCCTGCATCGCGGTGCCGCGCGAGGAGGCCAGCGCGTTTGGCGTGATGGCCGTCGGCGCCCACAGCCAGGTCATCGACTTCGTCGAGAAGCCGGCCGATCCGCCGGCGATGTCGGGCCATCCCGACAAGGCGCTGGCCAGCATGGGCATCTACATCTTCAATGCGCGCTACCTGTACAAGCAGCTCGAGCGCGACATGGCCGATCCGGACTCGAGCCACGATTTCGGCAAGGACATCCTCCCCCATGCAGTCAAGCACGGTTGTGTGTCCGCCCATCCCTTCGACCAGAGCTGCGTCAACACCCGCACCGGCGAAGAGCCCTACTGGCGCGATGTCGGCACCATCGATGCGTACTGGGACGCGCCAACATCGATCTCACCGCGACCGACCCGCTGCTCAACCTCTACGACACGCGCTGGCCGATCTGGACGCACCAGGGTCAGTTGCCACCCGCGAAGTTCGTGCACAACCAGGACGACCGGCGCGGCATGGCGATCGAATCGCTGGTGTCGGGCGGCTGCATCGTGTCGGGGCTGGTGTTCCGCACGCTGCTGTTTTCGAGCGTGCGGGTGCATTCGCATGCGGTGGTCAACTGGTCGGTGCTGTTGCCGGGCGTGCAGGTGGGACGCGGTGCGCGCATCACCCGCGCCGTGATCGACCGCGATTGCGTGATCCCCGACGGCATGGTCATCGGCGAGGACGATGCGCTGGACGTCGAGCGCTTCTACCGCAGCGAGAACGGCATCACGCTGGTGACCCGGGAGATGCTGAAGAAACTCTCGGATGTCTGAGCTCAAGGTTCTCCACGCCGCGGCGGAGGTGTTTCCGCTGGTCAAGACCGGTGGACTGGCCGACGTGGTCGGAGCGCTTCCGCAGGCCCTGAGGGCCCAGGGTGCCGACGTTCGGCTGGTGCTGCCGGGTTTGCCGGCCATCGTCGATGCGGTGTTGCACCAGAAGACGGTATGCACCCTCGGCCCGCTGTTCGGCGCCGGTCGCATCACCCTGCGTCTGGGCCAGCTGCCGTACAGCCATGTGCCGGCTTACGTGATCGACGCGCCGTATCTGTACCGACGCGGCGGCAGCCCTTACCAGTCGAGTACTGGCGTGGAGTGGGCGGACAACCTGCAACGCTTTGCCTTGCTGGGCTGGGTCGCGGCACATCTGGCCGCTGGCGAGCTCGACCCGACCTGGGTGCCCGACGTGCTGCATGCGCACGACTGGCACGCGGCGATGGCGTGTGCCTACACGGCAGCGCATCCACCGACCACCGCGGCCACGGTGTTCACCGTCCACAACCTGGCCTACCAGGGACTGTTTCCGCCGGGCGACTTTCCACTGCTGGGTCTGCCGTCGCGTTTCATGTCGGCGCAGGCGCTCGAATTCCACGGCCAGCTCTCGTTCATGAAGGCCGGGTTGAAGTTCGCGCGACGCGTCACCACCGTCAGCCCGACCTACGCCGTGGAGATGGCGACACACGAGTTCGGATGCGGGCTCGAAGGCGTGATCCGCAGTCGTGGCTCCGACGTGTCGGGCATCCTGAACGGAGTCGATGGCGCCGTCTGGAACCCGGCCACCGACGCCGGGATCATCGCCCGCTACACCGCCGAGTGCGCCGAGCCGGACCGGATCGCGAAGGCCCGCTGCAAGTCGGCTCTGCAAGCCGAATTGGGCCTGTGCGACGACCCGCGGGCGCCCTTGTTCTCGGTGGTCAGCCGATTGACGCCGCAGAAGGGCCTCGATCTGGTGCTGGCCGCGCTGCCCGGTTTGCTGCAAGGCGGCGGGCAACTGGCGCTGCAGGGTGCCGGCGAGCCTGGGCTGGAAGCTGCATTCAGTGCGGTTGCGGCAGCGCACCCGGGCCGAGTGGCGGTGCGGATCGGCTACGACGAGGCCTTTGCGCATCGGCTGATGGCCGGCGCCGATGCCATCCTGGTGCCGTCGCGATTCGAACCGTGCGGGCTGACCCAGTTGTACGGCCTGAGATACGGCACCGTTCCGGTGGTGCGCCGGGTCGGTGGCCTGGCCGACACGGTGGTCGATGCCAGTGACCACGCGTTGAGCCAGGGCAGTTCTCGGGCCACCGGATTCGTCTTCGACCACGCCACGGCGGCAGCGCTGTCGCTGGCGATCGAACGCGTGATCAGTGCCTACGCCGAACCGGGGTTGTGGTGCGACCTGATGCGCAACGGCATGACGCGTGATTTTTCATGGACAGGCGCTGCACGGCAGTACCTCGGGCTGTACCGGGGCGCGCTCGAATCAACGTGACGGAAATGCGTCCCGATACTCGGGTGGCAGCGAGTCGAAGTCTTCTTCCTGCACCTGCAGACCCCCCTTCAGATCAGCCGACGAGTCGTACCAGCCGCGGGTGTCCGCAGGTGGAAGCAGGGGTTTGCAGTCGGGAGCCCCGCTTTTCCTGACCGGCTTGTCGGCGGACGAGGGAGAGGGCCCGGCAGCCGCTGGCGGTGGGTGGCGCGTGAATTGAAATGACAGCATGTCGAAGGCCCGTGATGTGTGCGTATTCAGCATCGACGGACAGCCGCCAGATACATTTCGACACAAGCAAAATCTAGTCCTCTGATCGCTGTGGCGTCACCCCTCGACTGAGTGGTCGCGGGTGGTTTCCGACAGGTCGTCGCGAGCAATATTCACGGTCTGGTGCTGTTTCGCATCCGGCACGGCGATGAGTGCTTGTCGGTCAGGGTGCGGGCCCCTGGACGCCGCCCGCCGATCGCAAGTCGCTTGCCGGTTCGATCAGCACGTGTGCGGCCTGCTCGCAGTGTTCGGTCATCTGGTCGAACAGGGTCAGCAGTGATTCGCTCGCCTCTGCCACCGCTCGACGTCCCGATTCGGACGCGGCGTCGTGCAGGCCTTTCAACAGCTGCTGCCACGGCTGCGCGACGTGTTGCAACTCGTCGTGCAACGGCCCCGACGGGGCCGTTGCGAACAGTCGGGCCTGGGCCGCCTCGAATGCAGCGATGGTGCTCACGGCGTCAGCGGCAGCGGCTTGCGCGACCGAGCCGTCGAGCAGGGTCGCCAGCAAGGCCTGCTTGGCGATGCGTTGCGACAGCATCCGCTGCCGACCGACCAGGTTGACCAGGGCCAGTCGGGCGTACGCATTGCCGGCTTCGAGCGCGGTCGTGAGTTGCTCGGCCGATAGCATCAGTTGTTCGGCGGCTGCGTCCAGGGCGGCCAGCCGCGCGCGCTTCGGTGTGCTGGCCAGGGCTGGCGCGAGTTCCTTCCAGATGCCGCGCAGCGCCTGCAGCAGATCACCGAACGTCGCTTTCGAAAGTCCCCGGTCCAGCAGTTCGAGGGTGTCGCTGACCCGTTCTGTCGAGGCCAGCAGCGCTGAGCGCGCGCTTTCAGCGTCGATGCCTGCGCATTGCAGTGCATACAGCTTGACCAGATGCTGCGACAGCATGCGCAGCTGGCCGGCCCGGTTGATCGCTTCGGCGTCGCGTGCGGCGTCGATCAGGCGGCGCGAGACCAGTCCGACGCGCTGATGCCCCTCCATCGACGCGGCCCGCAGCAGGCGAAACGCTTCGTCCTCGGGAATGCGGCGCGAGCGCATCAGGATGCCCTTGGCTCGGTCGATCAGCTTGCGTTCTTCGAAACGGTGAGAGAGGTCCTGGTGCGCCACTCGCCGCTCGCGATCGTGCTCGAAGCGAGCTTGAGCGAGCTGCACCAGAGGGCGCAGGCGCGCCGGTGCGTAGCCATTGACGACGTAGGCGTGGACGCCGACGCGCAGGGCGGCTGCAAGCGTCGACGCATCGGCGTCGCTGGTGAACAGCAGCACGGGCAAGGCCAGATGCTCCTGGAGGGCTGCGAGCGCTGGCAGCAGCAGCTGCGCGGGGTACGGATCCCAGGCCACCAGCAAGTCGGCGTTGCAGCGAGCGGCGGTGCGGATCAGATCCGCCGCCTGGCACTGTGTGGCGGTGGTGATGCCCACCGCGTTCAGGTCGGTTTCCAGCGCGGGGGCGCCCGGTGCGGCGATCACGAGGGCTGATGTCATGCAGTGATGGGGGTGTCAATGGCCGCAAAGCATAACGTCCGCGCCTGCTTGTCGGCCTCGCGACCGCGCGCACCAATTCAGCACGCTGCACCGCACCATTCTTGTGATTCATCGCGGGCACCAGGACATTTGCCACGAAGGTCGCCAGTGTCGCGCTGGCCCGGTATTTGCGAGGGTTAACGCGGGTGCAGCGACGCACCCGACCCTGCTCCGGTACACGGCGGGTCGCACGCACGACGAAGTGCGTGGTGATGTATTTCAGCGCTGCGGCATGACTGCTGCACAGCGACTTGGGGAGTCCGTCATGGTCTGCGTCGCCCGCGTTTCGACACGCTTCACCCGATGATTAATTTTCGAATTTTCCTGGCTGCCGGGCATGGGCCTACGCTCTTCGCGGCGTTCCTGTATTTCTCCTTCTCGTGCTGCATCTGGGTGCTCAACGGCGCCATGGCGCCGTTCATCAGCGAGACCTTCCAGCTCACCCCTGCGCAGAAGGGCCTGATGCTGTCGATACCGATCTTCGCTGGCGCGTTCATGCGCTTTCCGCTCGGCCTGCTGGCGCAATACATCGGCCGCAAGCGCGCCACGCTGGTCGAGATGGGCTTGATCGCCGTGGCGATGCTGTTCGGCTTCTTCGCCGTCAAGACCTTCAACGACCTGCTGGCGATGGGTGTGTTGCTGGGCATCGCCGGCGCCAGCTTCGGCGTCGCGCTGTCGCTCGGCTCGGGCTGGTTCCCGCCGCAGCACAAGGGCCTCGCGATGGGTCTGGTCGGGGCCGGAAACGTCGGCACCGCGGTGTCGGTGCTGGTGGCGCCGCCGCTGGCGATGTGGCTGGGTTGGCAGGCGGTCTACGGCGTCGCGGCCGTGGCGATCATGGTGCCGATGCTGGTGATGGTGGTGTTCGCCAAGGAGCCGCCCGACGTCGACGCCCACGCCACGCTGCGCGAGCACATGGCCTGCCTGTTCGAAAAAGACGGCTGGGTGTTCAGCCTGATCTACGGCGTGACCTTCGGCGGCTTCATCGGCCTGACCACGTTCCTGCCGTCCTACTACTACGACCAGTTCGGCGTCAGCAAGGTGCAGGCGGGCCAGCTGACGATGCTCGCGGCCTTCATGGCGGCCGCCGTGCGCGTGGCCGGCGGCTGGATTTCCGATCGCTGGGGTGGCGTCAACACGTTGACCTGGGTGCTGATGCTGGTGGCGGTGTGCCTGACGCTGATCGGCTTCTCGTCCGGCTCGCTGCTGGTCACCACCCTGCTGATGATCGTGTGCTTCGCGGCGCTCGGCGCCGGCAATGGCGCGTTGTTTCAACTGGTGCCGCTGCGCTGGCCGACCACCACCGCCGTGGCGGGATCGATGATCGGCGAGGTGGGGGCGCTCGGGGGCGGCATCGTGCCCAACGCAATGGGGTTCTCCAAGCAGCATTTCGGCACCTACGCGTGGGGCTTCGTGCTGTTCGCGGTGCTCGCGGTGTTGATGCTCGGCGTGATGCGATACATGCAGATTCGCTGGACGCGCACCTGGGCCGAGAAGGGCGGACGCGCCCGCAGTGCGGGCGTGCAGGGTGCTGGCTCGGTGTCGCACTCCCGTGCGGTTCGTCCCGGACTGGGGACGAAGCGATGAGCCGTCTGTGCCTGCTGTTTCGTCCGCTGGCTTGGCTTGCGTCGTCGCCGGCGCTCACGCCAGGCGTCGATGCGGGCGTGTCATTTCGGCAGGAACGCCAGCCAGAACACCAGCAAGCCGTTCAG
>JARXKP010000179.1 GCA_030271615.1 Pseudomonadota bacterium
CGTGCCCATCGCAAGCAGCGTGAACAGTTCGGCGTGCTCGGGCAGGCGGCTCTGGATGAACAGCGTCGCGCGCTCCGGGTCGACGCCGGCGGCCAGCCAGTCGATCACCATGTCGTAGACGTTGCGCTCGATGACCTCGCGGTCTTCGTAGTGGGTCGTCAGCGCATGCCAGTCGGCGACGAAATAGAAGCAGTCGAAATCGGCCTGCAAGCGCACCCAGTTCTTCAGGGCCCCGTGGTAGTGGCCGAGGTGCAGGGCCCCCGTGGGACGCATGCCGGACAAGACTCTTTGTTTCATTGAGGCGCTCACTGTTGAGGGTCGGGATTGTAGGTTCGGCCATCTGCGCGAGGCCGATACACTGCGGCGCCGTCACTGCTTCAGTACCGCCATCGCAACATGAAGAACCTGGTCATCCTCATTTCCGGTCGCGGCTCGAACATGGTCGCGATTGCCGAAGCATGTGCTGCCGAGGGCTGGGATGCACGCATCTCGGCAGTCATCAGCAACCGCAGCGATGCATCCGGACTCGACCGCGCCCGGGCATGGGGCATTGCCACGGCGGTGGTGAACCATCGGGATTTCGATGGGCGCGAGGCCTTCGATGCGGCACTTGCGCAGGTCATCGACAGCTTTTCGCCCGATCTGATCGTGCTGGCCGGGTTCATGCGCATCCTGACCCCGGGCTTCGTGCAGCACTACGCCGGTCGCATGTTCAACATCCACCCCTCGCTCTTGCCGGCGTTCCCGGGCCTGCACACGCATCGCCGCGCCATCGAGGCCGGCTGCAAGTTGGCTGGCACCACCGTGCATGTCGTGACGCCCGAGCTGGATCACGGCCCGATCGTCGCGCAGGCCGTTGTCCCGGTGCGGCCCGACGACACCGAAGACACGCTGTCCGCCCGCGTTCTGGCGATGGAGCACCAGTTGTATCCGCGCGCCGTCCGCTGGTGGGTCGACGGGCTGCTGGAGGCAGGCGTGGATGGCCGGATCGTGCTGCGTACCGGCGAATCGCAGTTGCTGATCGAGGGCGACGGACGGCCGCCCGGATAATCTGTCCGATGCACCCTAACGCCTTACTCGAACTTGCCACAGAACTGCTGCACAGGGTGATGCAGTTCGACGCACCCGCCGACAACGTCGTTTCCGACTTCTTTCGCCAGCACCGCGGACTTGGCATGCGCGAGCGCCACACGCTCGCGGAAACCACCTACACCGTGCTCCGGCAGCGTCTGCTGTTCCAGCACCTGGCCCAGTCGGGCAAAGGCGAGATGGAGCGTCGCCTCGTGCTGCTGGGCTGGCAGGGCAATGCCGCCTTCCTGCGTGCTGCCCTGCAGGAGAACGAGCTGCACTGGCTGGAGCAGGTGAGCGCCCTCGACCGCAGCGCACTGGCAGAGAAGTTGCGCCACAACCTGCCCGAGTGGCTGGCCGAGCGACTGCAACTCGAGGTGGGTGATGAGTTCTGGCCCTTGCTCGAGGCATTGAACGGCAGCGCGCCGCTCGACCTGCGGGTGAACACCTTCAAGGCGAAGCGCGAGCAGGTGCAAGCCGAATTCGCGGCCGCCAACATTGAGGCCGTGCCGACGCCGTATTCACCGTGGGGCCTGCGCATTCAAGGCAAGCCGGCGCTGCACAAGCTCGAGGTGTTCCTGCGCGGCGATGTCGAGGTGCAGGACGAAGGCAGCCAGTTGCTGGCGCTGATGACCGACGCCAAGCGCGGCGAGATGGTGGTCGATTTCTGCGCCGGAGCCGGCGGCAAGACTCTGGCGCTGGGCGCTTCGATGCGCAACACCGGCCGCCTCTATGCATTCGACACCTCAGGGCACCGACTGGCATCGCTCAAGCCGCGGCTCGCGCGCAGCGGGCTGTCGAATGTGCATCCGGTCCAGATCGCGCACGAACGCGACGACCGGATCAAGCGATTGGCCGGAAAAATAGACCGCGTGCTGGTCGATGCGCCCTGCTCGGGCCTTGGAACGCTCCGGCGCAATCCGGACCTCAAATGGCGTCAGTCGCCTCAGTCCGTGGAGGAACTGCGTGCCAAGCAGGCGGCGATCCTGAGCAGCGCAGCTCGACTGGTCAAGCCCGGCGGCCGACTTGTGTACGCCACGTGCAGCCTGCTGCAAGCCGAAAACGAGGATATCGCGGCAGCGTTCTCGGCGGAGCACTCGCGGGACTTCAAGCCGGTCGCCGCCGAGGCGGTGTTGAGCGAAGCCCACGTCGATCAATCGGGCACTCTTGTCCGGGGCCCGTATCTGCGCCTCTGGCCGCATCGCCATGCCACCGACGGATTTTTTGCGGCCGTCTGGCAACGCGCTTGATTCACCGGCCTCCGGCCTCACCTGATCTGCTGCGGTGTAGACGACCTGTAGATCCTGCGATCCCGCGGCACGAGTGGCGCCTACAATTAGCTGGTTTCATTTGATACAGCGCGGATTTGAATTCATGAATATGTTGATGACGTTGTCGGACAGCCTTCTGAATTGGTTGGCCCATGGCTTGATCGAAGCCACCTGGTGGCAGATTGTTCTCTATGCGTTGCTGACGACGCACATCACGATCGCTTCTGTCACCATCTTCTTGCATCGATCTCAGGCTCATCGTGCGCTTGACCTGCATGCCATCCCTTCGCATTTCTTTCGGATGTGGTTGTGGCTTACTACAGGGCAGGTCACCAAGGAATGGGTGGCGATACACCGCAAGCACCACGCCAAGTGTGAAACCCCTGACGATCCTCACAGCCCTCAGACGCGCGGTATCAAGACAGTTCTGCTGACGGGCGCCGAGCTTTACCGAACCGAGTCGAAGAACCAGGAAACCCTGGCCAAGTACGGCCACGGAACGCCCGATGACTGGATCGAGAGGAACCTGTACAGCCGCTACAGCTGGCAGGGAGTGGGGTTGATGCTGTTGATCAACTTGGCGTTGTTCGGTGCTGCGGGCCTGACGGTCTGGGCGATCCAGATGGTGTGGATTCCCATCACCGCCGCGGGCATCATCAATGGCATCGGCCACTGGTGGGGATACCGCAACTTCGAGGCGCCAGACGCGTCCACCAATATTTCCCCGTGGGGAATCATCATTGGCGGCGAGGAGTTGCACAACAACCATCACACCTATCCGACTTCGGCTAAGTTGTCGGTCAAGCCTTATGAATTCGACATCGGATGGGCTTACATCCGTGGGCTTGAAATGCTGGGTCTGGCCGTTGTCCGCAAGACTGCGCCGCAGTTGAAGCTGGGGGAGATCAAGCCCGTCGCCGACTCGAAAACTCTTGAGGCGATCATCGCCAATCGCTACGAGGTGATGGCCAAGTTCGCTGGCCATCTGCGGGACGAGTGCCGCAGTGAACTGGTCCGATTGAAGGCCGAAGGCGCCGAGAACACGGCGCATTGGAAAGACATGCGCCTGGCCAAGCGTTGGCTGCACCGTGACAACGACAGAATCCCCCAGGGTGTGAAGGAGCGGGTGGCCACGGTGTGTGCCCAGAACGCCGTGCTGTCCAAGCTGGTGGCGATGCGCGAGGAATTGCGGCAGCTGTGGACGCGTACCAATGTGTCGGCTGATCAGCTGGTGGTCGATCTGCAGGCGTGGTGCAAGAAGGCCGAAGACAGCGGCATCACCGCGCTGCAGGACTTTGCGTTGAAGCTGCGCGCTGCGCACGCCTGATCTCCGGCGCATGGCATCTCGGTCTCGGCAGGGACCGGCAACAAAAAACCCGCTGGAATCCAGCGGGTTTTTTGTTGGACCCGAAGCTGTTATCTCAGCTTCGTTTCCTTGTACATCACATGCTTGCGAACCTTCGGATCGAATTTCATGATCTCGATCTTCTCGGGCTTCGTCTTCTTGTTCTTGTCGGTCGTGTAGAAATGACCGGTCCCGGCTGACGATTCCAGCTTGATTTTCTCGCGTCCACCTTTTGCCATGATCCGCTCCTGAATTAGATTTCGCCGCGAGCACGCAGGTCGGCAACGACCTTCTCGATGCCCACCTTGTCGATCAACCGCAATGCCGCGTTAGAGATGCGCAGGCGTACCCAGCGGTTTTCTGTTTCGAGCCAGAACCTGCGGTATTGCAGGTTCGGCAGAAATCGACGCTTGGTCTTGTTGTTCGCATGGGAAACATTGTTTCCCGACATCGGGCGCTTGCCCGTGACTTGACAGACGCGTGCCATGACGCTGCTCCAATAGGTTCGTGTTTCAGGTATCGCTGATGCAGAGCGCCATTGGCGGGGCTGCATCAGGGCTTGCGCCCGCGTGGCCGCTGCACGATGACCCTCGAATGACAAAGGCTCCAAGCACAGCGAAGCCCGCGAGTATAACTGGCTTCGCGGGCTCATGGCAGGAACCTGCGCCCGGATCACTGTTCCAGGAAGCGCTGCGAGTCCAGCGCGGCCATGCAACCGGTACCGGCGCTGGTGATGGCTTGCCGGTACACGTGGTCCTGAACATCGCCGGCTGCAAACACGCCGGGCACGCTGGTCATCGTCGCCATGCCGTTCAGTCCTCCCCTGGTGACGATGTAGCCGTCCTTCATCTCGAGATGGCCCGCGAAGATGTCGGTGTTCGGTTGGTGGCCGATCGCGATGAAGCAGCCTTGCAATGCCAAATCGCTTGTCGAGCTGTCACGCGTGCTTCGGGTCCGCACGCCGGTGACGCCGGACGCGTCGCCCAGCACTTCGTCCAGCGTGCTCCACAGGTGCAACTGCACTTTTCCCGAGGCCGCTTTCTCCATCAGTTTGTCGACGAGGATCGCCTCGGCCTTGAACTTGTCACGACGATGGATCAGGTGCACCTTGCTTGCAATGTTCGACAGGTACAGCGCTTCTTCCACGGCGGTGTTTCCTCCGCCGACGACGCACACCTCCTGGTTGCGATAGAAGAACCCATCGCAGGTCGCGCAGCCGCTGACACCGCGGCCCATGAAGGCTTGCTCCGACGGTAGGCCGAGGTACTTGGCCGAAGCCCCGGTGGCGATGATCAGTGCGTCACAGGTGTAACTGCCCGAATCGCCTTTGAGCTTCAGTGGGCGCTGTGAAAAATCAACCTCGTTGATGTGGTCGAAGACGATCTGCGTGTTGAAGCGCTCGGCGTGTTTTTGAAAGCGCTGCATCAGGTCCGGGCCCATCACGCCATCGACATCGGCTGGCCAGTTGTCGACGTCGGTGGTGGTCATCAACTGGCCACCCTGTGCGATGCCGGTGATCAGCATCGGGTTCAGGTTGGCGCGGGCGGCGTAGATCGCGGCCGAATATCCGGCCGGTCCGGAACCCAGGATCAGGACGCGTGCATGGGTGGGCGTTGTGCTCATGGCGGTACAGGAAATGGACAAGAGCCGGTCAGTTTGACACGCCCGCAGAGTGGTCGGTGGCAAGGGTTGCAATGACGACAATAGAGAAATTCAGTTTGTCCAGTGAATTCCTCACGCGCCCTGCCGATAACGTCAACAAAGGAGCTCCACGATGGCGATGCTTTCGAATCTCGACCTCATTCGGCGCGTGCCGATCTTTTCGCTGCTGACCAACGACCAGGCGCAGGGCATAGCCGACAGCGTTGTCAAGCGGCGGTACCGCCGCGGTGAAATCGTCGTCGAGCACGGACGCAAATCGAATGCACTGTTCATCCTGCTGACCGGGCGTGCTCGCGTGCTGACCGCCGATTCCAGAGGCCGGGAGGTGATCCTCGCGGTGCTGCAGTCCGGTGACTACGTCGGTGAAATGAGCTTGATCGATAACGAACCGCATTCGGCGACGGTGCGCGCCGAGATCCAGACCGACATGCTGATCCTCGGCCGTCCCGAATTCGCCCGCTGCCTGCCCGAGAACTCCAGCCTGTCTTACGCGATCATGCGAGGCTTGGTGGCGCGCCTGCGTAGCGCCGACCGGCAGATCGAATCGCTGGCGCTGCTCGATGTCTACGGCCGCGTCGCGCGCTCGCTGCTCGACATGGCCGAAGTCATCGGCGACGCCAGGATCATCCGCAACAAGGTGTCGCGTCAGGACCTGGCCAAGGTCGTGGGCGCGTCGCGCGAGATGGTCAGCCGCGTGATGAAAGACCTCGAAGAGCGCGGCATGATCGAGACGCAGGAAAACGGCTCCGTGATCCTCAAGGAACGCTTGACCTGAGTCTCTGGCGGGCTGGTCCGCCACGCCCTTCAGCCACAATGAGCGGATGACATTTCCGCTCGGTTCGCTTCGTTCTGCTGCGGCAGATTCCCCTTCGAGTGCAGGCGCCTCCGCGGCGGGCGAATCCCGTGATCGCGGCGTCAGCCTCCGTGCTGGTGCGCCTTTTTCCCAGCTGTCGGATTGGCCGCGTCAGGTGCGTCTGCTGCTGGGCGGCGTGGCGTGGTTGCTGATGCTGATCGCGCTTGTCACGCACAGCACGTTCGACGCCGCCTTCTCGACGTCGGGCGCCGGCGAACTGGCGCAAAACAAGGCAGGCGCGCTGGGGGCCTGGCTGTCCGACGGAGCATTTTTCCTGTTCGGCTTTTCGGTGTGGTGGCTGATGGCCGTGGCCTTGCACCGCTGGCTGAGTTCGCTCGCAGGCCTGCTGCGCGGTGCCGACAGCGACGCGGCCCACCTGGCGCCCATCCGTCCGGTCTGGCCGCTGTGGACCTTCTGGTTCGGACTCGCGCTGTTGTTGTCGGCCAGCACCGCGCTTGAGTGGACGCGCCTATATCAATGGGAACCGCGCCTGCCCGGCGCTCACGCGGGCGGCGTGCTGGGCTACCTGCTCGGTCCGATCAGCATGAAGCTGCTCGGCTTCGCCGGTTCGGGTGTGCTGTGGATTGCGATGCTGGTCGTCGGGTTGTCGCTGGCGTTCCGGTTCTCGTGGTTGCAGGTGGCGGACCTGATCGGCGAGCGACTCGACGCCTGGCGCGATCGCCGCGTCGAGCGCATCGAGCGTGCCGAAGACCTCCGCCTCGGCGAGCAGGCGCTGCGCGAACGCGAGGACTTGGTCGAGGTCGAGCACGCACTGCACGAAGACCATGCGCCGATCGTCATCGAGACGCCGGTGGTCGATGTGCCGAAGAGCGAGCGCGTCGTCAAGGAGCGGCAGAAGCCGCTGTTCGTTGAACTCGCCGACACCAAGCTGCCGCAGGTCGATCTGCTCGATGCCGCACCGGGCCGCACCGAGACCGTGTCGCCCGAGACGCTGGAGATGACCTCGCGGCTGATCGAGAAGAAGCTGAAAGATTTCGGCGTCGAGGTGCGCGTTGTGGCCGCGTCGCCGGGCCCGGTGATCACGCGCTACGAGATCGAGCCGGCCACCGGCGTCAAGGGCGCGCAGGTGCTCAACCTGGCGAAAGACCTGGCGCGCAGCCTGAGCCTGGTCAGCATCCGCGTCGTCGAAAC
>JARXKP010000180.1 GCA_030271615.1 Pseudomonadota bacterium
AGGCTTCTTTCTTCAGCGCGAAGAAGAGGGCGTTGTGATCGAGTTCGATCATGGCCGGTGTGCCCGCGCCATAGACGATCCCTGGAACCTTGTCAGCGTTGCGCAGGCGGCGGCTCGCTCCGGTCCCCTGCAACGTACGCTCGTATGCGACGAATTTCATGTTGACTCCCTAAATGGTGAAGCCCCGCGACCAGGTGCTTCGGAACAGGCCTTGCGACCCGGCTGAACATCCGGCTAGTCGGCCGGACGCTTGGTTCGACGTTCAGAAATTGCTGTTCTGCTCGGCGAACAAAGAAGTGACCGATTCGCCGTCGGAAATACGACGGATCGTTTCGGCAAACAGGAAGGCCACCGACAACTGGCGCACCTTGGGGCACACATTGGCGGCATCGGTCATCGGAATGGTGTTGGTGATCACGACTTCGTCGAGCATCGAGGCCTGGATGCGCTCGATGGCCGGGCCGGAGAACACAGCGTGCGTGCAGTAGGCGTAGACGCTTTTGGCGCCACGCTCTTTCAACACGGCGGCGGCCTTCACCAGTGTGCCGGCGGTGTCGATCATGTCGTCCATGATCACGCAGTTGCGTCCTTCGGTCTCGCCGATGACGTTCATGACCTCTGACACATTGGCCTTCGGGCGACGCTTGTCGATGATGGCCAGATCGCAGTTCAACTGCTTGGCCAGGGCCCGCGCGCGCACCACGCCACCGATGTCGGGCGACACGACGACCAGGTCCTCGTATTGCTTCGATTGCAGATCGGACAGCAACACCGGCGATGCATAGATGTTGTCGACCGGAATATTGAAGAAGCCCTGGATCTGGTCGGCATGCAGGTCCATCGTCAGCAACCGCTCGACACCGACAGCTTCAAGCATGTTGGCAACCACCTTGGCGCTGATCGGCACCCGTGTCGAGCGCGGTCGGCGGTCTTGGCGTGCATAGCCGAAATAAGGAATCACGGCAGTGATGCGGCGCGCGCTGGCGCGCTTCAACGCATCGACCATGATGCACAGTTCCATCAGGTTCTCGTTGGTCGGCGTGCAAGTGGATTGCACGACGAACACATCCCGAGCCCGCACGTTCTGCTCGATCTCCACGGCGACTTCGCTGTCGGAGAACCGACCGACCGAGGCCTTGCCGAGTTCGACACCGAGGTGGGTCGCAATTTCCTTGGCTAGCACCGGGTTGGCGTTGCCAGTGAACAGCACAGTGTTGAAAAGCACATTCCCTCCGACGAGGCTCTGTGGAAGCATGTCGCTTCCTTTCAGTCCAGCCCAGGCCTGTTGTCAGGACGTTCCGGGAATCAATGAATCTGGCAGGGGAAGAAGGATTCGAACCTTCGCATGTCGGAATCAAAATCCGATGCCTTAACCAACTTGGCGACTCCCCTACACCGGTGAGTGGACAGGCCACTCACCCACAACTTTCAATCCTTCAATCCACTGCCCAGTCGCGCAGCGGATGCTTCAGCAGACTGCAGCATCTGCGTCCAATCCAGCCCGCAGGCAGCTCGCATTCAAGTCCTGCGGCAGAGACCTCCTGCGCGGCAGCGCGTGCAAACACCGCGCTGCCTGAACCACTCATCCGGCTGTTTCCGTATCGAGCGTGCAAATAGTCTGCCGCCTCCCGCACCTCAGGGTGCAACAACTCGGCGACTTGCTGCAAGTCATTGCGGCCCCACCCAGCACTGTCTTCTGGTGCGGCGAGATGTCGAAACTCGTCTGCATCAAAGCCTCCAAGTATAGCGCGGGGAGTGTCCCGAGCCAACCCGGGGTGAGCGAAAACTGCGCGTGTTTCGATCGACACCCTGGGTTTGATCAACATGAACGACTGCGCCGGTATGTGCAAAGGCGTGAGTTGTTCGCCGATGCCCTCCACCCAGGCATTGTTTCCACCGATGAAGAACGGTACGTCTGCACCCAGGGCCAGCGCCAGAGCTTGAAGCCTGGTTCGCGGCCAGTTCAAACCCCACAGGCGGTTCAGCGCGAGCAAGGTCGTGGCCGCATCGGAACTGCCCCCACCGAGGCCGGCACCCCACGGTACCTGTTTGTCGATGCTGATGTCCGCGCCCCAGGACGTGCCGCTGGCCGATTGCAACGCACGAGCCGCTTGCAGGCAAAGGTCATCCGTCGGCAACGCCGCCGACAGATCGTGACGCGTCAGCCGCGTATCAGTGCGTCGTTCGAAATGCAGGGTATCTATCCAGTCGATCAGCACGAACACCGACTGCAGCAGATGGCGGCCGTCGGGCCGCCTGCCGACCACATGCAGAAAAAGATTGAGTTTGGCTGGTGCAGGCACACCCAGCAGTGCGCAAAGGGTCATGGCTTGTCCAGCTTCACTTGAACGGTCACCACCGGTGGAGAGTCCCGCCGCGCAAGGATTCTTGCTTCGTCGAATCGGGACAGGTCGACGGTCCATCCCAGTTGCCGAAACCCGGCAGGGTCAGACGCCGCAGCGAAGGTGCTCTCGGCGCCGGGCCAGGGTCGACCGCGCAACCAATCGAACAAGGCGGGTACGGGCAGTTCCTCGCCCACCACCGCGCGAGTCATGTCGGCCAGGCTCAGATGGCGGGTCTGGCCTTGTGGTGTGTCGAGCACCACCGAATCGGGTTCCCAGCGGGCGCGGGCGACGGTGCTTCCGATGGGCGTGCTCAGGTCGAGGCGACCCCGGTCGGCGGTGCCGCTCAATTCGAAAGACGCTGACAGGCTGCGCGCCGCAGAGGTGTCGGTGGCCGCCACCTGAACCGACATTCTTCCCGCCAGCAGTTCGGCCAAAGGCGGTTCGTCTGACGATTTCAGGGAAGCGCAGCCAGTCAACAGCATCAAGGCTGCGAGGGCGCTTGCCCTGAAGATCACAAATCGACTTTCAGCCGGGCGACAGTCTCGAGCAACACGTCGTTGGCCTGATCCCGACTCTTGCCCTCGCGCAGCACGCGCCGCGCTTCATCGCGCTGCCCGTTGACCCAAAGCACTTCACCCAAGTGCGCCGCTATCTCCGGGTCGGGTCGGGACTGGTAAGCGCGGGTCAGTTGTTTGATCGCTTCGGTGCGGTTGCCCATCCGGTAATCGACCCAGCCCAGGCTGTCGATGATGAACGGCTCACCGGGAGCCAGCTCGAGCGCATGCTCGATCAATGATTTGGCTTCCGGCAAGCGCATCCCGCGATCCGCCAACGAGAACCCGAGGGCGTTGTGGGCGTGATGATGGTCGGGTCGCAGCGCGATCACGCGCCGGAGCAACCGTTCCATCTCGTCCATGTGGTTCAGCTTCTCCTCCATCATCGACTGCTCGTAGAGCAGATCGGGATCGTCAGCGAAGCGCTCGTTGGCTTTGGCGAGCACCTGATTCGCCTGCGCCCATTGCTTGCCTTCGCGAAGCAGCTGCACTTCTGCAAACACTTTCGCGCGAGCCTCCGCTTCGCCCGTCTCCGGTGCGCGTTCAATCAACGCCAGTCCTTCGGACAGTCGTCCCTGCTTGGCCAGGAGCGACGCACGGCGAACTTGCACTTCGAGCGCGCGTTGCGGCGTCTCGACCTTGTTCAACCAGATCTCAGCCGCCTTGAAATCACCCTCTTGTTCGGCAGCTTGCGCCAGCATCAGCCAGGCTTGCGTGACGCCGCGGTCGGCTTCGGGTGCGACCTCAGTGTTGTCCGGCGCCTGAACGGGAGCGACGGGCGTCTCGGGAGTCGACTGGATGCGCTCGATGAAGGTCTTGAGCGCGACGGTGGCTTCTTTGGGTCGCCGCAGATCGAGATACAACGCACCGAGGGTCAGCCACGGCGCACTCAGTGCCGGCTGATCACGGGTGACCTGTTCGACCTGCACCAGCGCATCGGCATGTCGTTGAGACATGCTCAGTGCGCGTGCATAGAACATGCGAATCGCGTCCGCCTGCGGCCTGGCTTGCAGGTGTCCCAGGATGATGGGCTCCGCTTCGACTGCGACCGGCAGCAGTTCCAGTGCGAGAAACACCGGCCCTTCATCCATGGGCGCCTCAACGTGCGCACGCTGGGCAAACTCCAGCGCACGCGCGTTGTCACCGGCACTTTGCCAGGCACGACCGATGGCGATCAGCGACACGGTTCGTGTTTCGGGCTGGTCGATGCTGGGCTGCAGAGCCGCTTCCATCACGTCGGGCACCACCTTGCGATCGGCCGTACGTTCAAAGAAGCGGGGCAGGCTGGCGATCAGTGCGGGACGATCGGCAGCGGGCGCCAGCTTGATCAGGGAACGCAACGGCTCTGCAGTCTCGGTCGACCGGTTCAAGGCGACCAGCAGCTGAATCAGGTAACGGTGGGCTTCCAGCGAGGCCGGCAGGGCTGTTCGCCACGATTGAACGACGATCAACGCCTGAGTACCCGCGCGAATTTGCAGCGCCATGTCGGCCGCTCGCCGATAAAGTTGTTCGTTCTTGGTCTTGTTTGCTGCATCGAGCATCACCAGGAAAGCGGTACTGCCTTCGCTGGCGGTGAGTTCAAGCTCGCCGACGAGCAACTGATAGAAAAGCGACGCGTCGAGGTTCGAGTTGTCGGTGGCCGTCGCTTCGGACGGTGCTCCAGCGCTGACCTGGGTCTGGGCTCGCGCAGGCAGTGCCCAGGCGCAACCAGCAACGACAAGCGCACAAACCGCTTGCGAGGTGGAAATACGTGCTGGCATGGGCGACTCCTGGAGACAAAAAAGATTCTAGAGCGGGGAGGTGCGAGGCATCCTCGGAAGATACGACCACGCTGGCTCCTGATAATTCCGTTCATGCCCGAACTGCCCGAAGTCGAAGTCACGCGCCTGAGCTTTTCCGACCGCATTGACGGTGCCGTCGTGACCGACGTGCGGGTGGGAAAGCCCTTGCGCTGGCCGCTGGGCATCGAACCCACGCAATTGCTCGACCGACAGATCGGCGGCGTGACGCGACGCGGCAAGTACCTGTGGCTGCCGCTGCGTGCGGCGAACGCGGCCGCCCCCCCCATCAGTGCTGATGCGGGTGGCCTGCTGATGCACCTGGGCATGTCCGGCTCGCTCGCCTTCAACGCGCAGCCGGGCTCTCCGGGCGCGCACGACCACTTCGACCTGGTGACCGACCGCGGTACGCTGCGCTTGACCGACCCTCGGCGGTTCGGTGCGGTCGTATGGTCGGCGGCGCAGAGCGAGGGCATGGCCGCCAAGCTGCTGTCGACACTCGGCCTCGAACCCTTCGATGCCGCGTTCGATGGTGACTACCTGCGTGCTGCTCTGCAGCGTCGCCGCGTTGCCGTCAAGCTCGCGCTGCTGGGCGGCGACATCGTCGTCGGGGCGGGCAACATCTACGCGTGCGAGGCGCTGTTCACTGCGCGTATCGACCCGCGCACCCGCAGCGATCGCCTCAGCCGACCACGCTGCCAGCGGCTGGCGCTGGCGATTCGGCAAACGCTGGAGCAGGCGCTCGCGCTGGGTGGTTCGACCCTGCGGGACTTCCGCGATGCGCACGGCATGGCCGGACAGTTTCAGCTGCGAGCCAACGTCTATGGCCGAGCCGGCGAGGGCTGTCATGTGTGCGGCGCGCCGATTCGGCGCCTCGTGCAGGGACAGCGTTCGACCTTCTTTTGCGCCGGTTGCCAGAAGCGCTGAAACCTTCAACGATCCAGCACTGGCGCCCGCAGCGTGGGTCGCAGCCGCAGAAACAACCGGTGAGTCACCCGTCGTTTCTGCGGACGGGACAGGTTCACGTTGCATTAGGATGATTTTTCGTTGGATCGTCGCGGCTGCCTCGATCGATCCTGAACTTTCACATCCGGATTCCAGCCTGCCATGACATCCGCCTTTGCTGGCCGTTTCGATGAATTCAGCCTCTGGAGAGACGCTGTGCGTGCCGGCTTGGACGAGGTGTCTTCGTTTCTATCCGAACACGGGCTGGCCGACGACGCATTGACCGGGCTGGTCAGTGCGCTGCGCGAACGTCTGTCGACAGACAAATTGGTCGTCGCGTTCGTGGCCGAGTTTTCGCGTGGCAAGTCGGAGTTGATCAACGCGATCTTTTTTGCCGACACCGGCCGCCGTGTGTTGCCGGCCACGCCGGGCCGTACGACGATGTGTCCGGTGGAACTCGCGCACAACCCGGCTGAACCGGTCACGCTGGCACTTCTGCCGATCGCCACGCGACTGGCCGGAGCCTCGCTGGCAGAACTGCGACGCCAGCCGCAGGCCTGGACGCATGTGCCGCTCGACACCACGCACCCCGAGCAGCTGTCGAATGCGCTGCTCGAAGTGATGGGCACCCAGCGGGTGTCGATCGACGAAGCGCGCGCACTCGGTTTCTGGGATGAAGCGAATCCGGATGACAACCCCAGGCCGGACGACGCCGGCAGGGTCGAGGTGCCGGCGTGGCGGCACGCCCTCATCAATTACCCGCACCCGCTGTTGCGCCAGGGGCTGGTGGTGCTGGACACGCCGGGCCTGAATGCACTTGGTGCCGAACCCGAGCTCACACTGGGCCTGCTGCCATCGGCGCACGCCACCGTGTTCATCGTCGGCGCCGACACCGGTGTGACGAAGTCCGACATGGCCATCTGGCGCGACCACCTCGGTGGTCGCCAGGGCGCGACCTTCGTGGTGCTGAACAAGATCGACGCGCTGCGTGATCCGCTGCTCACAGCCGACCAGGTGGCCGCGCACATCGAGGCGCAGCGTCGTTCGACTGCCGATATCCTCAGCGTCGAGCTGGATCGTGTGTTCGCGCTGTCGGCTCGCCAGGCGCTGGTGGCGCGCGTCGAGGAAGACACCGCAGGTTTTGCGGTCAGCCGGTTGGGCGAGTTCGAAGCCGCCCTGTCGGCCGAGTTGCTGCCACACCGACAGCAGGTGTTGCGATGCCTGATCGAACAAGGAGTCGCCCAGATCCAGCGGCAGGCCGCACGTCGATTGGGTGACACGCGCCGCCAACTTGCAGAACAGCTGCTGGAGCTGCGCGGCTTGCGCGGCAAGAGCAGCGGCAAGCTGAGGATGATCCAACAACGCGTCGAGGAAGAGGCGGTCGAGTTCGAGCACAGTCACTCGACGCTGCTGGCCTTGCGCGGGATGCAGGCACGGCTGATCGACACCACGCTCGATGTGCTGTCGAACGCGAACCTGGAGTCGGAGATCGATCGCACGCAGTCCGAGATGAAGGCCACGCTGCTGAATCTCGGTGCGCGCAAGGCGTTCGTTTCCCTGTGCGCTCGGTTGTGCGACCGTCTGAGGCGAGCGCGAGCGCACATGGATGAGGTACGCGACATGCTCGGAGGCACCTTCACGCGCCTGAATGCCGAGTTCGGTTTCGGTCTCGTGCTGTTGCCGGGGCCCG
>JARXKP010000005.1 GCA_030271615.1 Pseudomonadota bacterium
CAGAACCCGCCGAGATCGGCAGCTCGGCCACTGCCGCGGAGCGGCCACCATGCAATTCGCTGAACGCCAAGTCGCGCAGCAGTTTCGTCTTCGTGCTGTCGCAGACCCAGCGCTCGATGCGCAGTGCCAATGGCAGTCGTGCACCGGCCAGAAAGGTCACGACATGGCAATCGTCGACCCGCGAGCCCACCGGGACCGCAAGGCCTCGCAGCAACCCCGCCGCAGCCGCTGTCTCGGAGCGCAGGAAACGGCCGGGGACAGACGCCAGATCCTCCAGGAACACCGATGCACCGCGCTGCCAGGCCAGGCCGGGCAGTCCGATGCCGCGCGGCAGGTAGGTGTCGCGAGAGATCGCCTCGAAGCTCTGCTCTGCGGAACCATAGGCGCCGTCGGCCAGCGTCATGTCGGTGGTGACACGGGCGTTGTGGTGCCACAACTCGAGTGCGCTGGCCTGCACCGGATCGTGGCCGCAGAACAGCACCAGCACGGCGGTGATCTCGCCGTGAGCGAAATACGGCAAGGCGATCGCGCAGGTGAAGCCGGCGGCGCGAGCGGCATCGCCCCGCTGGAAACCGGAACTCGCAAAGTCGCGCAGCAATACAGGCTGGCCCTCGTCCCAGGCGCGACCTGGCAGGCCTTCGCCGCGCCCGAAGCACATCGAGCGGCTGAGGGCTGCGAACCGCTTTGCGGGACCGAACGCGCCGCCCCTGAATTCAAGCAGCGAACCGTCGTCGCCGGGCAACCAGAGTTCAGCGGCCTTGATGAAGGTGGAAGGCATGGGAGCTCACAGAGTGTGTCGTTTCAAACGCAAGTTGCGGGCCACCGCAGTGGTATCGGGGCGCAGCAGCCAGCCGATCGCGACGCTGCGACGTGTCAGCCCGGCGAACGCTCCGAATCACCCGAACGGGCTGGCGCCGCGTACCGATCGCCGGGTGCCACCAGCTTCGGCTCGGCCGGATCGCCAAGGTAGTGCGGCGACATGATCTGCACGCCGTTCTCGTTGAACACATCCTGGATGTTCGCGTGCAGGCTGTTCAGCACTTCGGCGCGCGGTCGCGGCTCGCTCGGGATGGCCTGGCAGACCAGCCGGTACTCGGGATAGAAGTCCGACAGGGCCGTCTGGTAGACGCGCGGCGCCGGGTCGGTCAGCACGCCCGGCGTGCGACGGGCCGCTTCGATCAGCATCGCCTCGACCTGCCTCCACGGCGTGTCGTAGCCGATGGTCACCACGGTGTCGACGACGTACCCGCGGCCCTGGACGGCACGCGAGTAGTTCTTGCTGACGCTGCCCAGCACCAGCGTGTTCGGCAGCGTCAACTCTTCACCCAGGCCGGTGCGCATGCGGGTGATGAAGGTGCCCATTTCGGTGACCGTGCCTTCGTGGTCGTTGATGCGCACGTACTCGCCGACGCGCAGCGTGCGTGAGTACATCAGCACCAGCCCGCTGGCGGCTTGTCCGAACAGGCTCGACCCTCCCAGCGTGACCATCAGACCGATCAGCAGCGACATGCCCTTGAAGGCCTCGCTCTGCGCCCCCGGAAGATACGGATAGGCCATCACCGCCGCGAATACCCACACCGCGATGCTGAACAACCGACGTGTCGGACCGGCGGTGTCGGCGTCGAGCCAGCCCTTCTGCTGGTTTCCGGTAGCGGCCACGCGCGAGAAGAACGGGCGGAACATCGCGATCACGCCGCGCGCGATCAGGAAGATGACTCCGGCGATCACCAGGTCGGGCAGTGCGTTCAGCACGCCGCGGCCGACCCGCGACGCGACGCCGAAGAGGTAGGCCGTGAGCCCCTCGCCCCAGGGCCGCGTGTACGGGAACTGCCGCAGCACGTAACTCAGCCATTCGTAGGCCAGCACCAGCGCCAGCACCCACCACAGCGCGCGCACGCCGAGCCTGACGATGCCCATCAGGCGTTCAGCGTGCAACAGCTCGGTGCCCGCGACACGCACGCCGGCGGCGCTGCGCGCGACCCGTTGCGACAGCCGCACGGTCGCCCAACGGCGCACGCGCCACGCCGGCACGGCCACTGCGGCAACGACCAGCGTCGCCAGCAGGCTGCGGCCGAGGCCGTACAGCAGACGCCGGGTGTCGCGGCCCTCGCGCGTCTCGGCCAGGACCTGCCCCAGCGCATCGCGGGCCGCCGAGCTGGCCTGTTCGAGCGTCTGGGCCCGCAGCGGATCGGCGTCGGCCGCGAGCAGCACCAGCGCCAACTCTCCGTCGACCATCAGCACATGGCCCTGCGGCTCGACCTGGACCGTGACCTCACCCTGCCCGGCCCGGTCGAGCAACTCGCGCAGGATCGCCTCGGTCCGCTGAGCACGCCGCTCGGGCGGGACGCCGAGATACGGGGCCCGGAAGACCGTGACGGTCCGGTTGAAAACGACCACCGCCACTTCCGCCGGTGCCACGGCGGGGGCTGCGCTGGGCACGGTCGCAGGAACCTCAGCGGGAGCCGCTTGCGCCATCGATCGCCCGGCGATCAACAGCAGCATCACCAGAAACAGTCGTATGAATGTCATCGTCAAGGCAGTCTCCGGCCTCGAGGGTGAGCAGCGGTACCGGCCCCGTCGATCATCCGGCCGGCCTCACAGCTGGCGAATCTGGTGCAGCGCGGACGGCACCGGCCAGCCCGCTTCCTTGCACACCCGGACGATGGCTTCGTTGGTGTCGAAGTAGACCTGCCAGTAATGATCGGTGTGGGTGTACGGGCGCACGGCGATCTGCGGGCCTTCGAGCTTCATGTCGAGCAGGTTGACCTCGGGCGGCATCTCGGTCGACACATTCGGGATCAGCGCGACAGCGGCCTTGAAGCGCGCGATGGCATCCAGCGCATCGACACCGTTGGCCAGCTGAGCGACCCGTTCGACGCGACGCACCGGCAGCACCGAGAAGTTCTGGATCGTGTCGCCGAAGATCTTGCCGTTGCCGACAAGCGTCATCACGTTGTCGGGCGTCACGATGGTGGTGCCGAACAGGCCCAGCTCGTGCACCGTGCCGACGATGCCGCCGATGCTGACGAAATCGCCGACCTTGAACGGCCTCAGGATCAGCATGAACGCGCCCGCCGCGAAGTTGCCGAGCAGCCCGCTCCAGGCCGCGCCAATCGCCACACCGGCACCGGCCAGCATCGCCGCGAACGAGGTCGTCTGGATACCGAAGTAGCCCAGGATGCCGAGCGCCAGCGCGATGTTCAGCGCGATGGCGATGATCGAGCCGAGGTATTTGGTCAGCGTCGGATCGACGTGGTTGCGATTCATCGCTGCCTGCATCAGCGCGATCACGCGGCCGATCATCCAGCGGCCGACAACCCAGAACGCGAGGGCTGCCAGCACCTTGAGCCCGACATCGAGGGCGGTGGTGCCGAGGAAGGTTTGTATCGATTCCATGTTCATGAACAGATCCCCCTTTGGATTGCAGGAAGTCCATCGACCACCGTGGCCGGCGCATCTTCACCGCCCATGGTTGTAGCCGATCTCGGCGACCCGCCCAAGGCCCGAGCGCGCAGTGCAACGCTGCTTCTGTGGCGTGACGGGATCCGCGCGGGACCATCGCCGTACGGCTGCGTTCGATGACGGGCTGAGGCGACCCGTGGAGCACCGTGCGGCAATGTTCAACGGCTCAGGCTGCGGCGCTGAAGGTCGATGCGTGCGAGTGGTTGGCCGCCGTCTGGCCGCAGGACTTGTGATGCAGGGAGCCGTGCGCCTGGTGCGGTTCGCCTCGTTCCTGTTCCTGACCGTGGTGCCCTGAGGACCCGGCCCGATCACGCGGCGGGCGCCTGCCGCGCGACCTGCGCCGAGAGCAGTTTCAGTTGCTCGTTCTGGATGTCCAGCAACTCTTTCCACTGCGTTTCGCGCAGCAGCATGATCTCGAGTTCGGCTTTCAGGTTGACCTCGTAGTCGTGCTCGACGGTGATGCGGTCCTTCTGGGCCTGGCGGTTCTGCGACATCAGGATGACCGGCGCCTGGATGGCCGCCAGCATCGACAGGAAGAGATTGAGCAGGATGTAGGGATACGGGTCGAAGGTCGCGCCTCGATACGCCAGCAACACCGCGTTGATCCCGACCCACAGCAGCATCGTCAGGGCGAACAGCCCGACGAAAGGCCAGGACCCGCCGAACGACGCCACGGCGTCCGCCGCACGCTGCCCGAAGCTGGTCGAGTCGCCGGTCTGCTGAGACGGGTTGCGGGCAATGTGGGTGCGTCCCGCGACGTGCCGGGTGACCTTCTTCGTGCGCTCGTCGAGCGAGTCGTAGGGCACGCCCAGCAGCGTCGACGCGATGTCTTCGGGCTTGTGCATGGATGCTTTCGTTGGACGCGAGCCGAGCAGCTTAGTCGGTGCGACAACGAACAGACGTTCGACAGGCCCGGCGCGCACGATCGGGCCGAACCGAGTTCATCTCGTCAAATCGAAGGAGTCGTCCATGAACGGTCAACACCGTCTGTCCTCACGCCCGATTCGGACCCTGCTGTTCATCGGTGCCGCACTGGCTGGCACCTGCGCGCTGGCCGCGCCCCGGGCCGAGCCCACCGCAGACGCGCTGCGCTACCAACAAGAGCGCGCGGTGTGCATGAGTGATCGATCCCACCAGGACCGCGCGACCTGTCTGCGTGAAGCAGCTTCGGCATATGCCGAGGCCCGACACGGAGGCCTGAACGACGACGCGACGACCTACACGCGCAACGCCGGCCTGCGTTGCGATGCGCTGCCCGACGGACAGCGCCAGGCCTGCCAGGCGCGGATGCAGGGACAGGGCCGCATCAGTGGCAACGCCTCCACCGGCGGCATCTACCGGGAGATCTCGACGCCGGAGCGAGACGTGCCCAGCGACCGCCCACCAAAGGCGCCCGCGTCGGACCTGCCCGCGAAGTGACCATGGAGTTCAAGGACTATTACGCCGCACTCGGCGTCGAGAAGACGGCCACGGCCGAGGAGATCAAGCGCGCCTATCGCAAGCTGGCGCGCAAGTACCACCCGGATGTGAGCAAGGAGCCGGACGCCGAAGCACGCTTCAAGGACGTGGCCGAAGCCTATGAGGCGCTGCACGACCCCGAGAAGCGGGCCGCCTACGACGACATCGGTGCGCGGCACCGGGACGGCCCCTCGTTCACGCCGCCGCCGGGCTGGGACAGCGGCTTCGAGTACAGCGGTCGAGGCGATCCCGACGGCGCCGCCGAACACAGCGACTTCTTCGAATCGCTGTTCGGGCGCCAGAGCGCCGGCGCACGCCGGCCGCGCAGTACCGGCGCGATGGCCGGCGGCGATCACCATGCCAAGGTGCAGATCGATCTGGCCGATACCTACCGAGGCGGTCGCCACGCGATCTCGCTGCGCGTGCCGCAGACCGATGCGCAGGGACGCACGTCCCTGCAGACGAGGCAGCTCGACGTCAACATCGCCAGGGGCGTGCGCAGCGGGCAGCATCTGCGCCTGGCCGGTCAGGGCGGCCCCGGCTTCGGCGACGGGCCGGCCGGCGACCTGTACCTCGAGATCGAGATCGCACCGCACCCGCACTTTCGGGTGGACGACCGCGACGTGTATCTCGACCTGCCCGTCGCGCCCTGGGAGGCTGCGCTCGGCGCCAGCGTGACCGTTCCGACACCCGACGGCAGCGTGCAGTTGACGGTGCCGCCCGGCTCGGCGGCGGGGCGCCGTTTGCGCCTGAAGGGCAAGGGGATTCCGAGCCAGCCGCCCGGCGATCTGTACGTGGTGCTGACCATCGCCTTGCCACCGGCCGACACCGAGGCAGCGCAGGCGGCCTACCGCGCTTTCGCGCAAACGTGTGTCGACTTCAATCCGCGCCGCGCGCTGGAGGCCTGATGCCATGAACGAAAACAGCCTGATCGTCACGCACAGCGTTCTGGTCGAAGAAGAGATCCAGTTCACCCTGATCGAGCTGAGCCGCGCCTGCCAGGTCGACAGCGAGCAGTTGATGGCGCTGGTCGACGAAGGCGTGCTGGTGCCGCGGGGCACGCATGCGATGGAATGGCGCTTCGAGGGCGGGGCGCTCCGGCGAGCCCGTTCCGCACTGCGGCTGATGCAGGACCTGGAGCTGAACACCGCCGCGGCGGCGCTCGTGCTCGACCTGCTCGACCAGATCGACGCCTTGAGATCGCGGCTTCGTCGCTCGGCTCTCGCCGACGCGCCGTTCTGATTCAGCTCGGGCGCGGTGCGGATCGCGACGGGCCGGATCGCCGGGCCCAGGCGCGATTCATCCCCTTGCGGATTTCTCTGAACCACAGCACGACGCTCGCGCTCGCCGCGCAACCCAGCCACTGGGTCGGCGACAGCGGCGCGGTGCCGAAAGCGAGGTTGAGGAGGCCGACGTGGACGACGGCCACCTGCAACAGGCACGACAGGGCGATCGTTCCCCACAGCCAGCGGTTGGCGAACAGCCCTCGAAACGCCGTGGCGGTTTCCGAGCGCGCGTTGAGGCAGTTGAACAACTGCGCGAACACCAGCACCGTGAAGCCCGCGGTGCGCGCCAGCGTGAGGTCGTGCGTGCCCTCGATCAGACCGCCGGGCAGGTACGAGTCGATGGTCAGCAGGGTCACCACCGCCATCACCACGCCGATCTCGAGTACCCCCGCCCACATGCGGGCATCGATCATCCGCTCGGACGTCCTGCGCGGCGGGCGGGTCATCGTGTCCTCTGCTGACGGGTCGACGCCCATCGCCAGCGCGGGGCCTGCGTCGGTGATCAGGTTGATCCACAGGATCTGCGTGGCGAGCAGCGGCAGCACGACCCCGCCGCCGCTGCCGGAACCCGGGCTGGTGAGCCCGAGGACGCCCGCGCCGATCACGCCCAGAAACACGGTCAGCACTTCGCCCAGGTTCGACGACAGCAGGTAACGCAGGAACTTCCTGATGTTGTCGAGAATGCAGCGCCCTTCCCTCACGGCCACGACGATGGTGGCGAAGTTGTCGTCCGCGAGGATCATGTCGGCCGCTTCCTTCGCCACTTCGGTCCCTGTGACGCCCATCGCGATGCCGATGTCGGCCGCCTTCAGCGCGGGCGCGTCGTTCACGCCATCGCCCGTCATCGCGACGACGTTGCCGGCGGCCTGCAGCGCGGCGACGATGCGCAGCTTGTGCTTCGGCGCCACGCGCGCAAAGACCGACGCGGTGCGCACGGCCTCGGCCAGAGCCGCGTCGTCGAGCGCATCGATGTCAGCGCCGATCAACGCGATGCCGTCATCCGTCACGATGCCGAGATCCCGCGCGATGCGCAACGCCGTGCGCGGGTGGTCGCCGGTGATCATGACGACGCGGATGCCGGCCCGGTGCGCCTCGCGGATGGACACCGCCGCCTCCGCGCGCGGCGGGTCGATGATGCCGACCGTGCCGACGAAGATCAGGTCGCGCTCGATCGATGCCGTCGAGGCGCTGTCGGCGCGCGGGTCCTCGTGCGGATCGAGCGGACGGTAGGCCACCGCCAGCGTGCGCAGTGCGGCGTCGGTCAGCGTGTCGACATCGGCCAGGATGCGTCGCCGCAGCGCATCGTCGAGCGGCACGATCGACATGCCCAGCCGGGCGCGGGTGCAGCGGGCCAGCAGCACGTCCGGCGCGCCCTTGGTGATCAGCACGGGCTCGTCGCCGTGATCGTGGTCGGCCTCGATCGTCGACATCATCTTCCGGTCCGAGGTGAACGCGATCTCGCCGATCCGCGTGAAGCGTCGTTCGCGGTGGGCCGTGTTGCCCAGCTTGCGTTCAGCCACCAGAAACGCGGCTTCGGTGGGGTCGCCCTGGATCTCCCAGGCACCCTCGGCCGTCTGCCGCAACGAGGCATTGCCGGCTAGGCTGCCGCCGCTGATGACGACGCGGTTCTCCTCGTGCAGCGGCCCGGCGATCAAGGCGGCACCGGCGTGCTCGACGCGGCCGTCGGGCGCATAGCCGACGCCGGTGATGTGGCTGCCCCCGGAGGCCGTCATCACGCGCACGATGGTCATCTCGGCGCGGGTCAGCGTGCCGGTCTTGTCGGTCGCGATCACCGAGGCCGAACCCAGGGTCTCGACCGAGGCCAGTCGCTTGACGATGGCGTGGCGTCCCGCCATGCGCTGCACGCCCAGCGCGAGCACCACCGACAGGATCGCCGGCAGCCCTTCGGGCACGGCGGCCACGGCCAGCGAGACGCCCAGCAGCAGCACCTCGACGGCGTCCGCGGCCGTGCGGATGTCCGAGATCAGCAGGGTCGTCACGATCACCACGAGGGCCACGAGGACAGCCGCCGCACCCAGTCGGCGACCGATCCGTGCGACCTCGTTCTGCAACGGCGTCGGCGCGCTCGGGGTGGCGTCCATCAACGCAGCGATGGCCCCGACCTCGGAGCGCATGCCGGTGGCGGTCACCAGCGCCCGGCCGCTGCCCTGGGCCACCGCCGTGCCCTTGAACACCATGTTCAACCGGTCGCCCAGCGCCCTGGCGGTCGCGAGCGTGGCCGCGTCCTTGAGCACCGCGTCGCTCTCGCCCGTCAACGAGGCCTCCATCACCTTCAGCGATGCCGTCTGCACCAGGCGCGCGTCGGCCCCCACCGCGTCGCCCTCGGCCAGCACCAGCACATCGCCGGGCACCAGTTCGGCGCTCTCGACCCGCGCGGTGCGAGCGTCGCGCACGACCGAGCAGGTGGCTGCGGTCAGGCGGGCCAGCGCCGCCACGGCGTTCTCCGCCTTGGCCTCCTGCAGGTAGCCCAGGATCGCGTTCAACCCGACCACCATCACGATGACGATCGCATCCACCGGCCCGCCGTGCCGGCCCTCGATCACCCAGGCCACGAGGGCCACGGCCGCAGCGCCCAGCAGCAGATAGACCAGCGGGTCGTGGAACTGCGCCAACCCGCGGCGCCAGGCCGGCAGACGCGGCACGGCGCGCACCTCGTTGCGCCCGTGCTGTGCCAATCGCCGCGCGGCCTCGGCGCCGGTCAGGCCGAGATCGAGATCGGTTCGCAGCGCGCCGACGACATCGGCGATCGCCATCAGCGACGGATCGTCGAGCGCCGCGGCAGTCGTCATCTCACTGCCAGCCGAAGCGGCGGATGTAATACCGCTTCATCAGCGTCGTCAGCGCGCCGTAGCCCAGCAGGATGACGACGAGCCACCCGAAGTAGGCGGGCGGCAGGGCTTGCAGCTTGAAGTCGTCGGCCAGCCGGCCCATCGGCAGCCACAGGCCCACCGCCACGATCGCCAGCGTCATCACCATCAGCGGCGCGGCGGCACGGCTCTCGACGAAGGGCAGCTTGGGCGTGCGGAACATGTGCACCACCAGCGTTTGCGTCAACAGACCGACGACGAACCAGCCCGACTGGAACAAGCGCTGATCGGCCAGGCTGTCGGCGCCGAACACCCGCCACATCACGATGAACGTGGCGACATCAAACACCGAACTGATCGGCCCGAAATACACCATGAAGCGACCGATGTCGGCAGGGTTCCACTTCAGCGGGCGGCTCACCAGTTCGGTATCGACGTTGTCGAAGGGGATGCCGGTCTGCGCGATGTCGTAGAGCAGGTTCTGCACCAGCAGCTGCAGCGGCAGCATCGGCAGGAACGGCAGGAAGGCACTGGCCACGAGCACCGACAGCACGTTGCCGAAATTCGAGCTGGCGGTCATGCGGATGTACTTCAGCATGTTGCAGAAGGTCTTGCGGCCTTCGACCACGCCGTCGTCGAGCACCAGCAGGTTCTTCTCCAGCAGGATGATGTCGGCCGATTCCTTGGCGATATCCACCGCCGAATCGACCGAGATGCCGATGTCGGCCGCACGCAGCGCCGGCGCGTCGTTGATGCCATCGCCCATGAAGCCGACGACGTGGCCGTTGGCCCGCAGCGCCCGCACGATGCGCTCCTTGTGCAGCGGCGTCAGCTTGGCAAACAGCCGGTGCTGCTCGCAGGCCAGGGCCAGCGCCGCGTCGTCGAGGGCCTCGACCTGCCCGCCGAGCATCACCTCGTCGACGGGCAGGCCGACCTGGCGGCACACGCGGGCGGCGACGAGCTCGTTGTCGCCGGTCAGCACCAGCACGCGGATGCCGTGCGCCGCAAGCGCCTTCAGCGCCGGTGCGGCAGTGTCCTTCGGCGGATCGAGGAAGGCGATGTAGCCCACCAGCGTGAGCCCGCTTTCGTCGGCGACGCCGTAGGTGGTCTGGCTCGGCGGCAACACCTTCGTCGCCACCGCGACCACACGCAGGCCTTCGCCGTTGAACTGGTGCGTCAGCTGCTGGACGCGGGCCAGCATCGCGGCATCGAGCGGCACGTCGCCGCTTGATGCGCCGCCTTCGCCGCGCACCCGGGTGCACTGCGCGAGCACCTCTTCCACCGCGCCCTTGCAGATCAATTCGTGATGGTCGTCGCGCCCCTCCACCCGCACCGACACCACCACCGACATCCGGCGCCGCTCGAAGTCGAACGGCACCTCGTCGATCTTGCGGTAGTCCTCGGTCAGCTTCAGCTCGGCGGCCAGTTCGACGTGTTCGAGCACCGCGTGGTCGAGCAGGTTCTTCAGGCCGGTCTGGTAGTGGCTGTTGAGGAAGGCCAGGTTCAGCACTTCTTCCGAGTTCCGGCCGTACACGTCGGCGTGGCGAGCCATCGCGATCTTGTCCTGCGTCAGCGTGCCGGTCTTGTCGGTGCACAGCACGTCCATCGCACCGAAATTCTGGATCGCGTCGAGGCGCTTGACGACCACCTTCTTGCGCGAGAGCAGCACCGCGCCCTTGGCCAAGGTGGAGGTCACGATCATCGGCAGCATTTCGGGCGTGAGCCCGACCGCCACCGACAGCGCGAACAGCAGCGCCTCGGTCCAGTTGCCTTTGGTGTATCCGTTGACCACGAACACCACCGGCACCATCACCAGCGCGAAGCGAATCAGCAGCCAGCTCACGCTGTTGACACCCGCCTGAAACGCGTTCGGTGCCGGATCGGTTGCCGTCGCACGGGACGCCAGCGTGCCGAAATAGGTGCGGCTGCCGGTCGCGACCACGAGCGCGGTGGCCGCCCCTGAAACAACGTTGGTTCCCATGAAGACCAGGTTGCGCTGTTCGAGCGGACCCGCGCCATCGGCATGCGCATCGACGAACTTTTCCACCGGAAGCGATTCGCCGGTCATCGCGGCCTGCGCGACGAACAGGTCGCGGGCCGCGAGAACCCGGCAGTCGGCCGGAATCATGTCGCCGGCCGACAGCGTGACCACGTCGCCCGCCACCAGTTCGCGCAGCGCGATCTCGCGCCCCGGAGACGGACCGGGCGCCGCGCCGCCCTGACGGATCACGGTGGCGGTGTTGCGGACCAGGTTGCGCAGCCCCTCGGCAGCCTGGTGCGACCGGCCCTCCTGAACGAAGCGGATGCCGGTGCTCAGCACCACCATCACGCCGATGACGACGGTGGCCTTGACATCGTCGGCCAGATACGAGACCACCGCCAGGAAGGTCAGCAGCAGGTTGAACGGGTTCTGGTAGCAGCGCCACAGGTGCAGCCACCCGGGCAGCGGCTTGTCGTGCTCGATCTCGTTGGGGCCATCGCGAGCCAGGCGCGCAGCGGCCTGCGGCAGCGTCAACCCGTCGAGGTGCGAATCGAGGTGTGCGATCGCCGTCGTGACGTCGCTGCGCGCGGCGAACAGCAGGTCCTCGGCGAGCTGCGGCGGCGCCACGGCAGCGGGGGCATGGCGGGCGAACATGTCGATGAACGCATGACGCGCGAAATGCCGGAGCACGCGCCGCTGGCGCAGGAAGCGGGTGAAGGTCTGGGTGAGGAACTGCGCCATCTGCATTCAGCCTGCGATGCGACCGTCGACGACTTGAATCGTCCGGTCGCAGCGCTCCGCGAGCACTGCGTTGTGGGTGACGAACAGCACCGTCGTGCCGTGCTCGCGGTTGAAGGCGCGCAGCAGCGCGAACACCTCGTCGGCACTCTGGGTGTCGAGGTTGCCGGTCGGCTCGTCGGCCAGCAGCAGCGCGGGGTTCATGGCCAGCGCCCGCGCCACCGCCACGCGCTGCTGCTGACCGCCGCTCAGGTTGCCGGCCAGGTTGTCCTGCCGCGCGGTGAGGCCCACGCTGCTGATCAACGCAGCCGCACGATCGCGCATGCCGGGGTTCGGAAAGGTTTCGGCGCCGAGCATCGGCAGCATCACGTTCTCGAGCGCGCTGAAGGCCGTGATCAGGTGGTGGTGCTGGAACACGAAGCCGATGCTGTGACCGCGCAGACGGGTGAGCTCGCGGTCGTCGAGCGCGGTGGTCTGCTCGCCACAGACGGCCACGCTGCCGGAGGTCGGCCGGCCCAGCAGGCCGATGATGTTGAGCAGCGTGCTCTTGCCGGAACCCGACGGCCCCATCACTGCGCAGAACTCGCCGCGCCCGACCGTGAGGTCGATGCCGTGCAGCACCTCGACCTCGTTCGGCTTGCCCACGTTGTAGGCCTTTCGAACGTCCTTCAGTTGCACCACCACCGCACGCGTTGCCGGGGTTCCGGACGTCGAGACAGCGACCGCCGGGGCCGCGTCGTGTGGTGCGGCGTCACCCACCGATCGCCACCACCGGGTCGAGCCGAGCCGCGCTGCGTGCCGGCGCCACGGCAGCGAGCAGGCCGGTCAACGTGGCCAGCAGCAACGCGGCAGCGAACAGGCTGGGTTCCATCACCAGCGCGAACAGGGGCGTGCCATCGGCATTGCGGGCCACGCGCTGCCAGACCACCAGCCCCAGGGCGCCGACGACGCTGCCCGCCATGGCCCCGCCGAGCGCGAGCAACCCGCCCTGCAGCAGGAACAGGCGCAGGATCTGCGCCCGCGAAATGCCCATTGCCCGCAGGATGCCGATCTCGCGCGAGCGTTGCACCACCACCACCGCCAGCACGCTCGCGATGCCGAAGGCGACCGACAGGCCGACGAAGAAACGGATCGCGGCGTTGACCGTGGTCTGCGCGCTGACCGCCGTGAAGAACTGCGCGTTGGTCGAGATCCAGCTGTCGGCTTCGACCCCGGTGGCGGCGGTGATCTTCGTGGCCACGACATCGGCGGTGTAGACATCGCGCACCGTCACGTCGAGACTGCTCACACCGCCGGTCAGTCCGAGCAGGCTTTGCGCGGTGTGCAGCGCCACGAAGGTGCTGCGCAGATTCGCGCCCTTGTTGCCCAGGTCGAAGATGCCGCTGATCGTGAGCGTGCTGGCCGCGCGACTGGCATCGCTGCTGCTCGAGGCGTCGGCCGCGCCTGCGCCGGCCGACACGCGCAGCTTGTCGCCGACATCGACGCCGAGGTCGCTGGCCAGTTCGGTTCCGATCAGGATGTCGCTGCCCGTGAGACGCGTGCTGCCGCGCACGATCTTGTCGTTGAGGTCGACGATGCGGAAGTAGAGCGCGGGGTCGATCCCGGACAGCGTGATGGCGCGGTCTACGCTGCCGCGCACCACCAGCGCCGAACCGGCCGCCACCGGCGCCACCACCAGGACTTCGGGCATCGCGCGAATCCGGGCGGCCACCGCCTGCCACTGATCGATCGATTTTAGGCGCTGCAGCGGAGGCTGCACGATCGCGCCCTCGATCTCACCGCGCGGCGCATCGGCGCCCCGGCGCAGCGGGCGCGCCACCTCTTTCGGTGGCAGCAGTTCGATGTGCGCCGACGCCGACAGCACGCGGCGGATGAAGTTGCTCTGCAACCCGGCCACCAGCGCCGACATGAAGACGATCACCGCCACGCCGATCGCGACACCGGCCATGATGAACAGCGTCTGCAGCCGCCCCTGACGCAGGAAGCGGACCGCGACGATCCATTCGAACGGCAACCAGGTCGTGAACATGCGTCGCGTGCTCGATCGCTCACGCAGGCGCCGAGGCCGGTGACGGTGCCGCGCGAACCCGCGCACCCTCCGCCGTCGCCGCCGGCGCGGAGACCACCGCATCGCCCTCGCCCAGACCGTCGAGCACTTCGGCAAACCCGCCACTGCGCAACCCCAGCCGCACGACGCGGCGCACCGCCCGACCCGCTTCCACGCGCAGCACCCACGGCGACGCGCTGCCGGCATCGCGCACGGCGCTCGTCGGCACCAGCAGGGCCTGCGGACGCCGCGCCACCTCGATGTCCACCGACACCGTCATGTCCTGCCTGAGCGTCGGGGGCGGCGAGCTCGCGTCGAGCTTGACCTCGACCGCCCCCGTCAGCACGTTGACACCCGGGTTGATGTAGGCCAGCTCCACGGCGAAACGCTGCTGCGGATAAGCGTCCGCGGAGGCGAGAGCGTGCTGCCCCAGGGCAAGCAGCGACAGGTTCTTTTCGTCGATCGCCACCACCAGCTGCGTGCGGCCGGTCGGCGACAGCGTCATCAGCACCTTGCCGGCCTGCACCACGTCCCCGACCTCGACGTTGCGACCGATCAGGGTGCCGGCCACCGGCGCGTTGATGAACGCATAGCCGGCGCGGGCGCGGGCCGCCTGGGCGCTGGCGACCGCGCTTTCGACATTGGCGAGTGCCAGGGCGCGGTCACTGCCCGACGGGCCGGTGGTGTCGAGCTGCTTCTGCGTCGAGCGCATCTGCGCGTCGGCCAGCTCGGTGGCCTTGCGCGCATCGTCGAGGGCCGCCTCGCCGATGAACCCCTGGCCGCGCAAGGCCTCGCTGCGTTGCTGGGCAGCGCGGGCGTTGTCGAGACTGGCCTGCGCCTGACGCAAGGTCTGCGCGGCAACCGGCCCCTGCACCTCCTGCAATTGGCGCAGTCGTGCCCTCGCCTGCAGCACCGCGACATCGGCCTGATGCACGGCGGCATTCAATTCGGACGATTCCAGTTCGACGAGCAGGTCGCCCGCGCCGACGCTCTGCCCTTCGGTCACCGGCACCCGACGCACGGTGCCGGTGATCTGAGCGCCGATGTCGACCCGATGCGGCGCCTCGACATGACCGCTGGCGACCACCGTCTGCACGAAATCACGCCGCTGCACGGTATCGATCGCGACCGGAGAACCGCGCCACCAGCGCGTCGCCAGCCCGGCCGCCAGCAGCACGGCGAGCAGTACGACGGCAATCCTGAGGCGGTGTGGGGGCTTCGGCGTGGAGTCGGTCATGGACGGTTCGGGTGCGCCGACGCCGCGGCGCCAGTGGAAATCGCGATGGTCGAAGCATGACTCATCCGCGGCGTCGAGGGCTGATCCATGTCAACGGCAGACCCTCGGCCGCTTCACTGCGGCGAAGGCCGTCGCTCGGCCGTCAGGGCGTCATCGCTTCCCGGGTCAGTTTCCAGGCCCGCTCGAGTTTTTCGGCTCGTTCTTCCCATGCGGCGCGCACACGGGCGATGCGTTCGTCCAGCTTCTGCCGGGCATGCCCTTGCGTCTGCGCCAGTTGTGCTTCGAGCGAGCCGATCCTGGCTTCGGATTCACGCTTCACCTCATCGACCTGGTGCTTCGTGCGTTGGAGCGCCGAATCCAGGCCGGCGCTGGCGCGGGCCAGCTGCGCCTGCAATTTCGTCCGGGCGTCGCCCGACGCGCGGGCGACTTCGGCCTGGAGCCCGGCGATCTCGGCGTTGAAGGCGCCGACGTCTCGATCGAGCTGGGCATCGGCCAGATCGGCGCGGGCGCGCCGAAAGACCGTGCCGCCGGCCGCCTCCATGCGCGAGTCGACCGGAAGGACCCACTCTTCCTCGACCTCGGCGATCACCGCCACCTTGCCGGGCTGCAGGTCCTTGTTCGCCTGCTCCACGAAATCGAGGCCGACCCCTGCCGCCCACGAATCGCGCAGGGCGCCGACGACGGTGCCGGCCAGCGCACCGAGGGCCAGACCGACCGGCCCGCCCAGCAACCCGATGAGGCTGCCGACCGCCATCCCGACGCCGATGCCGCCGATCCCGCGATCGGCCGTCTGCTTGACCGTGACCGCGCCTTGCGCGTCCTTGGCGACCACGCTCCACGCATAGAGGGTGATGTCACCCTCGGCATGCAACTGCTTCAACGCGCGCGTGCCCGCCTCGGCGGAACTTTCGTTGTCGAAAATGATGAATAGCAATCTGTTCATGGAGAGGCTCCCGGGTCAACCCACGGCCGAGTCGATCGACTTGCGCAACCGCGACGTGGCCGCGCTGACGTCGCCTTCGAATTCGTGCCACTTCTTGATGCTCGCGGCCTTCAGCCGGGCCAGCCCGTCCTCGGCCGATTTCAGGTCGCGTTTCAGACCCTCGATCTGCACGTCGATCTGGGCCTTGGCGGCGGCGGTGGCCTCGGCTGATTTCTTCTCGAGCTCGGCGAGCTTCACCTTGGCCTTCGCGATGTCCTGATCGGCCGTGGCGATAAAGCGGTCACGCCGAGCGGTGTCGGTGGCGTACTCGAAGGCCGCCATCGCCTTGATGCTGTCCGGGGTGGCGCCAGCCATCACCAGCCGGCCGCCCTGCTCCTGGATCTGCGTGACAGCGATCGCCACATCGTGCCGACCCATGCCGATGAAGCCACCGGCACCCACGATCACGTAGGACACGTTCTTGTCGGGCGCGACGATCAGGTCTTCGACCTTGCCGACCTTCTCGCCCTTTTCGTTGTAGACCGTCTTGCCGAGCAGGCTCTTCTTGACGCTCCAGCCCAGTGCAATCTGACTCGCCTCGGTGATCGTCAGGCTGACCGGGGTCGAGCCCGCGACCGGTGTGGCTGCGGGAGTCGCCGCCATGGCAGAGACGGCCAGGCCGAGGGCTGCGATCAACAGGGTTTTCTTCATGGTGCGTGTCCTTCAGAGTGGAGGCGCTCGCCGTTGCGGCGAGCGGCCTGAAGGGCGGTTGTAGGAGCTCGCCATCGCAGCGTCTGTGCGAGAGCGCACGTTCGGCAGGCGCGCCGGTCGACGGTTCGCCAACGCACAGACGGCCGATTGGCCTGCCGCGATAACGCGAAGCTGTCGAACCACTTGGCGGCATGGGTCCTGGCCGCAGGCCGCGCCCGGCAGACACCCACGCCTCCCGAACCTGATCGCATGCAATCCACCGTCGTTGCCCTCGTCATGCTGCTCGCGGTGGTGGTCGGCCGTTTCGTGGCGCGACTGACCCGCGCACCGCTGCCGCTGGTGCAGATCGCGCTCGGCGCGGCGATCTACTCGACCGGGCTGACCTCGGTCGCGCTCGACCCCGAGGTTTTCTTCGTGCTGCTGCTGCCGCCGCTGCTGTTCCTCGACGGCTGGCGCATCCCGAAGGACGAACTGAGGCGCGAGGTGCCCAGCATCCTGCGGCTGGCGCTCGGGCTGGTGGTGTTCACCGTGCTCGGCGTCGGGCTGCTGATCCACGCGCTGATTCCGGCGCTGCCGCTGCCGGTGGCGTTCGCGCTGGCCGCGGTGATCTCGCCGACCGATCCGATTGCGGTGTCGGCGATCGCCGCACGCACGCCGATGCCACCGCGGATGCGGCGCATCCTCGAAGGCGAATCCCTGTTCAACGACGCTTCCGGCCTGGTATGCATGCGCTTTGCGGTCGTCGCGGCACTGAGCGGATCGTTCGCGCTGTCCGACGCGCTGGTCAGCTTCGCGTGGGTGGCGCTGGGCGGCCTCGCGACCGGTATCGCGGTGACCTGGGCCGTGACGAAGTCGGCCTCGGCTTCAGTCGATCTGGTGGGCGACGACGGCGGCGCACAGATCCTGATCACGCTGCTGATCCCGTTCGGCGCCTACCTGCTGGCCGAGCAGATCGGCGCCTCGGGCATCCTGGCGGCGGTCGCCGCCGGCATCGCGATGGATTTCACCCCGCACTCGGACTGGCAAGCGATCACGCGCATCCGCCGCACCGCCGTCTGGGACATGCTGCAACTGGCCGCCAACGGCAGCATCTTCGTGCTGCTCGGCGAGCAGATCCCGGCCATCGTGAAGGCAGCGCCGCGCACCGTGCTGCTCACTGGCCACCGGGACCCCGGCTGGCTGGTGTTCTACGTGGTAGTCATCGTGGTCGCGCTGGCCGCGCTGCGATTCTCCTGGGTCTGGGTGTCGGTGAAGGTCGGCGACATCGGCAACCGCCGGCACGGCAGCGCCACGCAGCTCGGCACATCCGGCTCCCAAGCCCGGGTCGTGCTCGCGATGTCGCTGGCTGGCGTGCGCGGGGTCATCACATTGGCCGGTGTGCTGACGCTGCCGCTGCAAGCGGCCGACGGCACGCCCTTCCCGGGGCGCGACCTGGCGATCGTCCTCGCCGCCGGGGTCATCGTCGTGTCGCTGCTGCTCGCCAGCGTGGCGCTGCCTGCCACGCTGCAGGGTCTGCAGCGCACGGCGCAGGCGCCGGGCCCTGACGACGATCAACGGATCAGAAGCGCCGGCACCACGGCCGCGATGATGGCGGTTGAAGCCGCATGCCAGGCGCTGGCGGCGGCCGGCGACGACGCGACGCTGTGCGCCGATGCCTCGGCGCGCGTCCTCGAGATGTACCGGCTGAGAGCCGACCGCGATGCCGATGACGGCACCGCCCCGGCACTGCAGCAGCGGGCGAACGACATCGAACGGCACCTGCGCGTCGCCGGGCTCAGGGCCGAGCGCGACGAGA
The DNA here is from genome assembly GCA_030271615.1 of Pseudomonadota bacterium. Lineage (GTDB taxonomy): Bacteria > Pseudomonadota > Gammaproteobacteria > Burkholderiales > Burkholderiaceae_C > PBB1. The sequence goes on from JARXKP010000005.1 coordinate 18,466, forward strand.
TCCTGCGCTTCGGCCGCCTTCACGATGTCGGCGAGCTGGCGCTGCGCCGCCTCGTGCGCGAGATCGATCTGCAGGAGGCCCGCTACAGCGCGTGATCGCGCGCCATCACAGCACGTCGAGCCCGCCCTGATCGGCCGGGCAGACCTGCGTGCCGGCCTGGCCCGCCAGCATGTCCTCGATGTCGTCGAGCGAGCCGATCACCGCACGATTGCCGGTGTCGCGGACGAAGCGGCAGGCCGCGTCGACCTTCGGCCCCATCGAGCCTGCGGGCCACGGGTAGGGGGCCATACGCCCCGCAACATGGGCCGCCGGGACGCTGCCCCCATTCAATCTCTCGAATCAGCGCGCTGCCGTCACGTCAACATCGTGTCGAGCGGACGCCGCAGCGAGCGCGGCATCATCGGCCCGCGGCCGAAGCGCACCAGCAGGTCGGGACGGCGAGCGCCGATGCCAAGGTAGCCGGCAAACTGCGGACGCAAGGTGGCCACCTCGACCGGCGGGTTCAGCATCGCGTTGCGGATGCCCAGTGCGGTGGCCTGCAGCGCGAAGCGCTGGTAGCAGCGCCCGGCCTCGACCCAGTGCGCCGGGTCGTCGACCTCGGACACGAAGACCGCGAGGCCGGCTGAGCTGCGCACCTGAGCCGCGTACTTGTCGTTCTCGCTGCCGACCGTGAAGAAGGCGCCGAACAGCCGGCGCCCCAGCCAGCGCGGCACGAGCGGGTTGCCAGAAGCCCCCGAATACAGGCCGTCTCCGGTTCGCACCGCCTCGTCGCGGCTGAAGCGGATCCACGCCTTCAGCTCATCAACGAAGGCACGGTCATTCACTTGCGCGGTATTGCCCGCGACCACGTACTCGAGCACCTGCTCGACCGCCGGCCGCTCGGTCAGCAGGCGCAACGACACACCGTCGCCGGTGCCGGCGCGTTCGAGCAGACGCAACTCGTCGTTCGACAGCGCCCGGCCGTCATACACCGAGCGGCTGCACTGCCGCTCGGGGATCGCGAGGAACAGCGGCGACACCGCCACCGCACCGGGTTCCAGCGCAATGGTGACCACACCGCCACCGCCACCACCCGGTGTGTACCGCGCGAAGCCGCGCAAGCCGTGCGCCCGCGCGGCCTGCAACAGGTTCTCGGTCGCGCAGCCGAGCGAGACGTGCAGGTGGTGATCGTCCGGATCGACCACCGGACAGCGTCGCGACAGATCAGCCTGCACCTCGATTGCCTGCGCCGACAGCCGGAACCGCCAGCACTGGGTGTTGTGACTCGACGGGGCCAGGGTCGCGCAACGCACCAGTTCGCGCTGCAGCAGGCCGACCTCGCCTGGCGGAATCGCTGCGGGCCCGGCGCGCCAGGTGCTGCGCACCGCTGCTTCGTAGCCGTCGACTCCGGTGTTCGCCGAGCAGGCGCCGAGCAGCGGTGCGCCGGCCAGTGCCGCGGAAGATCGCAGGAAACGCTGGCGGTTGATCATGTTGTCTCCACGTCGCCCCGGTCCGGCAGGCAGACCGGGGAGCGCTGGGAAAACAGCGTCCCGCGCTCGATCGAATCAGCGAGGGTCGGCAGTGGCTGGATGGCCATGGGGGACTCCTCAAGGTCGGGTCGATTGAACCTGGCAGGACACGACCAGAACTCGTCATCAACGGGGTGGCGTGAACTTGCCGAGGCATTGACAATCATGATCGCCCGAGTCGCTCCCGACGACTGTTCGCTGGCGCACAGATCGAAGCCGGCTTTGCGCGCAGCCTCGCAAAGTGCTTACCGGTCGGTTGTTGCGGGCTGTTCCCGCGACTCGAACGAGTCGCTGCCGACGAAACCCGCATGACCTCCCCTTCGACCGTCCTGCCAGTCACCCTGCCGACTTTCCCCACCCGCCGCTCGCCGTGCAGGCCGAGCCGCGCCCTGCGACGCATCGGCGCGGCGGCGGCCTGCGCGGTAAGCGGTCTGGGGTTCGTCGGCTGTGCGTCGACGGCCCTGCCCTATGGCGCGCCCGCCCTGCCGGTGGCCGCGCACTACGCGGAAGATGGTCCCGCGACCGGCGACAACGCGGCTGCGGTCGGCTGGCGCGACTACTTCGTCGAGCCGCGGCTGCAGGCGCTGGTGGCGCAGGCGCTGGCCCACAACCGCGACCTCCGGGTGGCGCTGCTGCGGGTGCAGGAGGCACGCGCCGCCTACGGCATCCAGGGCGCCGACCGCTGGCCGACCCTGAACGCGCAGGCCGGGGAGAGCCGCTCGCGCACGCCGGCCGATCTGAACCTGACCGGCCGCCCGCTGATCGGCAGCGAGTACCAGGTGGCGCTGGGCGTGGCGAGCTGGGAGATCGATTTCTGGGGCCGTGTGCGCAGCCTGCAGGACGCCGCGCTCGAGACCTACCTGGCCACCGACGAGGCGCGGCGCGCCGCCACGATTGCGCTGATCGCGCAGGTCGTCAACAGCGACCTGCAATCACGCGAAACCGACGAGCGCCTGGTGCTGGCGCGCCAGACCATCGCCAGCCGCCGCGAAAGCCTGCGCATCTTCACGCGCCGCGTCGAGGTCGGCTCGACCTCGCGGCTCGCGCTGACCCAGGTGCAGACGCTGCTCAGCCAGGCCGAGGCACTGGGCACGCAGCTCGAACAGGCGCGCGCCGCACAGCGCCAGGCGCTGACCCTGCTGGTCGGCGCGCCGCTGGTGGAAACCGCTGCCGCACCGCTGCTCGACGAACGCCACCTGATGGCCGAATTGCGCCCCGGGTTGCCTTCGGAGCTGCTGACGCAGCGCCCCGACGTCGTCGCCGCCGAGCACCGGTTGAAGGCGACGCACGCGAGCATCGCAGCCGCCCGGGCCGCATTCTTTCCACGCGTGGCGCTGACCGGCAGCCTGGGCACCGCCAGCGCCGAGCTCGACGGGCTCTTCGCGTCGGGCAGCCAGAGCTGGAGCTTCATGCCGAGCATCTCGCTGCCACTCTTCGACGGCGGGCGCCTGCGCAACAACCTGAGCCTGGCCGAAACCCGCCGCGAGCTGGCGGTGGCGAACTACGAGCAGACGGTGCAGGGCGCGTTCCGCGACGTCAACGACGCGCTGTCGGCACGGCGCTGGCTCGACGAGCAGTTGACGACCGCGCGCGCGGCGCTGTTCACGCAGGCCGAGCGGGCACGACTCTCGCAACTGCGCTACGACCAGGGCGCCGCCGCCTTCCTCGACGTGCTCGACGCCCAGCGCGATCTGCTGGTTGCCGAGCAGGCGCTGGTGCAGACCCGCCGCGCGCTGCTGGCCAGCCGCGTCGCGCTGTACGCGGCGCTGGGCGGCGGATCGATGGCGCTGGCGCCGGTACCGGACGCCAGTGCCGCGGCCGCCCAGCCCGAATCCACCCTCACCCCGAACCCACCCGCCGGCCCGCTCACCCGATGAATCCCCCGATGACCCCGAACGCCCCCCAGGGAGCGCCGACCCCGACGCCACCGACGCCCAAGACACCGACCCCGTCGTTCCTGACCCGCTGGAAGACACCGCTGATCGCCGCGGCCGTTGTCGTGGCACTGGCGGTGGTGGCGGGCGTCGCCTGGCAGATGCTGCGGCCGCACGGCCCGGGCAAAGGCTTCACCAGCGGCAACGGCCGTATCGAGGCCACCGAGATCGATGTGTCGGCCAAGCTCGGCGGGCGGGTGCAGGACATCCTCGTCGACGAAGGCGATTTCGTCGTTGCCGGCCAGACGCTGGCACACATGCAGGTGGTCACCCTGGAGGCGCAGCGCGATGAAGCCGAGGCGCGGCGCCAGCAGGCGGTGACCACGGTGGCCAGCGCGCAGGCGCAGGTGGCGGCACGCCAGAGCGAGCGGCAGGCGGCGCTCGCCGGGGTGGCGCAGCGCGAAAGCGAACTCGCCGCCGCGAACCTGCGGCTCGGCCGCTCGCAGACCCTGGAGCGCGAAGGCGCCTCGTCGACGCAGGAACTCGATGACGACCGGGCGCGGGCGCGAATCGCCCAGGCCTCGGTGCTGGCGGCCGGGGCCCAGGTCGCGGCGGCGCAGGCCGCGATCACCGCCGCAGTCGCCCAGGTGGCCGGGGCGCGCGCCACCGTCACCGCAGCCGAGGCCACGGTGAGCCGCATCACCGCCGACATCGACGACAGCGGGCTCGTTGCGCCGCGTGCCGGCCGCGTGCAGTACCGCATCGCGCAACCCGGTGAGGTGCTGGCACCCGGCGGCAAGGTGCTGAACCTGGTCGACCTCGCCGACGTGTACATGACCTTCTTCGTGCCCGAGGACGTGGCCGGCCGGCTTGCGCTCGGCAGCGACGTGCACATCGTGCTCGACGCCGCGCCGCAGTACACGATCCCCAGCAAGGTCTCGTTCGTCGCCAGCACCGCGCAGTTCACGCCGAAGACGGTGGAGACCGCCAGCGAGCGGCAGAAGCTGATGTTCCGCGTCAAGGCGCAGCTCGACCGCGAACTGCTGATCAAGCACGTGAAGCTGGTCAAGACCGGGCTGCCCGGCGTGGCCTGGGTCAAGCTCGACCCGCAGGCGCCGTGGCCGGCCGAACTGGCGGTGAAGGTACCGCCGTGAACCCGTTGACACCGCGCGCCGAAGCGCTCGCGCCTGCGCCCCCGGTGGTCCGCCTCCGCGGCGTGTCGCTGCGTTACCGCCGCAAGCTCGCGCTCGACGGCATCGATCTGGACATTCCGGTCGGCGGCATGGTCGGCCTGATCGGGCCGGACGGCGTCGGCAAGTCGAGCCTGCTGTCGCTGCTGGCCGGCGCGCGCGCCGTGCAGCAGGGCCGCATCGACGTGCTCGGCGGCGACGTGGCCACCACACGCCACCGCGACGAGGTCTGCGCGCGCATCGCCTACATGCCGCAGGGCCTCGGCAAGAACCTCTACGCAACGCTGTCGGTCGAGGAGAACCTGCAGTTCTTCGGACGCCTGTTCGGCCACGATGCGGCCGAGCGCCGGCGCCGCATCGACGAGCTGACCACCAGCACCGGCCTGCACGCCTTCCTGGCGCGCCCGGCCGGACAACTGTCGGGCGGCATGAAGCAGAAGCTGGGGCTGTGCTGCGCGCTGATCCACGACCCGGCGCTGCTGATCCTCGACGAGCCGACCACCGGGGTCGACCCGCTGTCACGCGCGCAGTTCTGGGATCTGATCGGGCGCCTGCGCGCCAGCCAACCCGGCATGAGCGTGATCGTCGCCACCGCGTACATGGAAGAGGCCGACGGCTTCGACTGGCTGGTCGCGATGGACGCCGGCCGCGTGCTCGCCACCGGCACGCCGGCCGAACTGCGGGCGCGCAGCGGGCACGCGACGCTCGAGGCGGCGTTCATCGCCTTGCTGCCCGAGGCGCAGCGGCGCGGCCACCGCGAGGTGGTGGTGCCGCCGCTGACGCAAGCGAACCCGGATGGGTTCGCGATCGAGGCACAAGGGCTGACCCGACGCTTCGGCGACTTCCTCGCGGTCGACCATGTCGATTTCCGCATCCGGCGCGGCGAGATCTTCGGCTTTCTCGGCTCCAACGGCTGCGGCAAGTCGACCACGATGAAGATGCTGACCGGGTTGCTGCCCGCCAGTGAAGGCCAGGCGCTGCTGTTCGGCCAACCGGTCGACGCGCAGGACCTGTCGGCGCGCCGCCGCGTCGGCTACATGTCGCAGGCGTTCTCGCTCTACGGCGAACTGACGGTGCACCAGAACCTGGTGCTGCATGCGCGCTTGTTCAGTCTGCCCGAGCCCGAGATCGCGGCGCGCGTTGACGAGATGGTGGCGCGCTTCGGCCTCACCGAGGTGGTCGACAGCCTGCCCGGTAACGTGCCGCTGGGCGTGCGCCAGCGGCTGTCGCTGGCGGTGGCAGTGCAGCACCGGCCCGAACTGCTGATCCTCGACGAGCCGACCTCGGGTGTCGACCCGATCGCGCGCGACATGTTCTGGCAGCTGATGATCGACCTGTCGCGCCACGACCGGGTGACGATCTTCATCTCGACCCACTTCATGAACGAGGCGGCACGCTGCGACCGCATCTCGCTGATGGACGCCGGCCATGTGCTGGTGACCGACAGCCCGCAGGCGGTGGTGCGCTCGCGCAGCACGCACACGCTGGAACAGGCCTTCATCGCATACCTGAAGGACGCTTCGGCCCACAGCGACGGCGCCGCGCCGGTTGCTGCGGCACCCGTCGAAGCGAAGCGTGCGCCGAGCGATGTCCTGCGGCATCGCGGCTTCAGTCCGGCCCGCGCGCTCAGCTACACCCGTCGCGAAGCACTCGAACTGCAGCGCGACCCGGTGCGCGCCACGCTCGCGCTGCTCGGCACCGCGCTGCTGATGCTGATCATCGGATTCGGCATCAGCCTCGACGTCGAGAACCTGAGCTACGCCGTGCTCGATCGCGATCAGACCGGCACCAGCCAGAACTACGCGCTGAACCTGTCGGGTTCGCGCTACTTCATCGAGCACGCGCCGATCACCGACTACGCCGACCTCGACCGGCGCATGCGATCGGGCGAGCTGTCGCTGGCCCTCGAGATCCCGTCCGGCTTCGCGCGCGACCTCCAGCGCAACACGCCGGTGCAGGTCGGTGCCTGGGTCGACGGCGCGATGCCGACGCGGGCGGAAACCGTGCGCGGCTATGTGCTGGCGATGCACCAGCAGTGGCTGGTGCAGCAGGTGGCGCAGCAGACCGGCCACGTGCCGACCGCGCCGAGCACGCTGGAAACCCGCTTTCGCTACAACCCCGACGTGAAGAGCCTGCCGGCGATGGTGCCGGCGGTGATCCCGCTGCTGCTGATGATGATTCCGGCGATGCTGGCGGCGCTCTCGGTGGTGCGCGAAAAGGAACTCGGCTCGATCATCAACCTGTACGTCACGCCGGTCACGCGCAGCGAGTTCATGCTCGGCAAGCAGCTGCCCTACATCGCGCTGGCGATGCTCAACTTCCTGCTGATGACCGCGATGGCGGTGACCCTCTTCGGCGTGCCGGTCAAGGGCAGCTTTGGTGCGCTGGCGCTGGCAGCGCTGCTCTTCTCGTTCTGCTCGACCGGCATCGGCCTGTTCGCCTCGGCCTTCACCCGCAGCCAGATCGCGGCGCTGTTCGTGACGATGATCGTCACGATCATCCCCTGCGTGCAGTTCGCCGGCCTGCTGAACCCGGTGTCGTCGCTCGAGGGCGTCGGCGCCTTCATCGGGCGCATCTACCCGGCCACGCATTTCCTGATCATCAGCCGAGGCATCTTCAACAAGGCGCTCGGCCTCGGCGCCCTGGCCTCGTCGTTCTGGCCGCTGCTGCTGGCCGCGCCGGTGATCATCGGCTCGGCGATCGCGCTGCTGAAGAAGCAGGAGTCCTGATGCTCGGCAACGTCTATCGGCTGGGCATCAAGGAGCTGTGGAGCCTGGCCCGCGAACCGATGATGATGGTGCTGATCGTCTACACCTTCAGCGTGTCGATCTTCGTCGCGGCGACCGCGCTGCCCGACAGCCTGCACAACGCGTCGATCGCGATCGTCGACGAGGACGGCTCGCCGCTGTCCGCGCGGCTCATCTCGAGCTTCTTCCCGCCGCGCTTTCGCACGCCCGCGATGGTGAGCCTCGCCGAGGTCGACGCCGGCATGGACCGCGGCGCCTACACCTTCGCGCTCGACATCCCGCCCGGCTTCCAGCGCGACGTGCTGGCCGGTCGCGCACCCGCGCTGCAGCTCAACGTCGACGCCACGTTCATGAGCCAGGCCTTCGTCGGCAGCAGCTACGTGCAGCAGATCGTGGCCACCGAGGTTTCCGAATTCGTCCGCCACTTCCACAGCAGTGCGGCCCCTGCGGTCGACCTCGCGCTGCGCATGCGCTTCAACCCGAACCTCGACACGATGTGGTTCGGTGCGCTGATGGAGATCATCAACAACGTGACCATGCTGTCGATCATCCTGACCGGTGCGGCACTGATCCGCGAGCGCGAGCACGGCACGCTCGAGCACCTGCTGGTGATGCCGGTGACGCCCGCCGAGATCATGAGCGCCAAGATCTGGTCGATGGGGCTGGTGGTGCTGCTGGCCGCGATGATCGCGCTGGTGTTCGTGGTGCAGGGTGCGCTGCGCGTGCCGATCGAGGGCTCGCTGCTGCTGTTCATGGCGGTCGCCGCAGCGCACCTGTTCGCCACCACCGCGATGGGCATCTTCCTCGCCACGGTGGCACGCTCGATGCCGCAGTTCGGCATGCTGCTGGTGCTGGTGCTGCTGCCGTTGCAGATGCTGTCGGGCGGCGCCTCGCCACGCGAGAGCATGCCGGAGTTCGTGCAGATGGTGATGCTGGCCGCCCCCACCACCCACTTCATCGCGGCCAGCCAGGCGATCCTGTTCCGCGGCGCGGGTCTCACGGTGGTGTGGCCGCAGCTGCTCGCGATCCTCGCGATTGGCAGCGTGCTGTTCGTGCTGTCGCTCGCGCGCTTTCGCCGGACCGTCAGTCAGCAGGCCTGATCCCTTCACCACCGCTGAATCCCAGGAGACGCGATGAGTCCTCACACGCAAGCCCTGCACGACGCCGGACAGAGCCTGTGGCTCGACCAGATCGATCGCGAGTTGCTGGACCGCGGCACCCTCGCCCGCTACATCGCCGAGCTGTCGGTGACCGGTCTGACATCGAACCCGACGATCTTCGAGCACGCGATCGGCCACGGCCACGCGTACGACGAGGCGATCGGACACGCACTGGCACTCGGCCTGCGCGACGAGGCGCTGTTCTTCGAACTGGCGCTGCAGGACCTGACCCGCGCCGCCGACCTGTTCCGACCGACATTCGACGCGAGCAGCGGCCGCGACGGCTGGGTCTCGCTCGAGGTGTCGCCACTGCTCGCCCACGACAGCGCGGCCACCATCGAGGCCGCGGCGCTGCTGCATGCGCGCGCCGGCCGGCCGAACCTGTTGATCAAGATCCCGGGCACGGCGGCGGGTCTGGTGGCAGTGGAACAGTCGATCTTCGAAGGCACGCCGGTCAACGTGACGCTGCTGTTCTCGCGCGAGCACTGGGCGGCTGCGGCCGAAGCCCACCTGCGGGCCCTCGAGCGACGCCGTGCCGCCGGCCTCGATCTGAAAGTCGCCTCGGTGGCGTCGATGTTCGTCGGTCGCTGGGATGCCGCGCTCAGCGAGGGCATCTCGCCGCCATTCCACAACCGGCTCGGCATCGCGATCGCGATGCGAACCTACCGGGCGCATCGCGAACTGCTCGCATCGCAGCGCTGGCAGCGCCTCGCCGCCGCCGGTGCGCAACCGCAGCGCCTGCTGTGGGCGTCCACCGGCAGCAAGGACCCGCGGTCGCCGGACACGCTGTATGTCGAGGCGCTGGCCGCACCCGGCACCATCGCCACGCTGCCCGAATCGACACTGCTCGCATTCGCCGATCACGGCCGGGTCGGCGCGATGCTGCCCGCCGACGGAGGCTACGCCGACGCGGTGCTCGATGAATTCAGGCGCGAGGGCATCGACGACGACGCGCTCGCAGCCCGGCTGCAGCGCGAAGGCGTTGCGGGTTTCGTCAGCTCGTGGGGCGCGCTGATGGGGCGCCTGCGCGAGAAGTGCGCCGCCGCGACGCTCGATCCGGCATGGAGGCAGCCCAGTTGAACCGGCTCGAATGCGCTTCTACGCCAGCACACAGAATCGACGGCTCGATCCCGCGGGGAACGTCACGCCCGCCAAGTGACGACTGCGAAGCGGATCGCCGCGCTCAGACGCCGCCCCACGGCGACGACGGGTCGGCATTCCACAAGGCAATGACGCGCCCATCGGCGTGGTCCGGCTCGCAGCCCAGCACGTTGATGGACGCCGGCTTGAGCAGCAGGTGCCGACCGGCTGCCGCCGGCAACCCGATCCAGCGCGCGGCCAGCACGCGCCCGAACTGTCCGTGCAAGAAGAGCGCGATGTTTCCGCCCCGCGTCGACAGCCTCGCAATGAGTCGATCGGCACGCCCGGCAACGTCGGCCGGTCGTTCACCGCCCGGGCAACCGTCGCGCCACACATCCCAGTCCGGATGGGCCTGGCGCGTCTGCGCCGAGCGTTGGCCTTCGTAGTCGCCGTAGTCCCACTCGGCGAGGTCGGGCTCGATGTCGGTCGCCGCAAAGCCGGCCAGCTCGCAGGTCGTGCTCGCGCGCCGGCGGGGGCTGGTCAGCACGCGGTCGAAGTGAATGCCTGCGAGGCAGGGGGCCAGTCGTCGGGCCATGTCTTCGCCGTGAGGCGTCAGCGCAATGTCGGTGCGGCCGGTGTGCTGGCCGGTGAGCGACCACGCGGTTTCACCATGCCGGATCAGGAACAGCTGCAGCGGCTTCACGTCGCTTCCAGGGCCGCGTCGTACTCGCCGCGGCGGGCCTCCCGGTTGCAGGTGGCGCGGTCCCTCAGCGCCTGCTGCGCGGCCTGGCGATGGGTTTCCTCGCCCTTCCAGATCGCCAGCGCCGGCTGCTGGATGGCGCGCGCGAACGAAAACGACAGCGGCCACGGCAGCCGCGTCGTGGACGATTCCGTCGGTGCCTTGAAGCGGGCGTTCATCGCGTTCAAGCGGGCCGACGCGAGTTCGGCGGACTGGCCGCCCGACAGGAAGGCAATGCCGGCCACCGCCGCGGGCACGACGCGCCGCAGACAGACCACCGTCGCATCGGCGACCTCCTCCACCGAGGGCTGGGTGCCGCAGCCCAGTCCGGGCAGCACCATGTTCGGCTTCAGGATCATCGACTCGAGCACCACGCGCTGACGAGAGAGCTGTTCGAACACCGCTCGCAGCACCGCCTCGGTCACTTCACGGCAGCGATCCAGCGTGTGGCTGCCCTCCATCAGCACCTCCGGCTCGACCACGGGCACCAGCCCGGCCTCCTGGCACAGCGCGGCGTAGCGGGCCAGCGCGTGCGCGTTGGCCTCGATGGCACCGCCGGTGGGCAGGCACGCATCGACCGGACCGATGCCGATCACCGCGCGCCACTTGGCGAATCGCGCGCCCATTGCCCGGTACGCCAGCAGGCGATCACGCAGACCGTCGAGGCCTTCGGTGATCTTCTCGCCCGGGTGCCCGGCCAGGTCCTGGGCACCGATGTCGACCTTGATGCCCGGAACGATGCCGGCGTCGATCAGCACGTCGACGAACGGCCGCCCGCTCTGCGTCCGCTGGCGGATCGTCTCGTCGTACAGGATCACGCCGCTGATGGATTCGCCGAGCCCCGGCGTGGTCACGATCAGCTCGCGATAGGCGCGACGCGCGTCTTCGGTCTGTGCGATGCCGATCTGCGCAAAGCGCTTGTTGCAGGTGGCGTTGCTCTCGTCGATCGCCAGCAGGCCCTTGTCATCGGCCATCAGCGCCATCGCTGTTTCACCGAGAGGCGCCCACCGATCGTTCGGCCACGAGGCACTCATGGGGTGGGGGTGCGGCTGCGCCAAGCCCACTCGCGAATCTCCGGCATGTCCTGGCCGTTCTCGTTGATGTAGGCCCGATGCGCCACCAGCCGGGACTCGAACAGCCGCTTCGCGCGGGCGCCGGCCTCGCCGGTCCGCGGCAGCCGATCGATCGCCGACATCGCCAGGTGGAAACGGTCCATGTCGTTGCGCACCGGCATGTCGAACGGCGTGGTGATCGTGCCTTCCTCCTTGTAGCCGCGCACGTGCAGGTTGCCGTGGTTGGTTCGGCGGTAGGTCAGCTGGTGGATCAGCCCCGGGTACGCGTGGTACGCGAAGACGACCGGCCGGTCGGTCGTGAAGAGCGCATCGAACGCCGCGCTGCTCAACCCGTGCGGGTGCTCGGTGTCGGGTTGCAGCCGCATCAGGTCGACGACGTTGACGACACGGATCGTCAGGTCGGGCAGATGCTCGCGCAGCAGCGACACAGCGGCCAGCGTCTCGAGCGTGGGCACGTCGCCGCAGCAGGCCATCACCAGGTCGGGCGACCGCCCGCTGCCGGCGACTTCGTTGCCCGCCCACTCCCAGATGCCGATGCCCGCGGTGCAGTGCGCGACCGCGGCGTCCATCGACAACCACTGCGGTGCCGGGTGCTTGCCGCAGACGACCACGTTGACGTACTGCCGGCTGCGCAGGCAGTGGTCCATCACCGACAGCAGACAGTTGGCGTCGGGCGGCAGGTACACGCGCACCACCTCGGCCTTCTTGTTCACCACGTGGTCGATGAAGCCCGGGTCCTGGTGGCTGAAGCCGTTGTGGTCCTGGCGCCAGACGTGCGAGGTCAGCAGGTAGTTCAGCGACGCGATGGGCCGCCGCCACGGCAGGTGGTCGGTGACCTTCAGCCACTTCGCGTGCTGGTTGAACATCGAGTCGACGAGGTGGATGAAGGCTTCGTAGCTGTTGAACAGCCCGTGCCGCCCGGTCAGCAGGTAGCCCTCGAGCCAGCCTTCGCATTGGTGTTCGCTGAGCATCTCCATCACCCGGCCGGCCGGCGCCAGGAATTCATCGCCCGGCACCGTGGCGGCATCCCACTGGCGGGCGGTGGTCTCGAACAGCGCACCCAGGCCGTTGGAGAGCGTCTCGTCGGGACCGAAGACGCGAAAGTTGTGATTCGATTCGTTGAGCGCCGCCACGTCGCGCAGGAACGGCCCGAGCACCCGCGTGTCGCCGGCACCGGGTGTGCCGGGCGCCGGAACCGCCGTCGCGTAGTCGCGAAAGTCGGGCAGCGTCAGGTCTTGCAGCAGACGTCCGCCGTTGGCATGCGGATTCGCGCCCATGCGTCGGTCGCCCACCGGGGCCAGCTCGGCCAGTTCGGGCCTCAGCCGGCCCTGCGCGTCGAACAGTTCCTCGGGTCGGTAGCTGCGCAGCCAGTCCTCGAGCTGCTGCAGGTGCCCGGGGTGGCTCGCCGGGTCGGACAGCGGCACCTGGTGCGCGCGGAAGGTGCCTTCCACCGGCAGGCCGTCGACCTCCTTCGGCCCGGTCCAGCCCTTCGGAGACCGCAGCACGATCATCGGCCAGCGCGGCCGCACCGTCTTGCCATGGTCGCGCGCGTCGCGCTGGATGTCGTGGATCTGCCGCAGCGCCTCGTCGAGTGCCGCGGCCATCGCCTGGTGCATCGGCGCGGGCTCGTGCCCCTCGACGTACAGCGGCGTCCAGCCGCAGCCGCGAAGGAACTGGTCGAGCTCCTCCGGCGTGATGCGCGCCAGCACGGTGGGGTTCGATATCTTGTAGCCGTTGAGGTGCAGGATCGGCAGCACCGCGCCGTCGGTCGCCGCGTCGAGGAACTTGTTCGAATGCCAGGCGGTCGCGAGCGGTCCGGTCTCGGCCTCGCCGTCGCCAACCACGCAGGCGACGATCAGGTCGGGGTTGTCGAACACCGCGCCGAACGAGTGACTGAGCGAATAGCCCAGCTCGCCGCCCTCGTGGATCGAGCCCGGGCATTCGGGCGACGCATGACTCGGGATGCCACCCGGAAACGAGAACTGCTTGAACAGCTTGCGCAGCCCGGCCTCGTCGCGGCTGATGTGCGGATAGACCTCGCTGTAGCTGCCTTCGAGGTAGGTGTTGCCGACCACCACCTGCCCGCCGTGCCCCGGGCCCGAGACGAAGATCATGTTCAGGTCGTTCTGCCGGATCACGCGGTTCAGGTGCGCGTAGACGAAGTTCTGCCCCGGCGTCGTGCCCCAATGCCCGAGCAGCATGTGCTTGATGTCGGTGAGCGCCAGCGGCCGCTTCAGCAGCGGGTTGTCGGCGAGATAGATCTGCCCGACCGACAGGTAGTTGGCGGCCCGCCAGTAGGCGTCGATGCGGCGCAGCAGTTCGGGTGCGAGGGTGTCGGTGGTCATGGCGCTTCAGGTTATCGGGAGCCGGTCGTCAATGCGAGACGAGCGAGCAGCGGTCGGCGGGATGGAGCAGGTCGCGCGTCATGCCGCCCAGCGCCCATTCGCGCAGCCGGCTGTGGCCGTAGGCACCGGCAACGATCACGTCGGCCCGGCGCTCGTGTGCGATGGCGATCAGCGCCGCCGCGTTGTCGTCGCTGGATACCTCCGCCAGCGATGTCGCCTGCACGCCGTGCCGATGCAGCCAGCCGACCACGTCGTTCAGGCGCATCCGGGCTTCGGTCAACTCGTCTTCGGCGGCGATCTCGACCACGCAGACCTCGGTTGCCGCCTTCAGCAACGGCAGCGCGTCGCAGGCTGCCCGCCGGGCCTCGCGCGTGTCTTTCCAGGCGACGACGACACGATCGAATGCCGGGGTTCCGGCGGCCGCCGGCACGATCAGCACCGGTCGCCCGGCGTGCATCACGAGGTCGCCCGTGCTGAGCGACCGCGACGCGTCGAACTGATCGCCGGATGGCGCGCGGGTGATGATCAGGTCCGCGCTGCGCGCCTCCTGTGCGAGGTAATCGGAGATCGACGCGTAGATCTGTGTCGAGCGCCATTCGAGCAGGGCCACGCGCGATTGAAGCGCGCCGCGGAACTCGGCTTCGGTCTCCTCCATCGCACGCGCGATGCCGGCTCGATCCTGCTCGATCAGGTCCGCCGAGACGAACCCTTCGCTGTACGCCATAGGCATCGGCTGGCACGCGGCGATGCCGATGACGGCGGCATGGAAGCGCTGCGCCAGCTGGCCCGTGATCTTCAACAGACCGGCGTTCGAGCGGCCCAGTTCCAGGTGCACCATCAGGGTCGAATAGGTCATCGCGGAGCTCCGAGGTCGGTGGATGTTCGAGACCACGCACGGTGCGCGCCACCGATCCATGCGTCTGTGCGCTGACGAACAGTCACCGCGGCGCATCACGCCTAAGGTTGGTCACTTGAATCACCCCCCTTGAAGGAAGCACCATGAAACTCATTCGACGCGACACCCTGAAACTCATCCTCGCAACCGCCGCGGCCACCTCCGTCTTTGCATGGACCGGCCCGGCGAACGCAGCCACGGCGGAAGACTTGAACAAGGATGCTGCCCAGGCCTTGCAAGCCCTGTACAAGACCAACCCCGTAGCGGAAACACTGTCCAAGAAGGCCAAGGCCATCCTGGTGTTCCCCAAGATCATCAAGGCCGGTCTGGTGTTCGGCGGAAGCTACGGCGAAGGCGTGCTGACCAAGAATTCGGTGTTTGCCGGTTACTTCAATTCGGTGTCGGCGTCGTGGGGCTGGCAGGCGGGCGCGGAGTCCTACGGCTACGTGGTCTTCCTGATGAGCAACAAGGCCGTGAAGTACGTCCAGGAAACGAAGGGCTGGGAAATCGGCGTCGGACCGTCCGTCGTCGTGATGAACGAGGGCGTTGCCAAGAATCTGTCGACGTCGACGATGAAGGACGACGCTTATGCGTTCATCTTCGACCAGCAAGGCCTGATGGCGAGCCTGAGCATCGAAGGCACCAAGATCTCGCGCATCAAGAAGCCTTGAACCCGTCGCGCCGGCCGGCAGATGCCGGCGCCTCGGAGGGGCTGCAGACCAGGGTCACCCTACAGGCGACCGTTTTTTTCACGAGTGCACGCGCACTTCATCCCGCACAGATCAGGGCGACGAGGACGGCACCTTGGCGCGCCGTGGCTTCGGGCCCCGCATCGGCGTGGTGCGCGTGGCGGTTCCGACGGCAGCGGAACCGCTCCGGCCGGCCCCGCGACCCGACCCGGTAATGTCCGCGAGCGTCACCGCATCGAGTTCGGCGAAATAGGCGTTCAGCGCACCTCGAAGCACGCCCTTCAATCGACAAGCCGGCGTCAGCGTGCAGGTGTCGGTGGCCGGGTCGAAGCATTCGACGATCCGGAAGTCGGTCTCGGCGGCGCGCAGCACGTCGCCGACCCGCAGGGCCGAGGGCTCCTTCAGCAGACGCAGGCCACCTCCGCGCCCGCGCGTGGTTTCCAGGACGCCCTGACGCGCCAGATCGTTGACGATCTTCATCAGGTGGTTCTTCGACACCCGGTGCCTGTCTGCGATCTCGGCGATGGT
>JARXKP010000181.1 GCA_030271615.1 Pseudomonadota bacterium
CTGACGATCCAGGGCGCGACGTTGCACAACCTGCAGCAGGTGACCGTCGACGTGCCGCTGAAGCGGCTGGTCGCCATCACCGGGGTCAGCGGCTCGGGCAAGTCGACGCTCGCCCGCGACGTGTTGCTGGCCAACCTGCAGTTCATCAACGTGAAGGGCGGCTCACCGAAATGGCAGGGCTGCGACAGCATCGAAGGCTGGGGCTACATCGATCGCGTGCTCGAAGTCGACCAGACGCCGATCGGCAAGACGCCGCGCAGTTGCCCGGCGACCTACATCGGCTTCTGGGACACGATCCGCAAGCTGTTTGCCGACACGCTGGAGTCGCGCGCGCGCGGCTACGCGCCGAACCGCTTCAGCTTCAACACCGGCGAAGGCCGCTGCCCGGCCTGCGAAGGCCAGGGCCTGCGCACGATCGAGATGAGCTTCCTGCCCGACGTGAAGGTCCCCTGTGACCAGTGCCACGGCCAGCGCTTCAACCCGGAAACGCTGGCGGTGACCTGGCGCGGCAAGAACATCGGCGATGTACTCGGCATGGAGATCGACGAGGCCGTCGACTTCTTCGCCAGCATGCCGGCGATCAGCCACCCGTTGCGCCTGATGAAGGACGTGGGCCTCGGCTACCTGACGCTGGGCCAGCCCTCGCCGACGCTCAGCGGCGGCGAGGCGCAGCGCCTGAAGCTGGTCACCGAGCTGACCAAGGTGCGCGACGACGTGACACGGCGCGGCAACAAGGCGCCGCACACCTTGTATGTGCTCGACGAGCCGACGGTGGGCCTGCACATGGCCGATGTCGAGAAGCTGATCCGCGTGCTGCACCGGCTGGTCGACGGTGGGCACAGCGTGGTCGTCATCGAGCACGACTTGGATGTGATCGCCGAAGCCGACTGGGTCATCGACCTGGGGCCGGAAGGCGGGACGCACGGCGGCCGTGTGGTGGCCAAAGCGACGCCGGAAGATCTGGTGACAGTGCTGGCCAGTCATACCGGAGCCGCGCTTCGGTCGGTGCTGGCTCGCTGCTCCGACAGCACGATCGACGCTCTGCGTCACGTCGATTCCCTGTGAAGTCCGGGCTGGGTGAACTCGCCCAGGCGGATGGGTGAATTCGCGCAGAAGGCACTCGTTACGAGGCCTTACAGATAAATAATGTTCAATGGCGACAGTGGGTTGAACTGGTTTCTGGATTCATGGGGCGTGTGGCACGGACGCTGCGGATCAAGGGTGTCGACCGCGATGAATGGCACGGGTCGACGACCTTGCAACTCACCTTGAATTCAGGAGCACACCATGTCCCATCGTCTGTCCACCCACCTCCTCTCGATCGCCGCGTTGACGCTTGTCAGCTTTGCCGCCCAGGCGGCCGATGTCAGCGTGACCTGCGAAAAGCGCGGCAATCGTTCCAAGGCCTCGGTCGACGGAAACAACCTTGCGCCGGGTTCGTATCGCGCGGTGCTCGAATCCGGTTCGGCAACGGCCACCACCCCGTTCGAGAGCGCGATCGGCGACGAGGCCGAATTCGACTTCGACAGCAACCCGGCCGACATTGCCGCTGGTGCTGCCCGCATTGCGCCGACCTTCATCGTCGACGGCCGGTCTCGTGGCTACATCGTGAATTCCAGCGGTCAGCGCGTCACCCCCGTCGTCACGGCGATCTGCCGCGTTCGCAAGTGACACGTCACTGCGCCCACGGGGCGGGGCGGACCGCCTGAGAGGGCACGGCGAGCAGATCGACTGCTCGCCGGCCTTCCACTCGATGTCAGACCGTTGCGGCTTGCGGCGCCGGTGCCGCCGCGGGTGCCGACGAGCGGATCAGGTGATCGAACGCGCTCAAGGCAGCCTTCGCGCCTTCACCGGTGGCGATGATGATCTGCTTGAACGGCGTCGTGGTCACGTCGCCCGCCGCGAAGACGCCCGGCAGCGAGGTCTGGCCGCGGGCATCGACCACGATCTCGCCTTGACGTGACAGTTCGAGCGTGCCCTTCAGCCACTCGGAGTTCGGCACCAGGCCGATCTGCACGAAGACACCCTCGAGCTCGACGTGATGCGCCGTGCCCGTGGGGCGGTCGGTGTAGGTCAGGCCGTTGACCTTCGCGCCATCGCCGGTGATCTCGGTGGTCTGGGCTTGGGTGTGGATGGTGACGTTGGATAGGCTCTTCAGCTTGTTGACCAGCACCGCATCGGCACGCAACTGCTCGCCGAACTCGATCAGCGTGACGTGGCCGACGAGGCCTGCCAGGTCGATCGCCGCCTCGACGCCGGAGTTGCCGCCGCCGATCACCGCGACCTTCTTGCCCTTGAACAGCGGCCCGTCGCAGTGCGGGCAGTAGGCCACGCCGTGATTGCGGTATTGCTGCTCGCCGGGCACGTTGACTTCGCGCCAGCGCGCGCCGGTCGACAGGATCACGGTCTTGCTCTTCAGCGACCCGCCGTTGGCGAGCTGCACCTCGATCAGGCCGGTCACCGGGTCCGCCGGGATCAACTTCTCGGCGCGTTGCAGATTCATGATGTCGACGCCGTACTGCTTTGCGTGCTGCTCCAGCGCCATCGCGAATTTCGGCCCGTCGGTTTCCAGCACCGAGATGAAATTCTCGATGCCCAGCGTGTCCAGTGTCTGACCGCCGAAGCGCTCGGCCATCACGCCGGTGCGGATGCCCTTGCGCGCCGCGTACACGGCCGCTGCGGCACCGGCCGGGCCGCCGCCGACGATCAGCACGTCGTAAGGGGCCTTGGCGCTCAGCTTGACCGCGTCGCGCGCTGCGGCACCCTTGTCGAGCTTGGCGACGATCCCTTCGGCCTCCATGCGGCCCTGACCGAAAAGCTCGCCGTTCAGGAACACCATCGGCACCGCCAGCACCTGGCGATCCTCGACTTCCTTCTGGTACAGCCCGCCGTCGATCGTGACGTGCTGGATGCGCGGGTTCAGCACCGCCATCAGGTTCAGCGCCTGAACCACGTCCGGGCAGTTGTGGCAGCTCAATGAAACGTAGGTTTCGAAGCGGAAATCGCCGTCGAGGTTCTTGATCTGATCGATCAGCTCGGCCTCGACCTTGGCCGGGTGTCCGCCCACTTGAAGCAGGGCCAGCACGAGCGAGGTGAATTCATGCCCCAGCGGGATCGCGGCGAAGCGGATGCGCGGTGTCTCTCCGATGCGGGCCAGCGTGAACGACGGCTTGCGGGCGTCCGCGCCATCGGTTCTCAGTGTGATCTTGTCGCACAGGCTGACGACGTCTTCCAGCAGGCCATGCATCTCCTGCGAAGTGTCGCTGTCGTCGAGCGAAGCCACGATCTCGAACGGAATCTTCACGCGTTCGAGGTAGGCCTGCAATTGAGCCTTGAGGGTGTCGTCCAGCATGGTGAGTCTCCTGGTGTGGTGACGAATGCAGACGTCTTGATCGAACGTCTTTCAGGCCCGCCGCGAGCTTTGTGGGCTTGCGGCGGTTGAAGACCGCCCGATGAGGTTCACCGGGCGGTCACATGCGATCGGGATATCCGATCAGATCTTGCCGACGAGGTCCAGCGACGGGGTCAGCGTCTTGGCGCCTTCGCTCCACTTGGCAGGGCAGACTTCACCTGGGTGCGAAGCGACGTACTGGGCCGCCTTGATCTTGCGCAGCAGCTCCTTGGCGTCACGGCCGATGCCGAGGTCGAGGACTTCGAGAACCTTGATCTGACCTTCGGGGTTGATCACGAAGGTGCCGCGCAGCGCGAGGCCGGCTTCTTCGATCATGACTTCGAAATTGCGCGACAGCGTGCCGGTCGGGTCGCCGACCATCGGGTACTTGACCTTCTTGATCGCGGGCGATGCATCGGCCCAGCCCTTGTGCGTGAAGTGGGTGTCGGTCGACACGGCGTAGACCTCGACGCCCAGCTTCTGGAATTCGGCGTAGTTGTCGGCCAGGTCTTCCAGTTCGGTCGGGCAGACGAAGGTGAAGTCAGCCGGGTAGAAAACGATCGCCGACCACTTGCCCTTCAGGGTGTCCTGGGTGATGTCGATGAACTTGCCGTTCTGGTAAGCGGTGGCCGCGAAAGGCTTGATTTGGGTGTTGATCAATGACATGGGGGTCTCCTGTTGCGATGATTCGCCGTGAAATGGCTCGCAAATGATAAGAGTCCCAATCCATGTGGTTTATGAATTGAAAGAATGGAAGGGATTCGTTTTTCCTATCGCCCAGCGGGCACGAACTGCGCCTGTTGCGTCAGATTCGATTCAGCAGCGCCGCCACGGCGAGGCCGATGTTCCCGAGCCCGGTTTGTCGGTGAATGCCCGCCTGTCGGAATCCGTTCAAGCGGCGTGACGTCGGCTGCCGACGCGCGCGGACGAAGGCGTCCAGGACCTTCAGGTTGCGCTCGGGCATTCGATACCTCACACGCTCCAGGATCACGAGGTTGGCGTCGATCCAGCCTTTGAACTGCCCGCCCAGCAGCAGCCGCAGCCGACGCCAGCGTCCCCCCAGGCTCACATTCGACCCGCTCAGGTTGTCGCTGTGCTGGCGGTAGCGCACGCTCGGCCAGGGGTCGTAGTGCACGCTGCCGCCGCAGCCGCTGACCAGGAGATAGGCCAACCAGTCGGGCGCCACCGCTTCGCCTTGAGAACAGGCCTGCATCAGCAACTCGCGAGCCGCTCGGTTGAACACCATCGTGTTGCCACCGGCAATGCTCTGCACCAGCGCGTTGGAAAAGCTGGGTGCCCGGGTGAACAGCGGTGACTTGCCGATGGGCTGGTCTTCTTCATCGGTCAGCAGCGTGCGCGTCCCGTACAGCGCGGGGGTGTCGGCCGGCACCGACTGCAGCCACGCGAGCGCTCGTTCGAGCTTTGCCGGTTCCCACACATCGTCCTGGTCGGCCCAGGCATAGCAGTCCGCATCGATGTCCGCGCGGCAGGTCAGCGACCTGAAGTTGGCCGCGAACCCGGCCGCAGGGCCCTTCTGGATGGACAGTCGTTCGGCGCCCCATCGGGATCGATAGCGGTCCAGGATCGCCGAGGTGTTGTCTGTCGAACCGTCGTCGGACACCCACACGGTCCATCGAGGGTGCGTCTGGCCGCCGATCGAGTCGAGCTGCTCGGCGAGGTGGCGCTCCCCCTGGAAAGTGCACAACAGCACCGCCACGGCAGGTGGCCGGTGGTGAGTGGTCTCGGGCGGAGCGGTCTGCATACGGGGCGCCGAGTATCTCAAGCGAAGCGTCGGATGTCGGAAATACAAACGCTCCAATGGCGATT
The DNA here is from genome assembly GCA_030271615.1 of Pseudomonadota bacterium. Lineage (GTDB taxonomy): Bacteria > Pseudomonadota > Gammaproteobacteria > Burkholderiales > Burkholderiaceae_C > PBB1. Next base: position 5,219 of record JARXKP010000181.1, read on the forward strand.
TCGAGGCCCCGCCGGGCGACGCAGGGGCAAGTGATAATCCCGCGAATGACCAGCAATGACGGGCAGTTGCACGTATATCGACGCGAAATTTCGGCTTTCGAGCAGACCTCGCTGTCGGTCGTCGCCGGCTTGGTCGAACCGGGCAGCGTGGTGCTCGATCTGGGCACCGGCAGTGGGGCCCTGGGGCGGCATCTGCGCGAGCTCAAGGGTTGCGTGCTGGATGGCGTCACGCTGAACGAAGCCGAGGCCGTGCTGGCCCGTCCGCACTACCGGCGCATCGAAGTCGCCGACCTCGACCAGGCGCCGCTCGGCACCCTGTTTCAGCGTCAGGCTTACGACTGCATCGTTTGCGCCGACGTGCTCGAGCACCTGAAGCAGCCCGAGCAGGTGCTGCGCGCCTGCCGCGAGTTGCTGTCGCCGACCGGCAAGGTGTTGATCTCGGTGCCCAACGTGGGGTATTGCGGGCTGATCGCCGAACTGCTGCAAGGCGAGTTCGAATACCGGCCCGAGGGCCTGCTCGATCAAACCCACCTGCGTTTCTTCACGCGCCGTTCGCTGGGGCGGTTTTTGGAGGCCGAGGGCTGGTCGTTGCTGGCGGTGCAGCCGGTAGCCCGGGCGCTGAACGAGTCGGAGTTCCGGGTGCCGTTCGACAACCTGCCGCCGGCGGTGAGCCGGTATCTGCTGGCGGTCCCCGATGCGTTGACCTACCAGTTCGTGGCGGCGGTGGCATGGCAGCCCCAGGCCGCTGCGGCGACCGCGCTGCATGGCCAGCCGCACCAGTCCGTCGGCCAGGCCCTGTTTTCCGCCGAACTCTTTCTCGGGCATCGCGGCGACTACGCCCAGGAAAGCAAGCTGACGGTCAGTGGCGTGATCGGCCAGGCACGTCAGACCCTGTGCTTCCGTTGGGGCGAGGACGTGGCGCCGTGGAGTGCGATCCGGTTCGACCCCGCGGACCGTCCCGGGTTCATCCACCTCTACCGCCTGACGTTGAAGGACGCCGATGGCATGACGCTGTGGCAGTGGCGCTGCGGGAGCGACGATTTCTCGCGCCTGGCGACCGCGTCTTCGCAGCAACTGCTGCTGCGCGCGCCCTGGCCGGACGGCGCACCGGCGCTGGCGCTGTTGCACGGGGACGACCCGTGGATCGAACTGCCGATCGAACCTGCAGCGCTGGTCGCTCGAGGCGATCGGCGCGCCGGGTCGGTCGAGGTCGAGCTGGGCTGGCCGATGTCGGCCGACTACCTGGCCCTGAAAGACGTGGCCCAGCCGTTGCATGACCGCCTGACGCGCATCGAACCGGAGTTGACGCGGCAGTCCGACGCGCGTGCTCGCCTGGAACACGAACTGGCCGCGCAGCGAGCGACGCTGACCGCCTCGCTCGAACACAGCGAACGCCAGCGCCAGGCGCAGCAAGACGAGTTGTCCGCCTCACTCGATCAGCAACAAGTCCTTTCGGATGCACTCGCACGGAGCGAACGCCAGTTGCTCGAACAGCGAGAGCACCTGCTCGCTCAGAAGAATGCGCTGGCCGACGAGAAGCGCGATTTGCAGCAGGCGCATTCGAGCCTGCGCACGGATTTCGACGGGCTGTTCGCCTACGTCCAGCGCATCGAACGCTCGAAGTCGTTCCGAATGACCCGACCGCTGTCGCGGCTCAAGGGCCGGATCGACAGGCTCCTGGGCTTCGGCAGCAGGGTGACTGCACAGGGGCCAAGTCCCGCGGTCGAGACACCGATGACGCCCACGCCATGGCCGGTCGATGTGATCGTGCCGGTCTACCGCGGGCTGGCCGACACCCAGCGTTGCGTGGAGTCGGTGCTGTCGTCGCGCAACGCTGGTGCATTTCGCCTGATCGTCATCAACGATGCCGGCCCCGAGCCGGAGCTCACCGCCTGGCTGCGCGAACTTCAGCACCGTGACACACGCGTCGTGCTGGTCGAGAACGAAGAGAACCTCGGTTTCGTCGGCACGGTCAATCGCGGCATGTCGATGAGCGACGCACACGATGTGATCCTGCTCAACAGCGATACCGAGGTCGCCAACGACTGGCTGGATCGCCTGCGCCGTGCGGCGTA
>JARXKP010000006.1:0-27735 GCA_030271615.1 Pseudomonadota bacterium
TCGCCTTCGTGGTTCAAGAAGACCTGTGTCTTGTAGACGAGCCGACGAAAGGCGGTGCTGTGAACGATGCGGTCCCGATCGCGCTGAAACGGGTTGCGTCCGGGCGAAGCGGGCTCGGCGTGGCGTCGACCGCGACTGCTTTTCGGGTGGCTCGCATAGGCGGCGAGCGCACCGCCGTGGGATTCGTTCACAGAGCGTTCACGCCGTATGCGCGTCGATCACCTCGGCCACCAGGGCATCGTCCGCGCGATGCAGACTTGCTTTCCCTGGCGCATCAAGTAGCACGAATCGGATCTGTCCTGACTCCGATTTCTTGTCGATGCGCATCAGTTCCAGGTAGCGCGCTGCGCCCAGACGCGGGCCGCGCACAGGCAGGCCGGCCCGCTCGATCACGGCAGCAATGCGTGCGGCGTAAGCGGTATCGATCAGCCCGCAGCGCGCCGACAAATCAGCCGCCATCACCATGCCGCAGCCGACCGCTTCACCGTGCAACCACGCGCCGTAGCCCAACCCGGCCTCGATCGCATGCCCGAAGGTGTGCCCGAAATTGAGGATGGCCCGCAGGCCCGACTCGCGCTCGTCCTGACCGACGACCCAGGCCTTGATCTCGCAGGAGCGCTGTACCGCGTGCGCCAACGCCGCCTTGTCACGTGCCCGCAAAGCATCGATGTTGTGTTCGATCCAGCCGAGAAAATCATCGTCGGCGATCGGACCGTACTTGATCACCTCTGCGAGACCTGCCGAGATCTCCCGGTCGGGAAGCGTGTCCAGTGTGGCGAGGTCGGCAATCACTTTCAGCGGCTGGTAGAAAGCGCCGATCATGTTCTTGCCGGCCGGATGGTTGATCGCGGTCTTGCCGCCCACTGACGAATCCACCTGCGCCAGAAGCGTCGTCGGAAGCTGCACGTACGACACGCCACGCATGTAGCACGCAGCCGCGAATCCCGTCATGTCGCCAATCACGCCGCCGCCCAGCGCGTACAGCACGGTCTTGCGGTCGAAACCATCCCCGAGCAGCTTGTCGAAAATCAGATTCAGCGTGTCCCAGTCCTTGTGAGCCTCACCATCCGGCAAGGCAATCGTGCGAACCCGGGCGTGGTGCGTGGCAAGCACTTGCTGCACTCGCTCCGCATACAGCGGTGCGACGGTGGTGTTGGTGACGATCAGGGCTTCGGCTGAAGCCGGACCGCAAGCGATATGCGCCGCCTCATCAAGCAGGCCGGAGCCGATGAGGATGTCGTAGTGTCGGTCGACCAGTTCGATGCTGACTTGCGCGGTCGGAGTGAGATTCGGCATGGCGTCTATTTTGCCGTGCCGACCACGGAGTCACTGCAATGAAGGCTCGCCCCCATCGACCGGAGAGGGGACCGTGTCCAGTGGAAGCACACCGGCCAGCTCCAGCTGCATCAGCAGCATGTTGACCAGGGTCTGTACGGAAGGCCGCCCCGTTTCGATGACGAAATGCGCAACGCTCTGGTATAGAGGATCACGCTCCTGAAACAGCGCACGAAGGCGTGCCAGTGGATCCTGAACCTGAAGCAGCGGCCGTTGCGTGTCGTGTCGGAGCCGGCGAAACAACTCTTCGGGACTCGACCGAAGGTACACCGCCGTCGTGTAGCGGTGCAGTGCGTGGCGGTTGGCGTCCCGCAGCACCACTCCACCACCGGTGGCGAGAACTCCACGATCGGCGCGAACCAACTCGGCGATCACATCCTGTTCGACATCCCGAAAGCGCTCCTCGCCTTCGGCTTCGAAAAACTCTCGGATGCTGCAACCAATCTGACGCTCGATCACCGCATCGCTGTCGCTGAACGGCACGCCCAGACGCCTAGCGAGATGGCGACCCACCGTCGATTTGCCACCTCCGGGCATGCCTACCAAGCTGACGAACATGCTTGACCGGAAAGAGACGCCGGAAAGTCGAGGGTCACCGTGCTGCCGTGCGCTCGCTCACGACCTTGGGGGTCAGGAAAATCAGCAGCTCGGTCTTGCGGGAAGAGTTCGTTCTCGTCTTGAACAAGTTCCCCAGGAAAGGAACATCGCCCAGTACCGGCACTTTCACGACATCGGAACGATCGGTCTGCTCAAAGATGCCACCGATCACCACGGTGCCACCATTTTCGACCAGGACCTGCGTCTTGATCGACTTGGTGTCGATCGAGAACACACCCTGGGTAGCCGCCCCTACGCTGTCTTTGTTCACCTCGACATTGAGAATGACGTTGCCTTCCGGCGTGATCTGCGGCGTCACCTCGAGCTTCAGAGTGGCATCGACAAACTCGATCGCCGTGGCACCACTGGAGGTGGCGCGTTGATATGGAATCTTGGTGCCTTGCTGGATGGTCGCCTTGATCTGATCGGCAGTCACGATGCGAGGGCTGGAGACGACCTTGCCTCGACCATCAGCTTCGAGGGCAGAAAGCTCGAGGTTGAGGAATCGATTGACGCTCGATCCGAAGAGGGACAACGCAAAGGTGGCTGGCGAGTACCCACCCTGGGCCGTCGCAGGCAGACTCACGAAATTCGTGTCGTTGAACGGCACGGTGGTCGCCGTCGTCTGGCCCGTCTGCGCACCAACCGCGTTCAAGTTTCCGCCGATGCTGATGCGGCTGCTGCCACCGATGCCGTAACCGACACCGCCGTTGCGACCGCGCAAATCAGACACGCCCAGACGAACGCCGAGCGAACGCCCGAATGAATCGTCGGCTTCGACAATGCGAGCTTCAATCAAGACCTGTCTGACTGGAATGTCGATCTTCGCAATCAGGCTCTGGATTTCCTCCAGCTTCGACGGTGTGTCGCTGACGAAGAGTTGATTGGTTCGCGTTTCGTAGAGCACGCTGCCTCGCGGCGAGAGAATTCGCGTGGCTGTAGAACCGCCACCGCCACCGCCCTGACCAGAATTCTGTCCGGTGAGTTCACGCGAAACTTCTTCGGCCTTGGTGTAGTTCAGCTGGAAGGCTTGGGTGCGCACCGGCTCCAACGCGGCGATCTGCGCCTTCGACTCGAGCTCGACCTTCTCCTTCGCAGCCAGTTCGTCCTTCGGCGCAATCAGAATCACGTTGCCCGACTTGCGCAGCCCCAGGCCTTTGGCCTGCAGGATGATGTCGAGGGCCTGATCCCATGGAACGTCCTTGAGACGCAGGGTCACATTGCCGGTCACGGTGTCGCTGGTCACTACGTTGAAGTTGGTGAAGTCGGCAATGACCTGCAGCAACGCACGCACTTCGATGTTCTGGAAGTTGAGCGACAACTTCTCGCCGGCAAAACCTGGGCCCTGCGTCAGCTTGTTGGGGTCGATCTTTTGTGGGCGAACCTCGAGCACGAACTGGTTTTCGCTCTGGTAAGCGCTGTGCTCCCAGGCGCCCCGCGGCTCGATCACCATGCGAACCCGGTCGCCGCTTTGAACCGTCGAGACCGTTTGCACCGGCGTGCCGAAATCGGTCACGTCGAGTCGCCGCCGCAGGTTGTCGGGCAGGCTGGAGCGCAGGAATTCGACAACCAGACTTTGCCCTTGCTGTCGGATGTCGACACCGACCTGATTGTTCGGCAGGTCGACGACCACGCGACCTGCGCCATCAGGGCCGCGCCGGAAGTCGATGTCTTTCAAAGGCAGTTGCTGACTGTTCTGGCCTTCGGCAAATCGAGTGGGTTCCGCATTGCCGACGGCACTGGCCACGGCCGGTGAGCTGCTCGATGTGAGCACGATGACCAGCACCTTGCCTTGCAATTCCGCGCGGTAGGTCGCCGATTGACGCAGGTTCAAGACGAGACGGGTTCGTTCGTCGGACTGGGCGATGTTGACCGAGCGCAGGTTGCCTTGATTGACTTCGACGGTCGGCTTGCCCATCCCGTTGCCGACACCTGGAAGATCGATGGCAATCCTGGGCGGCGTCTGGACCACGAAGCCTTTCGGGATTTCGGTCAGCGGTTCCGACAACTCGATCCGAATCACCTCGGCACCCGCTTGCTGCGAGCTGTTGATCGACTGGACGACGGTTTGCGCCATCGCAGAGAAAGGAGCGCCGAATATCAACGCGAGCGTCAGAACGCGTGCCCGCCAGTCACCACCCATGATGCGTTTCTCCTGCATGGCCTTCATCGAGCTTTCTCCTGGAGTTGGATCGAGCTGATGCGCTCCGTCCATTCACCCGATGCGTCCTGCACGATTTCACGAAGAGACACATCGGTTTCGGTGATCTTGATGATCTTTCCGTAGTTCTGGCCGAGGTAATCGCCCAGCTTGACCTGATACAACAACTTGTCGACTTTCAAGAGCGCAAACGGTTTGCTTTGCTTGGTCACACTGCCCACCATCGACACGCTGTCCAAGGGATACGACTCCAGAGGTTCCGGGCGCCGATTGATTTCCGACGACAGCAGCGAGTTCGACTGCCGTGCTTCCTGCTTGATGGCGACAGAAAGCTTCTGCGCACTGAAGGGCTCCACCGCATCAGCCGCCATGTAGGGCTGTGGATTGAACTTCTTTGGCGGCAAGATGGGATGCACGCTTGGCTTCACTTCCTTGCGTTGCTGGTCCATCCATTCGGCCAGTTCTTGCTGTTCTGCGCTGCAGCCGATCAGCAGCAACAGGGTGGCTCCTGCGGCAATCGTGCGGAGACGGTTGGGATGGCCGATCATTTATTGGCTCCGGCCTTGGGTTTCTTGGCAGCTGCCGCCTTGCGGAGGTCTTGGACCTCCTCCGGGTCGAGGTAGCGATAGGTACGCACAGTCGCTTCAAACGCGAGGACATCGCTACCAGACTTGCCACCGCCAATCGAAATGTTGTGCAGTGTCACGATGCGCGACAGATTCGCGATGTCGGCCGCAAATGCCCCAATGTCGTGGAAGCGCCCAGACACCTTCAATTCGATCGGCAATTCAGCGTAGTAATCCTTGACCACCACCTGGCCAGGCCTGAACAATTCAAACTGCAGTCCCCGGCCCAAACCCGCCTGGTTGATGTCCGACAGCAAGGCGTCCATCTCGGCCTTGCCAGGCAACTGCTTCTCGAGTTGGGTGACGTACTCCTCGACCTGAAGCTTCTGCTTGCGAAGCTCAGCCAGATTGACTGCTTGGCCGAGCTTGGAACGGTAATCTTGCTTGAGAACCGGCTCCTTGGCCACCTCGGCATCGAGTTCTTCGTGCGCGCCGGACAGCACCCCGAACCAGCCGAGCACGATGACGAACATCGCGACGACAGCCCACAAGGCGGCCTTCGGCAACAGCGGCCACTGCCCGGGCTGGTTGAGGTTCAACCCCCGGAATTGCGAGGCGGCGCCCTGAAACACCGAATTCAGATCGGCGTTGCTTGAAATGGATGTGGTGGCCATGTCGGTTTCACCCCTTCGTGGCGGCTGACGCCACCGCGGCTGCGTTCGGTGCCGAACCAGAAGCTGGCATGGCAACGGGAACCGGCTTTTCTTGCGGGCGCTTGACGTTCACGCGAATCGAAAAATCGAACAGGCGCTTCTGGGTGCGATCGGCTGCCTGGGCACCTGAAACTTTGATCTCGACCAATTGGGGCTTCTCCAGCCATTCAGAGTTGTAGGCCGTGTTGCGAAGAAACTCAGACACCCGCTCGTTGGTTTGAGCAATGCCAAGAACGCTCAGCAATTGCCCGGTTTGTTTGACAGAAGTGAAATACAGACCCTCAGGCGTCTGCTTGACCAATTCATTGAGCAGGTAGACCGGCACATTGCGGTCAGTCTGCAGGTCTTCGACCGCCTTTTGCCTCGATTTCAACGACTCGATTTCCGCATTCAAAGCGGCAACATCCTTGATCTGGTCCTCGAGCTTCTTAATCTCAGTCCCCAGATAAGCATTGCGCTCCTGCTGAGAGGACTTCAACTGCTCCACGACCCCATACCAAATCCCCACGGCCAGCAAACCCGCGACAGCCGATGCCGCAACTCCGGCGAAAAAGGCGATTTTCTTGCGCCGACGCTTTTCTTCCCGGTGGGGAAGCAGGTTGATCAGGATCACTGGGCAAACCTCCTCATGGCCAGACCACAGGCGGTCAGGTACGAAGGTGCTTCACGGCGCAACTTGCTTTCGCGGACGGCCCCACCAAGCTTCATGTTGTCGAAGGGATTCACGACCATCGAAGCAAACCCGGTCAACTCGGTGACGCGGTCCTTCAGACCCGGCAAGGTTGCAGTTCCCCCTGCCAGCATCACGTAGTGCACCTTGTGGTGCGGCGTGCTGGTGAAGAAATACTGCAAAGCACGGCCGATCTCTTGGGAAAGGCTGTCAACAAACGGTGCGAGGATTTGCTGGTCGTAATCGTCGGGAAGATCGGCGGCGAGCTTCTTCTGCTCCGCCTCCTCGAAGGAAAATCCGTACTGCCGGGAAATCAGTTGCGTCAGCTGAGACCCCCCGAAGGCTTGGTCGCGGTCATACAGCATCTCGTCATCCCGCAGAACCTTGAGGCTCGTGGTGTCTGCGCCGATTTCGAACAGGGCAACCAAGGCGTCCCGACCCCCGTTGGGCAGCGCGCCAACAACGCGGCTCATCGCAAGACGCGACGCGTGCGATTCGATGTCGAGAACGACCGGCCTCAAGCCTGCGGCTTCGGCGAGGCCTTGCCGGTCTTGAACGCGGTCCTTGCGGGAGGCTGCGATCAGCACTTCGACATCGCCGACCGACGTCTGGCTCGGACCCATGACGCAAAAATCAAGGCTCACTTCATCCAGTGAAAATGGAATGTACTGATTCGCCTCGGACTCGACCTGAATCTCCAGTTCTTCTTCGCGAAGTCCAGCAGGCAGCATGATTTTCTTGGTGATCACCGACGACTGCGGCATCGCCATCACGACGTCTTTGGTTTTGCTGCCGCTCTTGGAAATCACGCGACGTACAGCATCGGCCACTTCGTCGAATTTCTCGATCTGGCCGTCGGTAATCCAGCCTTTCTCGAAACTCTCTGAAGCAAATCGTTCCAATATGTACGCACCCGAATCATCCTGACCCAGCTCGACGAGTTTGACGCTCGATGAACTGATATCGAGCCCGATCATCGGGGGATGTTTTCGGCCTAACAGGGTGTCTAGAAAGCTCACAGACCATGCCCTCCCACTTGCCAGCAACGGCCGTGGACTGTTAAGAAGTTACTTGAATGCTAGCAGTAAAGCCTATGTGCACCAACGGAAAACAGGTCTGACTGACACTGCTCCGTTGTGGCTTACACACGCTCTCAGAAGATGTTTATCGGTAGTTTCAAACATCACATGAGTAGTTTCTCCACCGCCCATGCGCGCATTCGTGTTTGGAAAGGGGTCGGGCAACCCTATTTCCTATAATCAAGACGAAAATTCCTGGAGTTACATGAGTGAAAACACTCGCGGCGCTGGCAAATCCGCCTCGCCATCGCCACGCCAGCAACTTCCAACCTGGTTGCGGAGTCTCGGCAGGGCCGCGACCGGAGCGGCGGGGCTTGTCGCCGCCGGCGCGCTGTCGGCGCTGATGCTTGTCGCGCTGGCCCTGGCTGTCGCGTACCCCAACCTGCCGCAAATCAGCGGCCTGACCGATTACCGGCCGAAGCTGCCGATGCGGATCTACGCAGCCGACGGCGTGCTGCTGGGTGAATTCGGCGAGGAACGACGCAACTTCGTGTCGGCGGCAGAAATGCCGCAGGTCATCAAGGATGCCGTTCTGGCCATCGAAGACTCGCGCTTCTACCAGCACAGCGGAGTCGACTATCTGGGCATCCTGAGGGCCGGCTTGGCCAATTTCGGTGAATCCAGAAGTCAGGGTGCATCGACGATCACGATGCAGGTGGCACGCAATTTCTACTTGTCCACCGAGAAGACCTTCACCCGCAAGATCTACGAGATTCTGCTGGCACTGAAGATCGAGAGTCTGCTGACCAAGGAACAGATCCTCGAGCTCTACATGAACCAGATCTACCTCGGGCAGCGCGCCTATGGGTTCGCATCCGCGAGCGAGGTCTACTTCGGCAAACCTCTGAAGGCACTGTCGATCGCCGAGGCCGCGATGCTGGCCGGACTTCCCAAGGCACCGTCGGCCTACAACCCGATCGCGAATCCGAAGCGAGCCACGATCCGGCAGTTGCACATCATCGACCGCATGCTGGAGAACGGGTTCATCACGGAGGCTCAACGCGAAGAGGCGCGCAACCAGCATCTGACATACAGGGCTCCGTCAGAAACTCCCATCCATGGTGAGTACGCGGCGGAAACGGCACGACAACTCATCTACACCCAGTACGGCGAAGACGCCTACACCCTCGGTCTGCACGTCCACCTGACGGTCAAGTCCGGCGATCAGATGGTCGCCTACCACGCGCTGCGTCGCGGGATCCTCGACTATGAGCGTCGACAGGTCTATCGCGGCCCCGAGGCCTACATCGATCTGCCGGCAGACACACACGAGATCGACACCCGCATCGCCGAGGCGCTAACAGAGCATCCCGACAACGACGAGCTGAAGGCGGCGGTCGTGCTCGAAGTCAGCACGAAGAAGCTGGTCGCAGTGCTGCTCAATGGTGAATCGGTCACGGTCACAGGGGAGGGTCTGAAGCCGGTGACTTCCGGTCTCGGAGACAAAGCCAATCCGAAAACGCAGATCCGGCGCGGTGCGGTGATTCGCCTGATAAAAAACAGCAACACCACGTGGACAGCCACTCAACTGCCAGAAGTCGAAGGCGCTTTCGTTGCGCTCGATCCGCGCACCGGAGCGATTCAGGCCATGGTCGGCGGATTCGACTACTCCAAAACCAAATTCAACCATGTGACGCAGGCCTGGCGGCAACCGGGATCGAGCTTCAAACCCTTTGTCTACTCTGCCGCGCTTGAAAAGGGCTTTTCGCCCGCAACGGTGATCAACGACGCACCGCTCTTTTTCGACGCGGGCAGTACCGGCAGCCAGCCGTGGGAACCGAAGAATTACGACGGCACTTTCGACGGTCCGATGTCGATGCGGCGCGGACTGGCCAAGTCGAAGAACATGATTTCGATCCGCATCCTGCAATCGATCGGCGCGCCTTATGCCCAGGAGTGGGTCAGCCGCTTCGGGTTCGAAGCCGACAAGCATCCGGCCTACCTGACGATGGCGCTCGGCTCTGGTTCGGTGACACCGATGCAGATGGCCACGGCTTATGGCGTGTTCGCAAACGGAGGCTACCGTCTGAACCCGTACCTGATCAGCAAGGTCACGGACTCGAAGGGGCGCGTCGTGCGCGAAGTCAAACCACCTGCTCTGGATGAGACCCTGCGTGTCATCAACCCGCGCAATGCCTTTGTGATGAACAGCCTGCTGCAAGAGGTCACGCGGTCGGGCACAGCGGCGCGTGCGCAGGCGATGCTGAAACGTACCGACATCTACGGCAAGACCGGCACCACCAACGATTCGCTCGATGCATGGTTCGCGGGCTATCAGCACGATGTGGTCGCCGTGGTCTGGATGGGTTACGACAACCCGCGCAAACTCGGTGACCGCGAGACGGGTGGGGGCCTGTCGCTGCCGATCTGGATCGACTACATGAGCGTTGCGCTCAAGGGCCGTCCGGTGGATGAACCCCTGCCCCCCGAAGGGGTCGTCAACATCGGCGGTGAGTGGTACTACGAAGAGTACGTGCAGGGCGGTGGAATCAGCAGCCTGGGACTCGAAGACCGCCTGCCCACGGCCCCGAACGAGGACGAGCGCAAAGGCATCCTCGACTTGTTCAACCGCTGAGTCAGACAGAGCCGAACGTCAATTCGCGGCTGCCTTGCTCGCTGGCACAGGTCGACAAGACCGCGTAGAAATCGGCACCGTTGCGGGTGTCCAGCCACTTGCCATCGGCATGCTTGAAGTGAAATCCACCGCCACGTGCGGCCAGCCACAACTCGTGCAAGGGCGGTTGGGTGTTGATGACGATCTTGCTACCGTTGGGGAAACTCAATTCCAGCAGCCCGCCCGTGCGACTGGCATCGATGTCGATCACATCGCGCTGAAGCCATCGGTCCACGGTGACTTCGATTTCCGCGAGCACCGCACCCGCCTTCTCACGGAACTGCGCGTCGGTCAGGGGTGTGAACATCGTGTCTGCAGGCATGGTCAGTAGAATTCAGTTGATGTCGGAAGAATCGAAAAGTTTAGTCTTCAGGGCCTGTGCACGCGCTGCCTTGGCCACCTGCGTCAGCATGGGTTTGTCGCTCGTGGGGTGTGGTCAAAAGGGCCCGCTGACACTGAACGCCTTGCCCAAGACCCATGCAAGTCCGGCCGCCGCTGCGGCGTCGGCTTCCAAGGCCATCCTGCCGGCAGTGGCCGCTTCGGCAGCTTCGCGCCAATGGGGCAGCCCGCTCCCATGACCCTGCCCGGCTCCCCCCAGGTCGCCTACCGCAGCGACAAGTTGATGCTCGACGATTGCGCGGTCGCCGATCTGGCCACACGCTTCGGTACGCCGCTCTACGCTTACTCGCGCACGGCAATGCTGTCGGCGCTGGCTGCATACCAGCAGGCACTCGCAGAGCGCGATCACCTGATCTGCTACGCGGTGAAGGCCAACTCGAGCCTGGCCGTGCTGCAGACCTTCGCGCAGGCCGGTTGCGGATTCGACATCGTGTCCGCAGGCGAACTCGCACGCGTGCTCGCCGCTGGTGCCGCACCCTCGAAAGTGGTGTTCTCCGGCGTCGGCAAGACCCGCGCCGAGATGCGGCAGGCACTCGATGCGGGTGTGATGTGCTTCAACGTCGAGAGCGAAGCCGAACTGGAGGCGCTGTCGTCGGTGGCGGTGCAAGCGGCTCGCACGGCGCGCATCAGCCTGCGTGTGAACCCCGATGTCGACGCCAAGACGCATCCCTACATATCGACGGGCCTGAAGGGCAACAAGTTCGGCGTCGCGCACGAACGGGCCGTCACGGTCTACGCCCGAGCCTCGGCGCTGCCGGGCCTCGAGGTCGTCGGCATCGACTGCCACATCGGTTCGCAGATCACCGAGATCGGCCCCTACCTCGACGCCGTCGACCGCATGCTCGACCTCGTCGAGGCCATCGAAGCAACCGGCATCCGACTGCATCACCTCGACCTCGGCGGCGGCCTTGGCATCACGTATACCGACGAGCAACCGCCATCAGCTGCCGACCTGATCGGCGCGCTGCTGCAGCGAATCGACGCGCGCGGCCAGGGACATCGCAAGCTGATGTTCGAACCGGGCCGCTCGCTGGTCGGCAACGCGGGCATGCTGATCAGCGAGGTGCTGTACCTGAAGCCGTCTGACGAGCCCGACGGCAAGAACTTCTGCATCGTCGATGCGGCGATGAACGACTTGATGCGCCCCGCCATGTACGAAGCCTGGATGCGCATCGTGCCCTGTCGGCTGCGTGACGAACCATCAGTGACGTACGACGTGGTTGGCCCGGTCTGCGAATCGGGCGACTGGCTGGGGCGCGATCGCCCCTTGGCCGTGCAGGCTGGCGATCACATCGCCGTGCTGTCTGCCGGCGCTTACGGCATGAGCATGGCCAGCAACTACAACACGCGCGGACGCGCCGCCGAGGTCATGGTGTCGGGCGAGCAGGTCTGGTTGATTCGCGACCGTGAAACGCCCGCCGAGCTGTTTCGCGGTGAGCACCTGCTGCCCTGACGGGAACCACCTCACGCAGCAGGCCTGGTCATCGAGGCGCGCCGAGCAGCCCGTCAACAGGCAACGGAAGACAGATCGTTCAGTTCAAGCGTCCCTCGTCGGCTGCGTGACAGGCCACCTGCGCGCCGCCGATCGGTTTCAGCACGGGCCGCTCCACCCGACAGCGCTCGTTGGCATGCGGACAGCGCGGATGGAAGCCGCAACCGGATGGCGGTTGCATCGGGTTCGGCACTTCGCCCAGAATCGGCATTCGCCTTCGACCGCTCATCGCGACATCGGGAATCGCGTCGAGCAGCATTCGCGTGTATGGATGCGCAGGCTTGGAGAACAGCGCGTTGCGGTCGGCCAGCTCGACGATGCGGCCGAGGTACATCACACCGACGCGATCGCTGACATGGCGCACGACCGCAAGGTTGTGCGAGATGAACAGGCAAGTCAGGCCGCTGCGGCGCTGGATGTCCTTCATGAGGTTCAGCACCTGGGCCTGCACCGACACATCGAGCGCGGAGGTCGGCTCGTCGCAGACCAGGAATTCCGGGTTCGTCGCCAGCGCACGTGCGATCGAAATGCGCTGGCGCTGCCCGCCTGAAAACTGATGCGGCAGCTTGTGTGCATCGTCCGCCGACAAGCCGACCGAAAACAGCAGCTTGTCGACGCGCTCCCGCAGCTCGGCGCGGCCGGAAACCAGCCGATGCTCGACCAGCGGCTCGCCGACGATCTCAGCGACCTTCCAGCGCGGATTCAGGCTGGCGTACGGGTCCTGAAAAATCATCTGCAAGCGTCGCCTGAGCGCGCTTGCCCGCCCCGAGGCCAGGGTCTTCGACAGGTCCGCGCCATCGAATCGCACACTGCCGGCCGTGGGCGTCTGCAAACCGACCAGCAGGCGCGCCACCGTGCTCTTGCCGCAGCCCGACTCGCCGACCAGCGCCAGCGTCTGGCCACGTTCGATGTCGAAGCTGATGCCGTCGACAGCGCGAACCCACTGTCGGGGTCGCCGCTCGATCAAGCGTTCGAGCCATGTCGCCGACACATCGAAGGTCTTGGTGAGGTCGCGCACTTCGACCAAGAGCGACGTCGATGCGTCAGATGCCACCGGCTGCATCATCAAACCGGCCCCGCATCGTGCAGCCAGCAAGCCGCACGGGTGGCGCCGGCGGGCATCAGTTCAGGGCGTTCGCTGCGGCAGCGGTCCCAGGCGCGCGGGCAGCGCGGGTGAAACGCGCACCCGCTCGGTATCGATCCCAAGCGCGGCATCGCACCATCGATCTGCATCAGCCGCTCGCGCTCACCGGTCATCGGCGGGATCGATCCCATCAGGCCCGCGGTGTACGGATGGGCCGACGCCTGGATCACCTCGCGCACCGGCCCGATCTCGACGATGCGCCCGGCATACATCACAGCGACGCGGTCGCAGGCCTCGGCGATGACGCCCATGTCGTGGGTCACCAGCATCACCGCCGTGCCGTTCTGACGACACAGCCGTTTCAGCAGCGCGATCACCTGGGCCTGCACCGACACATCGAGCGCGGTGGTCGGCTCGTCGGCGATCACCAGCCGCGGCCCGGCGGCCAGCGCCAGCGCGATCACGACGCGCTGCCGCATGCCGCCCGAGAACTGATGCGGGTACTGGCCGAGTCGCTGTGCCGCGCCCTGGATGCCGGTCTCTTCCAGCAATTGCACCGCGCGCTGCGTCGCATCGAACTCGCTCAGCGGCAGGTGGGTGCGGATCGTTTCGACCAATTGCCGACCGATCGTGTAGAGCGGATCGAGCGCAGTCAGTGGGTCCTGAAAGATGCTGCCGATCTGCCGGCCCCGCAGATGCCGCATCGCAGCGTCGGGCAGCAGGTCGATGCGTTGTCCGTCGTAGGTGATGCTGCCACCGGTCACCCGGCCAGGCGGTTCGAGCAGGCCGACGATGGCTGCGCCGGTCAGCGACTTGCCCGCGCCGGACTCGCCGACGATGCCGAGGATCTCGCCTTGCGCGATGCTGAACGACACGTCGTCGAGCGCCCGCAGGTTGCCATGCCGGGTCTTGAACTCGACGCGCAATTGGTTGACTTCGAGCAGGTCCGGCATCTCAGCGAAGCCCCGGATTCAGTGCATCGCGCAGCCAGTCGCCGAGCAGGTTCACGCTGAGCGCGATGAGCACCAGCATCGCGCCCGGAAACACCGTGATCCACCAGTCGCCCGAGAACAGGAAATCGTTGCCGACGCGGATCAGCGTGCCGAGCGACGGCGAGGTCGGTGGCGCGCCAACGCCGAGAAACGACAAGGTCGCCTCGATCAGGATCGCGGTGGCGACCTGCAGCGTGGCCAGCACCATCACCGGCCCCATCAGGTTCGGCAGCACATGGCGGCGCATGATGCGCAGCGGTGCGACGCCGATCACGCGCGCCGCCTGCACGTAGTCTTTCTGGCGCTCGACCATCGCACCGCCGCGCACCGTGCGGGCGTAGGGCACCCAGCCGGTCAACGAGATCGCGATGATCAGCACCGCGTAGGCGAGCGCGTCGTGCGCCTCGGGGAACAGTGCGCGACCGACGCCGTCGATCAGCAGCGCAACCAGGATCGCCGGAAACGACAGCATCACATCGCAGACACGCATGATGAACGCATCGGTGTTGCCGCCGAGGTAGCCGGACAGCAGGCCGAGCGTCACACCCACGATCGTCGACACCGCGACCGACGCCAAGCCGACCAGCAACGAAATGCGCGATCCGTACATCAGCGCCGACAGGATGTCGCGCCCCTGGTCGTCGGTGCCCAGCAGGTAGGCAGCGCGGCCCTCGGGCAGCCAGGCCGGAGGCAGCCGAGAGTCGGCCAGCTCCAGGGTCGCGAGATCGAACGGATGGTGCGGCGCCAGCACGTTGGCGAACGTCGCGCCGAAGATGCAGATCAGAGCGATCAGCGCGGCCGCGATCGCCATCGGCGAATGCATGAAGCTGTGCCAGAGATCGCTGGCAAAAAACCGGCGCAGCGAGCCCGGCGGAGAGACCGCTTCGTTCATTTCGCCCTCATTTCACCGTCACCCACTTGAACGGCATCATGTTGTCGGGCAACTGCACCAGCTCGATGTTCTTCTTCATGCCCCAGGCCAGCGCCTGCTGGTGCAGCGGGATGTGGCCGATGTCGCGCGCATGCAGCTCGAACGCCTCGCCGATCAGCGCGTTGCGGCGCGCCGGATCGATCTCGCTCTGCACCGCAGCGGTCAGCTCATCGACGCGGGCGTTGCTGTACGAGCCGAGGTTGGCCTGGCCTTGACCTGCCGCGTTGGGGGTGGCGAGCAGTGCACTCAACACATCGTGGGCATCGCAGGTGCCAGGCGTCCAACCGAGCAGGTAGAAGCTGGTCTGGCGACTCAGGACCTTCGGGAAGTAGCTGACCTTCGGCTCCGCCTGCAGCTTGATCCGCACGCCGATGCGGGCCAGGTTTGCCGCCACCGCCTGGCAGATTTCGGCATCGTTGACATAGCGATCGTTCGGGCAGTTCATGCCCAGCTCGAAGCCGGAGGCATAGCCCGCTTCGACCATCAGGCGCTTCGCGGCTTCCACGTCGTGAGGCAACCGGCGATCCAGATCGGGTGGATAGCCCTTGACGCCCGGGCCGAGCATCAACGCCGTCGGCGTGGCCGCACCGCGCATCACCCGCGTGCGGATCGCCTCGATGTCGATCGCCTGGTAGAACGCCTGGCGCACACGTCGGTCCTTGAACGGGTTGCGGCCTTTCACGTCCGAGTACAGCAGTTCGTCGCGCCGCTGGTCCATGCCGAGAAAGATCGTGCGCAGCTCCGGGCCCTGCAGCACCTTCAACCCGGGAGCCGCCTTCAGCCGCGCGGCATCCTGCAGCGGCACCGGTTCCATCAGATCGACCTCGCCGCTCAGCAGCGCCGCCACCCGCGTCGCGTCGTTGCCGATCGGCGTGAACACCACCTCGGTCACGTTGCTCATGACCGGCGCCCAGTAGCCGGCATGGCGTGTCAGCACGGTGCGCGTTCCCGGTTGACGCTCTTTCAGCTGAAACGGCCCGGTGCCGTTGGCCTTGAAGCTGGCGGCGTTCTCGATGCCCTTGCGCCGGTCGACCGGATGGGTCGCCTGGTTCGCCTCGCACCAGGCGCGGCTCATGATGAAGACGTTCGAGATGACATCGGGCAGGATCGGGAACGGCGCGCGGGTCTCGATCTCGATCGTCTCGTCACCCACCGCGCGCACCGCACGGATCGCCGTGGTGTAGCTCTTCATGTCCGAGCCCTCACCTGCCGCGCGCTGGAAGCTGAACACCACATCGGTCGCAGTCAACAACGTGCCGTCGTGGAAACGAACACCGCGCCGCAACGCGAAACGCCACAGGATGGGCGACGTCTGCGTCCAGCGTGTCGCAAGCGCCGGCGTCAGCGCCAGCTGCTGGTCACGGCCGACGAGCGGCTCATAGACATTGCCGACCAGCGACAGCTGCAAGGCCTCGTTGAGCGCATGCGGGTCCATCGATTGCGCGTCGCCCTGATTGGCCGCGCGCAGGGTCACCGCGTGCGCCGTGCTGGCGATCAGCGCAGCCATCAGCACGACGATGCGGAACAGGTCAGCCCGCACCGACCGTCCTCTCGATGCGCAGGCGCGGATCGACGGCGAAGTACAGCAGATCGACCGCGAGATTGATGACGACGAAGATCAGTGCGATCAGGCACAGGTAGGCCGCCATCACCGGGATGTCGGCGAACTGCACCGCCTGGATGAACAGCAGCCCCATGCCGGGCCACTGGAACACCGTCTCGGTGATGATCGCGAAGGCGATCAGCGAACCGAGTTGCAGCCCCGTGATCGTGATCACCGGCACCAGCGTGTTCTTCAGTGCGTGTCCGAAGTAGATCGAACGATGGGTCAGCCCACGGGCTCGCGCGAAGCGGATGTAGTCGGTGCGCAGCACCTCGATCATTTCAGCGCGCACCAGTCGCATGATCAACGTCAGTTGAAAGATCGCCAGCGTGATCGACGGCAGCACGAGGTGCCTCCACCCATCCGCCGTCAGCAGGCCGGTGCTCCACACACCGAGTCGCACCACCTCGCCTCGTCCGAAACTCGGCAGCCAGTTCAGCGTGACCGAGAACACCAGGATCAGCCCGATGCCGATCAGGAACGTCGGCAGCGACACGCCGAGCAGCGACGCCGCCATCAACAATTGCGCGCCCCAGCTGCCGCGCCGTAACGCTGCATAGATGCCCAGCGGAATGCCGAGTACCAGCGCCAGAACCGCTGCGACCAGTGACAACTCCAGCGTGGCCGGCAGGCGCTCGGCAATCAGCGCCGACACCTGGCGGCCCTGACGCAGGCTGAGGCCGAATTCGCCTCGCGTCGCGTTGCCGACAAAGCGCATGAACTGCGCGGGCACGCTCTGATCCAGCCCAAGATCGCGACGCAACTGCTCGCGTTGCTGCGGTGTGGCGTCCTGCCCGAGGAGGTTGGTCACCGGGTCGCCGACAAACTGGAACAGCACGAACGACACCAGCGCCACCGTGAGCATTACCAGCACCGCCTGCGCAAGGCGACGAACAATGAAGACCAACATGGTGGCGATGCGTCGTCGGGTGAGACTCGGTGGAAAGCGCCGATTCTGGCGTGCAGGCGCCCAGCCCGCCGCTCAGCGGTCAGTGTCGCCCGGACCAGTGAACTTCACCTCGCCGTAATAGGCCCGCACCGTGCTGCGGGTGTTGTCGCTGTCGGTCATCAAAGCCACCGAAATCAGCGGACCCGGTTCCTCGCCAAAGGCTTTGCGGAAATCACCCACGATGTCGCGCTCGTGAAAGCGCCAGACCGAAGTCTGGGCCGCACCCGAATCGACGACGATCTTTCGAATGCGGTCGGTGCGACTGCCCAGGATCACCGATTCAAGCGGCGCGCGGTTGTCCCACACATACATCAGCGTCGCGTATGGAGGCTCTTCGCCGATCACCGCCTCCAGCAGGTCAAACAGCATGCGGTTCTTGAAGGACAGCTTGCTGCGATCTCCATCGAATGCGAGGACGATGCGCACCGGCGCGTCCTCCGCCGCCTGCAGACTCAGATCTGCCGTCTCAATGAGCTTCGGGACCATCCAGGAAAACGTCAGGCGGCCCAGGTTGTCCGGCTCGATGCGCAACCATCGCCGATACAGGCTCACCGCGTTGTCGGCGTCGGCCTGAATGACGGGGCGTCCGTCGATCACGCTGTGCACGTAACGCGTCTCGCGCTTGGTCGGCAGCACGAACGGCTGCCAGGTCGCGTTGGGCTTTGCAGGGGTGGCCGGTTCGGGAGGCGTGGATTCGCAGGCCGCCAGGCAGAGCGCGAGCACCGCCGCGGCCCGGCGCGCCATGCGCCGCCGGTGAGCTGCCATCAACAGGTCAGAACCGATGACGCAACCCAAGAGCGAGGCTCGTCGAATCGGTGCCCGCGTGGGCGGTGACGCCCCCCAGGTAGCCGCCACCGCCCGGTGCGGCCTGGGCCAGGCCGGTGTTGTTGAAGCGGGTGACCGCCGCGTTCAGATCGGTGCGCTTCGACAACGCATAGCTGTAGGCCACACCGAACGAGGCGACATCCGCGTTGGCGTCTCGAGCGTCGTCGTAGAAGTTATAGGCAGCGTACAAGGTGTTGGGCCCGATCACCTGCTTGTAGCCCAGGTGGTACAGCTTCGCATCCTGCTTGATCGTGTTGACGTAGCCTCCCTGGATCAACGAGGCCAGGCCGGGGCCGACCAAGGGGGTGATCTGTGCGGCGATGCCGGACACCGCTGACGGATGACCGTCCCTGATCGACGCCGCCGTGGCAAAGAGTCGACCGGCACCGACGGAAACATAGCCTCCGGCCACCAGGCTGCTCAGCGACTGTTGCCCCAGTTCATTTTCACGGGTGTTGTAGGCGAGCCCGAAACCGAACGTGTCGTTCCTGTACATCCCGAGCGCGCCGATGAAGCGACCCGTCTCATTGGATTCCTCGTCGAACCCGTACATCACCGACGCGGTCCATGCCCCCTGCTGAACCCGGTAAGCCAGCGCATTGCCCGTGCGGATATCGATCGCATACGGGATGACGGCGATCTGCCCCAGCGCCAGCGATGATTGCGCGCCCAGCGCCTCGAAAGTACCGGCCACTTCATAGGCCGGCGTGTACATGCGGCCGGCCAGCACGGCGCCCACCGGCGTGACCAGGCCGACATAGATCTGGCGGTCGAAGAAGTTGGGGCCGGCGGTGTGAACGTTGATGCCGATGCGCGTGCCGATACCGGCGGACACCTGGTTCAACAACGGTTGCAGGGCAGCCTGCTGCGCCGCTGGCAAGGCGGGCAGCAGGTAGCGCGCGAACGTGGCCCGATCCGGCAACTGCCCGCGCGACGGGGGTCGGTTGCTGATGCCACCGGTGTCGGCTTCGAGCCGGTTTTCCAGCGTGAAGATCGCCCGATACCCCTCGCCCAAATCTTCATTGCCCCGCAGGCCGATGCGGGAACCTTCCATGATCCCGCTCGACAGCAGCGTGACGCTGCCCCCCTTGATGCCGCTGACCCGGGTCACGCCCGCGTCAAGAATTCCATACAGCTCAACCTTGCTTTGCGCATGGCTGTTCGCCAGGGTGGCGGCCAGACAGGCGAAGACGAGGAAGTGGCATTTCATGGAGGCCTTTCGCGACATTTCGACGGCGCTGCCGCAGTGTGTCATCGGCGAGGGCGGCCTACGGGGTAATGTTGCAGCCGCAACACGAGCGCTTTCCCCAAAAAGAAGAAGCCGCCCGAAGGCGGCTTCTTCTTTCAACCGAGACGCTGTCTCGGCAATCGATCAGAAGTTGTGGCCGAGACCAATAACGTATTCGTTCTTGCGAGCGAAGGTGCTGCTGGAGTCACCACTGCGCGCCGTCACAGCCGCATAGGCGGTCGTACGCTTCGACAAGGCATAGGCTGCCGACAGACCGTACTTGTATTGATCCAGATCTTTCAGACCGGCCGTGCGGTCAATCGTCGAGCCGGTGAACTGAGCCTTGAAGGTGAAGTTGCCGTAAGGCACTTTCACGCCGACGTTGTAGGCGTCGACATCGGTACCTTTTGCGAAGGTGGTCGCGGCCAGCTGCGGACCGAAATCACTGGTGTTCTGGTAGGCCGCGTAGACGGTTGCCAGACCGAAGTCATAGTTCGCACCCACGGTGGCGACCTTGTTGTAGCTGCCCGAAACGACGCCACCGGCATACTCTTCGTACGACACGGCTGCGTTGAACGGACCCTGACCGAAAATCAGTCCCAAGCCGTGGTATTCAGCCGCCTTAGAAGTCACCGGCGGGGTGGCGGTGCTGGTGGACTTGAGATCTTCACTCAGGCCGATGGTGGCAATGCCTTGAAAGCCGCCAATGATCGGCGAACGGTATGAAGCGGCGTTGTCGATACGCGTTCCGAAGTTCTGGAACAGCGGTCGGTTGGTAGCCACAGCCTCGACGATGTTCATTTCGTTCTCGCCCGAAGCGTCGAAGACACGAATATCGAGTTCACGGGTAATGGTTTCCTGACGGCCCAGGCGAATGTCACCGAGGGTCTTCGATCCGATAGCGATGTAGGACTGACGATTGAAGAAGCCGGAACCCGAAACGGTGGCTCCACCGCCAGCACCCGTGTCGGCAGAAATCGACGACTCAAGAACGAAGTAGGCGCGCAGGCCGTCTCCGAGGTCTTCAGACCCGCGCAGGCCCCAGCGGGAACCGCCGAAGCCGTTCACGACGCCGTCATTGAGCTTGACGACGCCCTTGCCCAGACGACCGCCAGAAGAGCCGGATACGCTCTTGCCAGGATCTTGGTAAGTGACGTTTTCATCGATTCGGCCATAGAGAGTGACCGACGATTGAGCCGCCGCGATGGTGCTGAAAGCGCCCAGAACTGCAAGGGCAATAAGTGACTTCTTCATTTGGAGACTCTCCTGAACAGGAAAAAACGAAAATCGAACATGGAACGACGTTTCGATCAAAGGAGCGACAACGTGTTTTGTGGTCATCCGACGGATCAGGGTATTCCACCAGAGCGTTGTCCCCCTTGCAAAGGAATGTCCCAACAAACTAGGCAAGGTGTTGCCGCCGCACTACAGGTTGACTCAGTTACCGACGGAACAGGTGCGTGAATCGCATGCGGCACAGCCCGGGCTTATTCCCGACGCTGCCAGCGGACCAGAATGCACATGAACTCGCCGTCAACTGCATCCAACCAGACACTGTGTTGACGTTTCATGACAATGTGAAGACACACGTTTCACTGACACCACATCCAACGACACCCATGCTCGATCTCTTGATCATCGCCGCCGATCGCGCATTGCGAACCCTCTCGGGCGGAGTCACTGCCGCCCGGCCGATACCGCGCCCGGCGTCGGCAGGCAGCCCTCTTCCCCACCCGACATCGGCGGCCGAAGACGACTCGGCGTTGTCTGCGACCGAAAAGTCCCTGTCGGGAGCGCTGATGCGGGTCAACCACGTTGGCGAGGTGTGCGCGCAGGCCCTGTATCAGGCACAGGCCATCGCAACCACCGACCCGGTGATGCGTCGGCAGCTCGAAGCCGCTGCACGCGATGAAACCGACCATCTGGCATGGACGCAGCAACGTCTGGGCGAACTCGGTGCGCGGGCCAGTCTGCTCAACCCGCTGTGGTACGCCGGGTCCTTCACGATGGGCTGGGTGGCCGGCCATCTGGGCGACAAGTGGAGCCTCGGTTTTCTTGTCGAGACCGAGCATCAGGTGGAACAACACCTCGCCGAGCACATGGACCGCCTGCCCGCTGGCGATCAGCGATCACGCGCCATCGTGCAGCAAATGACGATTGACGAGGCTCGCCACGCCAGCGAGGCGCAGCAGGCGGGGGCGGCAGAGTTGCCGACTGCCGTGCGATGGGGCATGCGAGCCCTGTCCCAGGTGATGACGCGGACGGCTCATTACCTGTGATCTGACGGCATCAGGCAGGCACGATCTCGAAACTGGTGGTGATATCGGCAGTCTTGCCGAGCATGATGCTCGCCGAGCAGTACTTGTCGTGCGACATCTGAATGGCCCGCTCCACCGCCGACTCCGGGATGTCACGACCGGTCACGTGGAAATGCATGTGTATCTTCGTGAACACTTTCGGATCGGACTCCGCGCGCTCGGAAGTCAGCTTGACCTGACAAGCACTCACCGCATGTCGGCCCCGTTTGAGAATCAAGACTACATCGTAGGCCGTGCACCCTGCGGTCCCGGCCAGCACGGTTTCCATCGGGCGCGGCGCCAGGTTTCGCCCACCGCCGTCGACCGCGCCGTCCATCATCAGCACATGCCCGCTTCCGGTTTCAGCGACGAACCCCATACCAGCGGCGGGGACCCAGTTGACGGTGCATTCCATGGTCGATCCTTCTTGTTACATAAAATTATTGCAGTGCAGCAAAACAGCCGCTAGACTTACAATCATGTTGCGGATTCAAAGCCCGCAGGCTCCAGTTGTCTCCTCCACCTCCTCATGGTGGATTCAGCCCAAGGCAGCGATGCCTTGGGCTTTTTTATGGGTTCGGTCAACTGCATGACTCCCGTCCCGGACGCATCCAGATAGCCGCCACCCCTGCATCGTATGATCCGCGCCCGATGGCCGGTCCGGCCTGCGGCTTCACTCGCTCCCGGAGATCGCCATGTCTGGCCGAAACGCCCCTGAGGCCCCCACCGCACTCGCTCCGAAACGCCGTGCAGCAGCGCGCCTCACCGAGAAGAAACGCGCAGACCAAGCGAAGAAGCTGAGCTTGAGCGATTACCTGCAGAAGATTCTGACCGCTCGCGTGTATGACGTGGCTGTCGAGACGCCCCTCGAACTGGCACGAAACCTCAGCAAGCGCATCCACAACGAAGTGTTCCTCAAACGGGAAGACAGCCAGCAGGTCTTCAGCTTCAAGCTGCGCGGCGCCTACAACAAGATGGCACACCTGTCGTCGGAGCAGTTGCAACGCGGTGTCATCTGTGCCTCCGCAGGTAACCACGCTCAAGGGGTTGCGCTTGGCGCGAAACGCCTGGGCTGCAAGGCGATGATCGTGATGCCGGAGACCACGCCACGGCTGAAGATCGACGCTGTCAAAGCGCTCGGCGGCGCAGTTGTTCTCCACGGCGAAAGTTATTCGGACGCCTACGCTCACGCCCTCGAGCTCGAGCAGCAGCATGGCCTCACCTTCGTTCATCCGTTCGACGATCCGGACGTGATCGCAGGTCAGGGCACGATCGGGATGGAGATCCTGCGGCAGCACCCGGGGCCGATCGACGCCGTGTTCGTGGCGATTGGCGGGGGTGGCCTGATTTCGGGTGTCGCGGCCTACATCAAAGCGGTGCGGCCCGAGATCAAGGTGATTGGCGTGCAAATGACGGACTCGGACGCGATGATCCGCTCGGTCAAGGCGGGCAAGCGGGTGAGCCTGCCAGACGTGGGTCTGTTCTCCGATGGCACCGCGGTGAAGCAGGTCGGCATTGAAACCTTTCGCCTGACCCGCGAGTTGGTCGACGACTTCATGACGGTCGACACCGACGCCGTGTGTGCCGCCATCAAGGACGTGTTCCAGGACACCCGCAGCATCCTGGAGCCCGCGGGCGCGCTTGCCGTCGCAGCCGTCAAGCAGTACGTCGACAAGCACCAGATCAAGGGCCAGACGCTGGTCGCGATCGCCTGCGGCGCGAACATGAATTTCGACAGGCTGCGCTTCGTCGCAGAACGCGCCGACGTGGGCGAAGAGCGCGAGGCGCTGCTGGCGGTGACGATCCCGGAGGAACGCGGCAGCTTCAAACGCTTCTGCCAGGTGATTGGCCCGCGCTCGGTGACTGAATTTAATTACCGCATCTCCGACGAAAAGCGAGCCCACGTGTTCGTTGGCATCGCGACGACGCAGCGCGGTGAATCGACCACCCTCACCAACAGCTTCAGCCGCCAGGGCTTCGACGCCATTGATCTGACGCACGACGAGTTGGCCAAGCTGCACCTGAGGCACATGGTCGGCGGCCGCAGCGTGCTGGCCAGTGACGAAAGGCTGTACCGCTTCGTCTTTCCGGAGCGACCCGGCGCGCTGATGAAATTCCTGTCGAGCCTGCACCCGGGCTGGAACATCAGCCTGTTCCACTACCGCAACCAGGGTTCTGATTACGGACGCATCCTGGTGGGCATCCAGGTGCCCCGCAAGGACAAGAAGGCGTTTCGCGAATTTCTCGACACACTCGCATATCCCTGCGTGGACGAGACAGACAATCCGGCGTATCGACTTTTCCTGCGTTGAGCCGCCCCGTTCTGGCGCCCGAAGCCGACACTCCAACGATCCACCGCGAGGCGTGCGCAGTCCATGTCCAGCTATCACAACCTGATTTCACCAACGGGTAATACACACCTCGAAGTGGCGTTGCGCGAAAAGCTGTTGCGGCGCAGTCAGACCACCGGCGAACTGGGCGAACTGGAACCGCTCGCGGTGCGCCTGGGATTGATCCAGAAAACGCTGAAGCCCCGTTTCAACGCGCCTCAGATCGTCGTCTTTGCGGCTGATCACGGCATCGCTGTCGACGGCATCGGCTCGGAAGATCGGCACTCGACCTCACAGCTGGTGCAGGCACTGCTGACCTCGCGAATGCCGCTGTCCGTGTTCGCACGCATCCAGGGTCTCGAGTTGTCGGTGGTGGACGCGGGGGTTGCCGAACCGGTCAGCCCTCACCCACGGCTGCTGGCCCGCAAGATTGCCCATGGAACACGCAATTCACGCGTCACCTCCGCGATGTCGCTCGAGCAAGCACACGCCGGGATCCGCGCGGGCATGGAGATCGGTGACGCACTGTCCGGCAACGCCGTGGTGTGCGCCGGCGTGGGAGTGGGATCGACCCAGGCTTCTGCGCTGGTGTTGTCCCGACTGGCGAATGTGCCGGTGCGCGAGTTCGTGGTGTCCGGTCCCAGCATGAAACCCAGGGACCTTGCCAAGATGATGGTGGTGCTTCAGGCTTCGCAAGGTCGGCACAGAGACGTCAGCGACCCGGTGGAGGTGCTGGCGGCGTTCGGCGGCTTCGAGATCGCGATGATGGTCGGGCTGATGATGGTGGCGGCCGGCAAACGACAGCTCATCATCGTCGATGGCCTGGCCGCCTGCGCTGCGTTGGTCGTTGGCTCGCACATCGCACCGACGGTGGTGGACTACTGCGTGTTCGCACGTAGTCACGCCCACCTCGGACTCGACCGTGCATTGGACCTCTTCCAGGCCACCGCCCTGCTGGAAGTCGGCATGGACAGCACCGACGGGACCGGTGCCACTCTGGCCTGGTCCCTCATCCGATGCGCAGCGGCACTGTTGACCGAAGTCGCCGAAGGCGAAGAACCCGGTCCGACTTTGCCCGGAGAGATGTCCGACGTTTCGGGACCTCGTTCGCGCTATTGACAGGCCGTATCGACAGACATCAGCGCGAGAGCTCGCCCCGAGGCGCCGCCCCCGGCGCCAAGATGACATCCGGCGCAGTCGCAGAACCCAGTTGGGGCAACACACCCGTGGCCGCCGCAGCGATTGACGGCATCTCCAGCACGAACTCCACACCTGCATCGTTACCGTTGCGCGACGATGCCACGGTGGCCGTGCGCAGACTGACGTCCCGAAGCATCAAGTCGCCATCGATCAAAGCGCCGACCCGGTAGACCCGAGGCGGGTTTCCGTCCACGGAAATCACCGCAAGACCTTGCTCACTCGGACGCTTGGGAGCCATGACGCCGGCCAGCCGGAAACGTGCGCTGAGTTCCGGGGCTGCGACTGCAGTCGCTTCGCTCGACTGAACCACAGGCGTCGGCCCGAGCAGGCGTGACATGTCGCTACGCCCCGTCGTGAAGGCACCGATCGCAACGACTGGAGCACCATGCGGAGACGGATGCGCCAACAGCCGCAGACCCCAGAACACGCAGGTTCCAGCGACCAAAGCCCAAACCAGCAGCGCGAACAAACGGGACACCATCGGACGATTATCATCCGCCGACATCGCTGCTCATCCCCGGGCGCGACCGGGATCTTTCCATGCACAAAATCGAATCCGCGTCAGCCTCGAGCCCGCGCAGAACCAGCCGGCCACAGTCACCGGTCGTCCGGCGTGCCCCAGGCTTCACCCTGATCGAGTTGATGGTGGTGCTGGTGATCATCGGCGTGCTGGCGGCGCTGATCGTTCCCAATGTGCTCAACCGCGCCGACGACGCACGTGTCACAGCAGCCCGCACCGACGTCAACAACCTGATGCAGGCGCTGAAGCTCTACAAACTCGACAACCAGCGGTTTCCCAGCGCCGAGCAAGGGTTGCAGGCCTTGATCGCCAAGCCCACCGTCGGCGCCATACCGCCCAATTGGAAGCCTTATCTGGACAAGCTGCCCAACGATCCGTGGGGACGTCCGTATCAGTATGCGAATCCGGGGGTCAAAGGCGATATCGACATCTACAGTCTCGGCGCTGACGGTCTGGTGGGCGGGGAAGGCAACGACGCTGAAATCGGCTCTTGGCAGTGACGGGTCGATCCGTGTGAGATCCCGCTGCGCCGGCTTCACGCTGATCGAGCTGCTGATCGTCGTCGCGCTGATCGCTCTGGCCTCGTCGCTGGTCAGCCTGGCATTGCGCAACCCGTCCGAAACCCAGCTCGAGCAGGAAGGCGCTCGATTGGCAGCGCTGCTCGAATCGGCCCGTGCCGAGTCCCGTGCTTCGGGCCTCACCGTGCGCTGGCTGCCCCGGTCCATCGCCGCCGATCGTGCGGGGACTGCCGCCGCCGACGTGGCCTACGACTTCAGATTCGTGGGCTTGCCCGTCTCGGCGGGTCTGCCGCAACGATGGCTGTCGCCGGGTGTGACCGCCAGTGTCATCGGAGCCACCTCGGTGGTGCTCGGCCCGGAACCGCTGATCGGCCCGCAGCGCATCGCCCTGAGTCTCGAGGACCGACGGCTGACGCTGGCCACCGATGGGCTCGGTCCATTCGTCGTCGTGACCAACGACGCGCCTGCGGTGTCGCGTTGATGCACCGCAGCGGGATCGCCGCCCCCTTGCGCGATGGCCTTGCGCGCACATCTCGCGGTTTCACGCTGATCGAGGTGCTGGTCGCACTGGTCATCGTTGCTGTCACGCTGGGCGCCGGTGTCAAGGCGGCGGGTGCCTTGCTGAACAACACACAGCGGCTCACCGAAATCAGCGAGGCGCAGTGGTGCGCAGACAACGAGCTGACGGGCCTGAGGCTGGGCAAGATCTACCCGAACGTCGGCGATTCGACCTTCAATTGCCAGCAGCTCGGTCGCAACTATGTCGGCACGCTTCAGGTTCGTGCGACCCCGAACCCCAACTTCAGGCGCATCGACGCGACGATGGCCAACGAGGCGGGCGAGTCGATGCTCACGATCTCCACGATCCTGCCGCGCTACTGACCATGACCCCTCGCGCTCGCCACAACAGCGGCTTCACGCTGGTCGAAGTGCTGGTCGCGCTGGTCATCATGGCCACCTTGGCCTTGATGGCCTGGCAGGGTGTCGACGGCATCGTGCGCACCCGCGATGCCAGCCAGGCCCGGATGGAAGGCACGCTGCGCCTGGGGACCGTGCTCGCCCAGTGGGAGCAGGATCTGGCGTCCCTGCAGGTGACCGATGCGGTGCCGGCACTGACCTTCGACGGCGCAACGTTGCGCCTGACCCGCCGCACAGACGATGGCATTCAACTGGTGGCCTGGTCACTGCAGCCCTCGAGCGGGCTTCCGGGGGGCGATGCGGGTGGTCGCGGTGCGGATGGCGACGTCGGCGGCAATGCATGGGTGCGCTGGACAGGCCCTTCGGTGACAAGCAGCGGCGCGTTGCAGGACAGCTGGCTGCGCAGTCAATCGCTTCAGGGCAACCCGCCCGGCGCCTTGCGCACCTTGTCCGGCATCTCGCAGTGGCAGCTCTACTGCTATCGCGGCAACGCCTGGACCAACTGCCAGTCAAGCGGCGACGCGGTCGCCGCATCCGGCGGGGCCGGAGGCGCCTCGAAGACCGTTCTGCCCTCCGGGCTGCGGCTGGTGCTGACCTTCGTCGGCGGCAACGGCTTCGACGGCGCCCTGACGCGTGACGTGGTCTTCGGCCCGCAGTCGCCATGAACGCGCCGCGCCGTCCCGAAGGCGAATTTCGCACTGCGTGGCACGGTGG
>JARXKP010000006.1:27835-34177 GCA_030271615.1 Pseudomonadota bacterium
AGCGAGCCATGGGCCACGCCGCTTGCCGAGGCGCGCCTGTCGAGCTTTCTCGCCGCCGACAAGAACAACACCGACGACGGCCCCGAGGCCTTCCTGTCTGGCGGCATCACGGACGCGCAAGCCCGCTACAACCTGCGCAACCTGATCGACGACACCGGCAAGGTGATCGCAGTCGAAGCAACCGGACTGCGGCGCTTGTTCGAATCGATCGGCGTGGCGCCCGAGCTGGCCACGCGCATCACCAGCAGTCTGCGCGAGGCCTTGGCGCCCGTCGGCAGCGAAGGCCGACCCGCCTCGCCACCGCTGGTGCCGCGCACCGTGTCGCAATTGGCCTGGCTGGGGGTGGACGCCGAATCGCTGCGCCGCATCACGCCCTACGTCGTGATCCTGCCGGGGGGGCGCACGACCGTGAACCTGAACACCGCGTCGCGCGAAGTCATCGCGGCCAGCATAGAGGGTCTCGATCTCGGTGCTGCCGAACGGCTGGTGCAAACCCGTCAGCGCACTCCCTTCAAGACGCTGGCAGAGGCCCAGGCAGCGTTGCCAGCCAACGTCACGGCCGAATCCACCCGCGTCGGCGTGTTGTCGAATTTCTTCGAAGTACGCGGGCGGCTGCGGCTCGGCGATCGCGTGCTCGAGGAGCTGTCGCTGGTCGAACGTCGCGGACTCGACATCGTGCCGCTGCAGCGCCAACGCGTCAGCCTGCGGGATTCAGCCGGATGAACCCTTTTCCCCGGCCCGACTCGAAATGAAGGTTCGATCCTTTCACGCCGCGCGTAAGTCTTTGATTCATCGGCGGTTGTGCTCAGCCGGCCTCTAAACTCACTATTCCCCGCGCCGCCGGCCTTCTGTCCCATCCATGTCCATCCTCGTCATTTCCCTGGCGCCGCGTCCCCGCCTTCGAGCCCGCAGCGTCGCGCTCGACGCGTCTGGCCCTGGCGCATCGGCGACGGACGACGAATTCAACTTCCTGCTCAGCAGCGATGGATTCACGGTGCAGGCTCAGGGACGAAGTGCCGCAGCACAGCTTCCGAAAGCAGACAGCGTCATCGCGGTTGTCAGCGACATCGACGTTGCCTGGCATCGCATCACGCTGCCCAAGGCACCGGCCGCCCGCCTGCGGGCGGCGCTGTGCGGCCTCCTCGAAGAAGCCGTGCTCGACGATACCGACTCGACGCACTTCGCCATCGCCCCCGATGCCGCAGCAGGCCAGCCGACCTGGGTCGCCGCCATCGACCGGCGCTGGCTGACCGCCGAACTGGGTCGTCTCGAACGTCATCAGGTGTTCGTCGAACGGGTCGTGCCGGTGGCCTGGCCCGACGATCCGCCGAGCGGGCATTTCAGCGGGGAGCTCGGCTCGGTCGGCACCAGCGAACGACAGGATGTCGCACTGACCTGGTCACACGCGGACGGCGTTGCCTTGCTGCGACTGGAAGGCGGCCTGGCGCGCGCGCTGTTGCCGCAGCCGGTTCCGCCCGAAGTCCGCTGGAGCGCGACGCCACAAGTAGCCGCCGCCGCCGAACACTGGCTGGGATCGCCGGTGCGCGTGGTGTCACCGCCGGAGCGCGCCTTGCAGGCCACACGCACGTTGTGGAATTTGCGGCAGTTCGACCTGGCAGCCAGGCACCGCGGCACGCGCGCTGCACGCGACCTGGTCCGGCAGTGGCTGAGCCCGGCCTGGCGCCCGGTGCGCCTGGGCTTGCTGGCACTCGTCGCCATCCAGGTGGTCGGCCTCAACCTGTGGGCCTGGCATCAGAACTCGGAACTCGCGACCCAGAGACAGGCCATGGTCAGCGTGCTTCAGCGCTCGTTCCCGCAGGTGCACGCGGTGCTCGATGCGCCGTTGCAATTGCAGCGCGAGGTTGAGACCCTGCGCGCGCAGGCCGGCAAGCCGTCGGAGGTCGATTTCGAGCCGTTGCTGCAGGCAGCGGCGGTGGCTTGGCCGGCCAGCCAACCTCCGGTTGAAAACCTGCGTTTCGAGCCGGGTCGGCTGACGCTGGCCGCCACCGGCTGGACCGAAGGCGACATCGAGCAATTCCGCAGCCAGTTGCGGCCGGCGTGGTGGAAAGTCGATGCGACCGACGGGCGCATGAGCTTGAGCCGGTCGGCGGTGGGCTCCCCTCAATGAGCAGCCCGGTGAACACACCGAGTTCTGCCCACGCACCACGCATCCCGACCATGCTGCCGGCAACCTGGGTCGCGCTGCACCACACGCTGACAACGCGCTGGCTCGCCCTGGCGCCGCGCGAGCGAACCTGGATCGCCGCGGCCTGCATCGCCGTCGGTGCGTTCCTGCTGTGGAGCCTGGCCATTCAACCGGCTTGGCGGACGACACGTGACGCGCCGGCGCAAATCGATCGGCTCGGCGCCCAGTTGCAAACGATGCAGCGGCTGGCGGCCGAAGCCGCCGAGTTGCGCAACGCCCCACCGGTGTCGGCCCCGCAAGCCGGCGCGGCCTTGCAGGCCGCGACCCAGCGACTGGGCTCGCGCGCCCAGATCGTCCTGCAGGGCGATCGCGCCACCGTCACGTTGAAAGGTCTGTCAGGCGACGACCTGCTCAACTGGCTGGCGGAGGTGCGCAGCACGGCTCGAGCGCGAGCCACCGATGTGCAGCTCGCACGCGACGCGCAGGGCTACACCGGCACGGTGGTTCTGAGCCTGGGGAGCGGACGATGAGGGGCTTGTCTGCCAACCGCTGGGCTGAATCGACCCACGCCGAAGCGGCCTGGGGACGCTCGCGCGCCGGGACCGCGCGCTGGGGCTGGTCGGGCGCGTTGATGGGCGCGTTGATCGCGGCCGTCTGCTTTGCACCCGCCTCCTGGCTGGCCAGCGCGGTTTCTGCTGGCACGCAACAGCGATTCATGCTGGCCGATGCGCGCGGAACGGTCTGGTCGGGCAGCGCGATGGCGGTGCTGACCGGCGGACCCGACAGCCACGATGCCAGTGCCCTGCCCGGCCGATTGAACTGGATGATGCGTCCCCGGGGTCTGGCGCTGGCGTTGCGCCTCACACAGGACTGTTGCCTGAACGGTACCGTCGAGGTCGTCATCAAACCCGACGTCGGTGGCTTTTCCGCCGCATTGATGCCGACGGCCGACTGGATCGGTCAGTGGCCGAGTGACTGGCTCACCGGCCTCGGCACGCCCTGGAACACCCTGCGACTCGGCGGCCTGGCGCGCCTGCGGTCCTCCGGTCTGGCGCTCGAATCGGCGCCA
Organism: Pseudomonadota bacterium; assembly: GCA_030271615.1. Classification (GTDB taxonomy): domain Bacteria; phylum Pseudomonadota; class Gammaproteobacteria; order Burkholderiales; family Burkholderiaceae_C; genus PBB1. The sequence continues at coordinate 31,051 of JARXKP010000006.1, forward strand.
GGCCGATGGCGTGTTGCCGGTGGAATGAACGTCGAGCTGATGCACGCTTCGTCGCAACTGTCGACGCTGGACACGCTCGGCAGCTATCTTCTGACGCTGCAAGGCGAGCCGCTCGGCGCCGCAGGTGCCGCCAGACCGCCCCTGTCAGACCATTCGCCACAGATCACCCTGTCGACGCTCGAGGGCGCGCTGCAGCTCAGCGGCACTGGCTCATGGGGCACCGACGGGCTGCGCTTTCGCGGCGAGGCGCTCGCACGCGAAGCCGATGCCGCCGCATTGAACAACCTGCTGAACATCATCGGACGGCGCGACGGCGCGCGGTCCGTCATTTCGATCGGATAGCCATGAACGTTCATCCTCCCGTGTCCTCGCTGTCGCGATGGCTGCGCCGACACGCATCGCGTCTCGGCGCGGGAACGGCATGCCTGCCGCTGACGCTGTCGCTGGTCGTTTCGCCCCTGACCGCGCTTCCCACTTTGGTACGCGCTCAGACCGCCGGCGGCGAGGCGGCGGCCAACCGATTCCGGGGCGAGCCGGTGACGCTGAATTTCGTCAATGCCGACATCGAAGCGGTGTCGCGTGCCATGGCCGCCATCCTGCGCCAGCAGTTCATCGTCGACCCGCGCGTCAAGGGCACGATGACGCTCTACAGCGAACAGGCTCTGTCGCCGCGCGAGGCGTACCTGAACTACCTCGCGGCGCTGCGCGGGCTGGGGTTCACGGTGGTCGAGGTCGGCGGCCTGTTCAAGGTGGTGCCGGAGGCCGATGCGAAGCTGCAATCGGGCACGGTATCGGTGGGCGAGGTCAACCGGCGCGGCGATCAGGTCATCACGCAGATCTACCGCCTGACCCACGAGAACGCGAACAACCTGGTGCCTGTGCTGCGGCCACTGATCAGCCCCAACAACACCATCAACGCGAACCCGGGCAACAACACGCTGGTCATCACCGACTACGCCGACAACCTGCAGCGCATCGGCAAGATCATCGCGGCGATGGACACGCCCGCCGCTGGCGATATCGAGGTGATCACGCTGCAGCACGCCGTGGCCAGCGACATCGCGGTGTTGGTGCAACGCCTGACCGAAACGGCAGCCGGTGCCGCCCAAGGCCTGCCAGGCGCTGCCGCTGCGTCCGTGCTGGTTGATCCGCGCAGCAATTCACTGCTGGTGCGGGCACCCAACCCGGCACGCCTCGCGGCCATCCGTGCGCTGGTCGACAAGCTCGACCAACCGGTCAAAGGCGGCAACGCAGCCGGCAACATCTGGGTGGTCTACCTGAAGAACGCCGACGCCGTGAAGCTCGCCGCCGTGCTGCGGGCGGCCTACAGCGGCGGCGCGGGAGCTTCGTCTTCGGGCGGCAGCTCGAGCGTCTCGTCGGCCACGCCGTCTGCGCCAAATACCTTGGGCGGCAACAACACCGCGGGTGCATCGTCGCAGGCAACCTCGCCGGTGACCCAGTCGGCCGGCCCCTCGACGGGCGGCTTCGTGCAGGCCGATCCGGCGACCAACTCGCTGATCATCACCGCACCCGAGCCGATGTACCGGCAGCTCCGCGCGATGATCGATCAGCTCGACTCGCGCCGGGCGCAGGTCTTCATCGAAAGCATGATCGTCGAGGTCACCGGAGACGACTCCGCCGATTTCGGCTTCCAGTGGCAGGCCATCGGCAACACCAACGGCAAGTACATCGGTGGTATCGGGACCAACTTCGGCAGCAGCGGCACCAACATCCTGACCAACCAGACCGCGACCACCGCGACGGGCGCGCTGGCCGGTCTGGGGCCGGGAATGAACGTCGGTGTGGTGCGCAACTTCGGAAGCACCTTCGGACTCGCCGCCATCGCGCGTGCCTTGCAGTCGCGTGCCGACACCAACATCGTGTCGACCCCGAACCTGATCACGCTCGACAACGAAGAAGCCAAGATCATCGTGGGCAGCAACGTGCCCTTCATCACTGGCCAGTACACCAACACCGGCACCTCCACCACCAGCCCGTTCCAGACCATCGAGCGCAAGGACGTCGGCATCACGCTGCGCATCCGGCCGCAGATCGGCGAAAACGGGACCGTGCGCATGACCTTGTTTCAGGAGTCGTCGAGCCTCGCGGCCGGCACGGCACCGGGCACGTCGAGTGCCGGACCCACGACGAACAAGAAGTCGATCGAATCGACCGTGGTGGTCGACGACGGACAGATCATCGTGCTGGGCGGGTTGATCGAAGATTCGATCACGGTCAACAAGTCCAAGGTGCCGATCCTCGGCGACATTCCTTATTTCGGTGCGATGTTCCGCAGCGAAACGCGGACCAAGAAACGAACCAACCAGATGGTGTTCTTGAGGCCGGTCGTGATGCGCGACGCATCGTCGGCGAACAAGCTGTCGATCGACCGCTACGACCTGATCCGCAGCGAGCAGAAGGACGTGCAACTGCCCACCAATCCCATGATGCCGATCGGCACCGTGCCGGTGATTCCGCCGCTGCGGCCGACCGAGGATCCTGCACAGCCGCTGACGCCACCGGCCAACCGGCCGCCGTCGGCCGGCGGTGGTGCGCCGGCCGGCGCACCCGGCTCCGGCGAACCGACCTCGAACAACTGACGCGAGCGCACGACCATGGCCACCCGCCATCCCCTGCCCTACGCGTACGCGCGCGCCCACACCGTGCTGCTTGAAGACGAGGGCGAACGACTGGTGCTGTGGGCCCCCGAGAACGTGTCGCTGTCGGCGCTGGCCGAAGTGCTGCGCAGGTTCGACGTCGATGCGCTGGAGCGCGAGGCCTCGGCCACCCTCGTCAACCGCATCGCGGTGGCCTATGCGGGCAGCGAGTCGAGCGCCGCCACGGTGATCGGCGAGGTGGAAAGCGCGGTCGATCTGAGCCGCATGATGCAGGAGCTGCCGGCCATCGAGGACCTGCTCGAAGCGTCAAACGACGCACCGATCATCCGCATGCTCAACGCGCTGCTCACGCAGGCGGCGAAGGACGGCGCCAGCGACATCCACATCGAGCCGTACGAGCGCAGCAGTTCGGTGCGCTTTCGCGTCGACGGCACGCTGCGCGAGGTGGTGCAGCCCAACAAGGCGCTGCATGCGGCGTTGATCTCGCGGCTGAAGATCATGGCCGAGCT
>JARXKP010000182.1 GCA_030271615.1 Pseudomonadota bacterium
CATGGGCATGCGCCGACTCGTGCTCGTGCTCGTGCTCGTGCTCGTGCTCGTGCTCGTGCTCGTGCTCGTGAGAATGACCCTGCGCATGGCTGTGCGCCAGCGACTCGACCACGGCGCCGGTCTGGCCGGCGTCCGAACAACCACAAACGACACACATCAGGGGCTCTCCTTCATTCGTCTTCCACAAGCATGTCCACCACCCGCAGCTCGGTGCCGCCGGTGGGCTGCAACTGGTAACCGCCGCACTGGGGGCAGGGGTTGCCGCGCTGTTCGATCACCACCGCCGCGCTGCAGGGCATGCACCAGGCCTGCCCGGCAGGCTCGTCGATCGTGAACTGCGCGCCCTGCAGGCAGGTGCCGGGTGCGAGCGCCTCAAGCGCGAAGCGCAATGCGCGAGGCTCCACACCGGCCAGCTGCCCGGCTTCGAGGCGCAGCAGCGTCACGCGGGCGAAGCCCTCGCGCCGCGCGCTGTCTTCGACCAGCTTCAGGATGCCGCCAGCGAGGCTCGCCTCATGCATGGGCAGCCTCGCGCGACGTCTGATGATCCAGTTGGTAGGGCACGCACGGATCGTACGAGGCCATCACGGCCGCGAGCCGGTGTCGACCCTCGACAGCAGGCCGCGTGGGCAGGCGCTCCAGCACCCGGGCCACCGCGCCGTCAGGGTGGAAGTTCCACTCGGTCGGCGCGATCACATGGCAGGCGGCGATGCGAGCAGAGTCACCGACCCCGTCCAGCTGCACATGGTGCATCAGCAGGCCGCGCGCCATCTCGACCCAGGCGATCGCTTCACCCTCCGCCAGCGGCAGCGCCCCCATGCCCAGCCAGGCCGTGCCGCAGCGGGTGGGCGCCGATTCGTCTTCGGCGGGCAACGCGAGCCGCACGACCTCGGCTAGGCGCGCCCCGAGGCGCAGCCACGGTGTGTTCAAGCGCTGCCGTGCGGCCTCGTCGAGGCGCGTCCACACCCCGGTCTCGGCGCAGTCTCCTTGCCACGAGGGCTGGCGCGCGAATGCGGCACCGTTGGCCTGCAACCGGGCCGCCCAGGTTCGCAGCGTCCCGGCATCGGCGTGGACACGCAGCGGCGCAACGTCGGGCAAGGCCCCGCTGGCAGCGGCCCGGCAGTGACGTATCAACGCTGGCAGCGGGCCGGTGGCCTGTCGGCACCAGGTCGTCAACCACGCGTGCGCGTCCTGCTCCCAGGCATCCAGCCACACGCGCAGTGGCATGCCGATGGCATGCACCTCCAGCCACGTCGTGGTGTCGGCCGGCGTCGATGCGAACGCCGGGCCCTGCGCGAGAACGCGGGCGGCTTCGTCGATCACGGTGTCGGGCACCTGCGTCACAGCGAGCTGGCGCGGCCAGTCGATCCAGATGCGGCGCAGGTGCTCGCGCAAGGTCTGCAGCGCAAGCCGCTCGCGGGCCACGGCGCTCGGCAGATCGAACCGGCCCCGCGCGGCATCGACGGCCATGCCGGCGCAGGCGATGTGGGCATGGCCGCACAGGCTGAACAGGCTGCCCAGCGTGGCCGGCAGACGACTGGCAGGCAGACCGCGCGTGACGCGGCCGACCCAGTCGGGACGGGTGCTGCGCAGGTTGTGCGGGCGCGGTGCGCCGGGCCGCAGCCAGAGCGCGCCACCCAGGGGTTCGGTCCCGGTCATGGCCGAACGACGCCAGCCGCACTGCGGCCGAACAGGAAGGATCGCCGCGCCGGCAACGCCTCTGCAGCAACCGTCGCCTCGGGCGCGATCACCGGTGGCTCAGGCTCCGCGCGCAACTGCACCAGTACCGCCAGCGCCATGGACCGTGCGGAGGCCTGATCGGAGAACTCGAACACCGGCGAGAACAGCGAGCAGGCCACGAACGCACCGAACGCCGGCTCGTGGGCGCCGATGAAATCGAGGGCCCGCCCGTTCACCTGGTGCATCTGCGTACGCCCGACCGCCGCATCGTCGCCGCGCTGCAACGGCAGGCGCACCAGATTCATGAACCACGGCGTGATGAGGATGCCCAGCCCTGCGACTGCGTCGCCTGCGTTTGCTGCCACGAGTTCGAATCCGACGGCCTCCACCCGCAGCGCGCGGTTGAGCACCGGCACGCCTGCCATGCGCGTGCGCTCGATGGCCGCGAACAAGGCCACCAGATCGGCGACACGTCCCTTCAACCGATCCGCCAGGTCAGCGCGCGAAGTCATGCTGGTTCAATCCGCCAGCACCATGAACTGCTCGGCATCCCCATCGCACTGCGGGCAACGCCAGTGCGACGGCACGTCGCTGAACGCCGTACCGGGGTCGACCTGCCAGACCGGATCGCCCAGCGCCGGGTCGTAGACCCACCAGCAGATCTTGCATTCGAGACGAGCACCCGCCGGCAGCTTGGCTAGGCTGCCCAGATAGCTGCCTTCAAAACGGACGGCGCCGTTCATGAGGCGGGCCGCCGCGCCGAGCCGCCCCAAGCCAGGCCCGACCCAGGCCCACGCAGTGGCCCCTTCGTGGCCCAGGGAGGGTCGTTCTCTGGACTCGGCGAACGGGGTGTGGCCATCACGCGCCCTCCACCCATTCCAGCACTTCGCGCAGCCGCTCGTGCGAGTCGTCCAGGTCCTCCTGCGCGGCCTGTGCCACGTCGGGCAGGTCGGTGACTTCGACGGTGTTGAGGATGACCACGTCCTGCGAGTTGTAGTAGACGACGCGCCAGCAGTTCGGCATGCGCGTGTTGGTGATGCGGCAGTTGCCGTAGCCGCGCGACAGGATCAGCACGCGGCCGGTGCCGAGGTGGTGGTCGAGAAAGCCGATGTCCTCGACCGACATCGGCAGCAGCGTCAGGTTGACCACGTGCGCCGGCTGGCCGGCACGCCACGACAGCCACTGGTCCTCGATCTCGGCCAGCAGTGTCGGTGCGTTCTGCACGTTCGGCGGCAGCGCGCCCTGCCAGCGCGGCACGCTGGGCGACACGTCTTCGACCGCCGCGGTCCGCAGTGCCTGCGGCACGGCACCGAGTTCGATCGTGTCGGAGCTGACGACGCCGTTCACCGAGCAGACCACGCGCCAGACCCCGGCGAAGACCGACTCCTGCACGCGCAGCTCGTAGCTGGAATCGCCGCCGGTGACGACCGCGCTGACCTCGCCCTCGCCCAGCACCTGGTTGATGAGCCTGAGGTCGGCTTCGGGCAGGCCGGTGAGGTCGACGCCGAGGTTGCCCGCGCCCTGGCGCACGCGGTCGAGCTGCGCCAGCGCCTCGCGCAGCGCGCGGTGTGCTTGTTGGCACCCGACCACGTCTTCGGGCTCGGGCAGCACCGGCGCGCGGAAGGTTTCCATGCCCTGGGGCATGGGCAGGTACTCGAGCGTGTCTTCTTCCGGCTGGCTGCCGGGGCCGATGCCGATGGCGACGACGGGGATGGGGAAGTCTTTCATGGCAGGGTCTCCTTCAGATCAATGGCAGGACGCGCCGCCGGCGGTGGCACTGACCACCGGGATACCGATGGTCGGCGCGCGCGAGACCGGCATCGCGAGCGCTTGCGACACGCGTTCGACAAAGACATCCCAGTCGTGCATGCCGCTGAGCGTGGTCACGTACTGCCCATCGCGCAGGAACAGCAGCGTGGGCCAGCGCTGCGAGCCGAAACGGCGCGCCACCGCATCTTCGCGGTCGCGCGGCACCACGCCGACCTGGAAGCGGCCGGGCAGGCTGCGCTGCAGTTCGGGCAGCACGACGGCCACGTCGAGCCCCTCGGGAAACTGCACCGGGTCGCCAGCGAACAGCACGACGCGGTCGCCGCCTTCCGCGGCCCAGGCGTCGATGCTGGTTTCATCGACCCAGGTCGCACCGAACTGCTCGACCAACCGCTCGACCAGCGCCGAGGTCACGACCTTCGGTGCCTTGACCGGCAACTTGACCAGGGTCTGGGTGCCCGATGAATCGGTGCTCGTGTCGATGCTCATGAGGTGCTTTCGGAAGGGCGTGGAAGGGATGCGCCGGACAACGCCCGCAGTTGCTCCGTGGTCCAGCGCGAGGGAAGCTCGAACGCGGCGAGCGGGTGCTCCTGCGGGTCGGGAAGATCGCCATCCATGGCCGACTGCAGCAGGTCCAGCGTCGCGTTGATCTCGTGCACGCGAAGCGCGTCGAGGCGCTCCTGCGCGCTGTCGATGAACACCAGCAGCCAGTCGCCGGGCGCGACGTCGCCGACCAGGGCGGTGCGCACGCGGCGGGACTCGCCGCGGCCGGCACACAGCGCATGGCCGGGCGCGGTCTCGATCACCTGCATGGGGATGCCGATGCACATGCTTCGTCCAGCCTCAGGTGGATGATGGAAAGAAGCGCTCGTCGCCGACACGGCAGGCCACGCCTTCAGCGGGCCGCTCGCCTTCGTAGCGCGACAGTTCGAGTTCCGCGAAGCCGACCGCCTCGCGCTGGGTGAGCGGCGTGGTGCGCGGCACGGGCTGCGCGCCCCACTGGCGCAAGGCGTTGACGCCGAGCGCGAGGGCGTCTTCCATCGCCTCGCGCACGACCGGGCGCAGGCTGCCGCCGTAGTCGTCCAGCTCCTCGGGCTGGCAGCCGATCAGCAGCACCTCGCGCGGGTACTGCTCGGTCAGCAGGGCCAGCATCAGAACCTCCTGGAAACCGGTCTGGTGCAGGCTCATCTTCTTCGCTCCCATGAAGCGCGGAACCTCTTCGTTCTCGACCTGCTTCAGGGTGCCCGGCGCCAGTCCGTAGTCGATCGCATCGAAGATCAGCAGCTTGCCCGCCTGCTGCACATGCTGGATCAGATACAGGCCCTGCGTGCCCCCGTCGACCAGCTGCACGTTCGGTGCGAATTCGTAGCGCTGCTGAAGCGTCTCGATGCAGCGCACGCCGAAGCCTTCGTCGGCCCACAGCACATTGCCGATGCCGAGCACCGTGATGGTGTCCGCGCTGTCACTGGAAGGGTGACAGGCGCTTTCGGGCGAGATGATGCTCATGGCGGGGTCGCTTCCAGAAAATCGGGGGAGTCAGTGCGCGCCGCGAACGCGGCAGGCCTGGGTGCGAAGGCTCTTCCACGCATGGAAGCTGTCCCAGGCGGCCTGCAGCGCAAGCCAGAACATCGCATCGGTGCGGAACACGATCGCGCATCGCAACGCGGTGTCGGGCGTCATCGCGCGCTGACCGTGCACCACCTCGTGCAGACGCCGCCGCGACAGGCCGAGCAGGCGCGCCGCCTGCGACTGCGACAGGCCCAGCGGCGCGAGGTAGTTGCGGCTCAGGAAGCGACCGGGGTGACAAGGCGCACGCGTCGGCGAGACGGCCGGCGAGCACACGACATTCAGATCAAGCGGCCGCCGTGGAGCCGGCTTCGCCGGTCTGGTGGCGGCGCCCCCCTGGGGGGGTGCGCCGAAGGCGCTACGGGGGGGGATCACTTCAGTCCTTGAAAGTGCGATGGCCCGAAATCATCGTGCTGACGATGCTGGACCGGCCCATGATGTCTTCGCGGATCGCCGCGTAGATGTGCACGATCGCGAACACGACCAGCCCCCACATGCCCAGGTGGTGCCAGGTGTGCACATCCTGCGACTGACCGAACAGAGGGATCACCCAGCCGAACATCCGCTCCTGCCACGACCCCATCTGCGAGCCCTCGCCATACAGCGCGAAGCCGGTCAGCACCATGAACACCGCGAGCAGCAGAAAGCCGAACACCATCGCGAAACGCGCCAGCGGGTTGTGCCCGACGAATCGCCCCGGACGCGGCGCGATGAACGTGTACCACTTCAGCATGCCGAACAGCTCGGACCAGTAGGTGCGCTGGAAAATCGGCACCCAGAACAGCTCGCGGGCGTGGTGGTTGCCGACCACCGCCCAGTAGATGCGGCCCAGCAAGCCCACCGCCAGGACGTAGCCGGAGGCGAAATGGGCAAAGCGGATGTAGCCCATCAGGAAGTTGGCGCTGGCCTCGCCGGGCTGGGTGGGCAGCGGCGAACCGATGAAGTAGCCCGTGATGGCCAGCACCGTGATGGCCAGCGCGTTGATCCAGTGCCAGATGCGCACCGGGGCCTCGTAGACATAGACCGACTTGATCGAATGCGCGCTGGCGAATTCGCGCGCATCGGTCGGATCGGCGATCGTGCCGGAGACGATCGGGGGGTGTTGGGCAGGCATGTGCGTGTCTCCTCGACGGTGACGAATGAATCGCGATCAGAGGCGGACCAGCATCACCAGCCCGGCTCCGCCCAGCGCCGATCCGGCGATGCGCCAGGCCCAGACGCAGGCCCGATCGACACGCAGCCCCAGGCCGAGGCCACCGGCCTGCAGCAGCGCCGTCGTCAGCATGAATCCGGCTGCGTACGACGCGAAGCCGGCCCCCGCCGGCATCTCGGCACCGTGCGCCAAGCCGTGCAGCGAGGCCGACGCGGCGACGAGCACCAGGCCGAGCGCGGGCGGCAGCTGGCGCGCGAAGATCAGCATCGCACCCATCAGCACCACGCTGACCGCGATGCCGGCCTCGACGGATGGCAGGGCGAAGCCGGCCACACCGGCTGCCGCGCCGATGGCCATCGCGCCCAGAAAGGTCAGCGGACCGAGCCAGCGCCGCAGACCCGTCAGCGCCGTGGCCGACCACGCGCCGACCGCCACCATGGCGAGCAGGTGATCGAGCCCGAACGGGTGTTCGAGGCCTTCGAGAAAGCCGTGCGTGCCATGGCCGGTGTGGGCCGCGGCGGTGCCGGCCAGTGCCAGCAGCGAGGCGGCCACCGCGAGGCGTCGTGTCAGGGTGTTCATGCGTGTGTCTCCAGGATGTCGTTGTCGTTCAGCGGACCTTGACCGAGGTGAGCTCGGTGCCGTCCGGGCTCATCACGTGCGTCGAGCACGCCAGGCACGGATCGAAGGAATGCAGCGTGCGCAGGATCTCGACCGGCTGCTCGGGATTGGCCATCGGCGTGTTCATCAGGCTGGCCTCGAAGGCGCCGATCTGACCCTGGTTGTCGCGCGGGCTGCCGTTCCAGGTGGTGGGCACCACGCACTGGTAGTTCTCGATGCGGCCGTCCTTGATGCGGATCCAGTGGCCGAGCGCGCCGCGCGGCGCGGCCACCGTGCCCACGCCCTTGGCCTCCTTGGGCCAGGTGCTCGGATCCCACTTCTCGACGTTGGCGGTGCTGGTGTCGCCGGCCTTGATGTTGGCGACGAGCTCGTTGAAGTCGTCCATCATCATTTCGCCGCAGTACTGCGACTCGAGGGCACGAGCCAGCGTGCGACCGATGGTGGTCGGCAGCAGCTGCTTGGCGGTGTAGTTCGTTTCGGCGATGCCCAGTGCC
>JARXKP010000183.1 GCA_030271615.1 Pseudomonadota bacterium
GCCCGTTTCGGGGCCGGAGTAGATGCCCTGTATCAAGACGTTGCCCAGGGGGTCGGGGGCGGGCTCGGGGGCAATGGGTGCTGCGACGATGGGAGGCGGGGGGCGTCGGCTTGGAGAAAACAGCGGGCGCTCCAGGGTTGCCAGAACCAGTGTCATGTCGGTCCGGTGCGGTATCGACGCCGCGTGCGTTGCTGTCGAGAAATCCGGTTTGATGGCCAGGGGCGGCGTCCACCTCACGTCGCGCAGTTGGCCGTCCTGGTCGATCCACAGCCACACGAGAACCCCGGCCAGCAGCAGGTTCAGCACGACCAACGCATGCACGGCGTAGCGCTTCATTGACGTGACCGCAACACGGACAGGCTGATCTGGATTGCCAGGCGCTGCGGCGCCTCGGCCTTGACTGCGCCGATGGTCTGCACGGTGATTCCGTCGATGAGAACCTTGGGCGACAGTTGCGGAATCTCCATCAAAGCCCCTTGCAGGGCGACCAGTTCACCTTCGAGGCGAACCGCCATCGGTATGCGGTCGAACGCGCGGTCGGCCTTTGCAGCGAGTACCTGGCTGCTCGCCACCTGCAGTCCTGCCCTGGTGAAGGCGTCCCTGACGCGCCGCTGTGCGTCGTTGCCGGCCTGGCTGACGTCCTGACTGGCGGGGTATGCACCCGCGGCCAGCACCGAGCGCGCCGCTGATTCCGCCTTGTCGAGCTCTGCGCGACTCTCCTCGAGGCCGGCCAGTCGTGCGTGGCGCTGATCGATCTCCTGAAGACGGTCGGTGGCCCAGTCGTGCTTGACTTTGAGGTAGTACGCGCCAATGGCCGACAGCACCACGAACATGACCACGGTCGGTATGACCAGCGGAATGCTCAGCCCGCGAAACGCGCCCTTCATGGCGACGACGCCTTCTGCGCTGGCGCAGCCGCGCTGTTGCGCGACTCGCCGACCCGGTTCGATTCAGCGTCCTTGAACGCTCCTGGAGTCAGCTCGATCTCGATCGAGAAGCTTTCCTTGTTTGCCCCCAGGGGGCGCGTTGCCGCAGACGGTGCGTTGACGTCTCGCAGACCCGGGTAAGCGCTGAGCTTCTGCATCAAGTCGGCGGTGTTAGCGGTTTGTCCGGTCAGCCGCACCTTCGCGCCCTGAATCTGCATGCTGAGCAAGGATGTGTCGTCAGGGAGTGCGCGCGTCAGCAGGTCCATGATCTCGACGGCGCGAACGCGTTCGGAGAAGATTTCATCCATCGCCGTGAGTTGATCAACGGCTCTCGACAGCGACTCTCGCTTCAGCACCAGCGCAGCCGTTCTTTGATGAAGCGAATCGAACGCTGCAATCGCCTCGATCGCCCGCAGCCTCAGTTGTGCCGTGGGTGTGAGTGCAACGCCGACCGTCAGGCACCAGGCCACGAAAAGCAGGCCACACAGCAGCCAGCGTTGACGAGCCTGTCGGCGAGCCCTGATGCCTTCACCGAAGCCCCGGATGACCACGGGAGCGGTGCTGCCCGCGAATGCCCACACCTCGGGATTCGTTTGTCCTGCCAGCCGTGCTCCCAGCTGATCGAGGTATTGCTGCACCTGCTTGCGCGAGGCCAGCACGATGTCGACACTCAGCTTTCCTGGTGTCAGCGGCTGACACAGGTGGCCCCACACCAGGTCATCAGCGCGAAACGGACTCGACGTCACCGCATCCAGCCCGGCAGCCTCGGCAACCTCGGTCGCGGGCATGTCCGGAAGCGTGAGGTGACGCCGCAAGAGGCGGTCTTCCGGATACTCGACCGCCGTGATGGGTGAGCTTGCTGTTTCGAGCGCTGGCACAACAGATTGCAGCGCGGCGTCCTGGCGCCATACCGCCTCTCCGCCGTCCGCGAGCAGGACACGCACAAGCGTGTCGGGCGTGAAGCGATCCATCCACGATTCACGGTAGCGACGGCTCAACGGGTCGACAAGCCGATCCCAGAGGCTTCGGCTATCTGATCTCGGCGGATCGCTCAGGGGCATCGTCGCAGACATGTGTGGATGAGTTCAGCCCAGGCGATCGGGGCGTGCGGATTGAAAATGGCGTTCGGCGTTGAAGATTCGCCATGGCAGGCCGTCGCGCTTGATCGGAGTGATTTCGACAGTTTGGGATGTCCACAGTTGCGTGTCGTTCGACGCAGGCACGCGAGCGGAGATGCGGTAGCGGTTGGTGGCGGCGGTATCTATGTCGTTGGCATTGAGCATGGTGGTGTCTACGCCGATGCGGCCGGCATCTCGATCGGAAGCAATTCGGGATGCCTGTTCCACATTGCCGCCCGTCAATACGGTCAACACTTCTCGAGGCGCTGCCAGGGCATTGACGCGACCAGAACCGACGCCCAGCAAGTCGGCGCTGACCAAACTTTTCATTTTAGCGTACAGCGTGTAGTCGATACCCGGGACTTTGAGCCAGTCTTCTACCGCTTCAAAGCCATGGGTTTGTCCTGCCGGGTCTTTGGCGGAACGTATTTCAATGGTCCTTCGAGCAAGACTCAAGGCCTGTTCGGATTCAACTCCTCCTTGGACAAGGATCAGTTTTGCCAGCAGTGATTCGGGGGCGTTGTTGATATCGATAAATCCATTCACTGGGGTTATTTCAACCCTGATCAATCTTTTTTGATAACTGACATCTTTGTAGGAAAGTCGAGTTATTGGTTCAGGCAACGACAGCATCTCTTGTAAGACGACGTGAGTGGCTGCCGTTCCAAGAGCCCCCAGAACGACGCTCTGGCGAGACAGGGACGCCCGGCGTGTTTCTGCGCGCACCCCATAGGACATGCCCACAACCATGATGCTCAAGGCTGCGACCATCCAGAGCACTGCCACCAGGGCGACCCCACGATGGCGAGCTTCTTGGGCCGCCGCGCGTACCGTCATCGCCCGCCCCCGATGACAAACCCGCTCGATCGGTCTCCCGCGCCGGGGAGCATGCGTGGGGCCACCACGATTCCCGGCCAGTTGGTGCCGGCGACCTGGACGAGAAGTTGCAGACGGTCTGGCGGACGGTCCGCATGGGGCCAGATCGCAGACCACGCGCTTGGCGACTGGCGACTGTCTTGGTATTGAACTTCGAACGAAGTGATATTCGCGGCTAGAGTTCTAAATTCTGTTTCAACCCAGTTGGGGAAGGTTGCCGAATTGATGCACGGCTTGAACCGAATGACCAGACTATTCACACCATCGATATTTTCGACCGCGAGTCTGAAATAGTACAAACCGCCAGCGCCATACCGCGCTGGCATCACACCAATCCACGCGGCCGATTGGGCTTCGGCGGCAAAGAGGATCTTTCGGTCGGCCGGCTCCGACGGCGGGTCAGGCTTTCTGACGGATATTCGGCTCAGGGTCGTTCTGATGAAACCTGTGGCGATCCGAAATTCGTCCGTCACATCCAAGCGGCGATCCAGGCGTACTTCGGTCTGGGCGAAGGTTCTGAATGCTGCACCCAACGCAAGCATCACCACCGAGAGCAGCGAGATCACGACGAGGATTTCCACCAGCGTGAACCCGCTGTAAAAGAACCGGCCTGCAGAACTCCCGCTGCGCGAAATCATGGCTTTCCGGCCAACTCGATCGGCTGTTGCTCGGGCAGCAAGGTCACTAGTTCGAGCTGGTGAGGGGTCGATCCGCTGGACCAGTCGATCGTCATCAAGACCTGGTGCAGCTTGGGGGCGGTGAGACTGGAGACGGGGGTCGGGTAAGGGCTGCTGCGAATGCGCCATGCGTAGCCCGCGGAAGTGCCGGAGTCCTGCCAGCCCCCGGGGGGTACGGTGTCTCGCAAGCTGAGCAGCGATTCAGCCAGCACGGCGGCGCGCTGGTGAAGTTCGTTTTCCTGCAGGTTGCGCACATTGCCCCCGCTCGCTTTGTAGAGCACGCCGAGCGACAGAGCCAGGATCGAAAACGCGACCAGCAGCTCCAGCAACGAAAACCCGCGCTGTGTGGTGGATGTCATCGAGGCAGGTCGAGCAAGCGGGCACTTCCGGAGAGCCAGTCGATCTGGATGCGAGCGCCGTTGCCCGCAGGCCGCAGGATGTCCACACTGCCCCCGGTGGCTCCGCCTTCAGGCAGGAACCGTATCGACGCAACCTGCCCCTGAGCGAGTTCGATGCTGGCCACGGTGACCCGAAACTTCAACGGTGATGGCAGCACGTGCGGCGTCGATCCTTCGACGCCGTAAAGCCCCTTGGCCAGATCGACCTCGAATCGAACTTCGGTGCCTTGCGATGCCGCGCGAGACCGTGCCTGGCGCAAATCACTCATCACCGAGCGCAGGGCATCCCGGTATTGCACGGACTCGCGCAGGCGCTCGAAGGCCGTCGGTACGAGACCGATCAGCAGCGCCGAGATGGCGAACACCACCAGCAGTTCGACGAGGGTGAAGCCGCGTTCATATCGCACGACGGGTGCCAGGCAATCCCGCCGGCGCCTACTTCGTGTTGCGCACGTCGGCGCTCTCGCCCTCGCCGCCGGCCGCGCCGTCCGATCCGAACGACAGGATCTCGATCTGACTGTCGCCTGTGGCGGTGTATCGGTACGGTTTGTTCCACGGGTCCATCGGGACCGCGCCGCCCTTCAGGTACGGCCCGGCCCAGCCGTTCGCGGTGGCCGGGCGCTTGATCAGTGCATCAAGGCCTTCCTCGGTGGTTGGAAAGCGACCGACGTCCAGTTTGTAGAGCTCGAGCGTCTTTTCCAGGTCCGCGATCTGCACCGCCGCAGTTTTCGATTTCGCCCCGCCCAACTGGCCCAGCACCCGGGGACCGACCAGCCCGATCAGCAAGGTCAGGATTGCCAGAACCACCAGCAGTTCGATCAGGGTGAAGCCGCGATGGGCGGTCTTGTTGCGCATGCGCTGTGACAGGGAAACCATTGCTAAATCCTTCTTGAAATACATCAGACAGCCAAGTCGTTGATGGACAGAATGCCGAGCAGGATCGACACGATGATGGCTCCAATCAA
Source organism: Pseudomonadota bacterium (assembly GCA_030271615.1). Lineage (GTDB taxonomy): Bacteria > Pseudomonadota > Gammaproteobacteria > Burkholderiales > Burkholderiaceae_C > PBB1. Next base: position 4,961 of record JARXKP010000183.1, read on the forward strand.
CAGGCCCAGCACCACGATCAAGGCCGGTTCGATCAGCGTCAGGCCGCGCTTGATTCCGGTCTCGACGTCGCGATTCAAGATGTTGGCCAACTCGAGCATCATCGTGCCCATGCGCCCGGTTTCTTCGCCGACGCGCATCAGGTTGATCGCCAACGGCTCGAACACCTGGGTCGCCGACATCGCATCGACCACCCGGGTGCCTCCCTTGACGATGGGGGTGACGCGCGATAACGCGTCCTTGAGCACGATGTTGCTGACGGTCTCGGTGGCAATGTTGAGGGCCGCCACCATCGGAACCCCATTTCCGAGCAGGGTTCCCAGCGAACGCGAAAACAAGGTCAGTTCGTACTTGACCAGCAGCGGCCCGACGATCGGCAGGCGCAGCAGGCTCGACTGCCACCACAGCCGTCCCGAAGGTGAGCGCAACCAGCGTGCTGCCGCGAACGTCGCGGCAAACAGCAGCAAGGCGCCGATGACGCCGTACTCGGAAAACCCGCGCCCCAGGCCCATGACCAGACGCGTCGGCAGCGGCAGCGCATCGCCCATGTCGACGAACAGCTTCTCGAACTGCGGCACGACGAAGCCGAGCATCCCGATCATCGACAGCACGGCCACGCCCAGCAGGATGGCCGGGTAGATCGACGCGGAGACGACGTTGTCGCGCAGGGCGCGCAGGCGCTCCATGTGCTCGACCAGGCGCTCCATCACGGTCGAGATCTGACCGCTCAACTCCCCCGAACGGATCATGCTGATGTAGAAATCGCCGAACACCTTGCGGCGGTTCTCGAGTGCGCGGCTCAAGGGCTTGCCGCCTTTCACGTCTTCGAGAATGCCCTGGAGCATCTCGGACACCGATGGCTTGTGGCCCATCTCCACCAGCACGCGCAGCGCGTTGTCGAGTGCCAGGCCGGCGCGCAGCATCACCGACAACTCGGAGGTGATCGCCAGCACGTCGGCCGTGTTGACCGGGCCCTTGCCACTCGAAACCTTGCGGCGCACGAGGCCAGGCAGGGCGGTGTCAGCGGCCTTGCCCGGGCCTGACGTCGTGTCAATGCGCAGCGGCAGCAGCCCACGTTGACGCAGCAACTGCATGGCCTGAGCCGGGCTGCCAGCGTCGATGCGACCTTCGACCAGCTTGCCGCCGGCATCCGCAGCCCGCCAGGAAAACTCAGTCATCCGCCTGGTCCTGAGTGACGCGCAGCAACTCGTCCAGACTGGTGATGCCTGCGGCGACTTTCAGCAGGCCGTCTTCGTACAGCGTGTGCATGCCGCCCCGGATCGCAATCGTGTTCAGCACGCTGGCGTCGACACCTTCGATGATGGCCTTGCGGATCGGTTCTTCCAGCACCAGCAGTTCGTGGATGCCGGTGCGCCCCTGATAGCCCGAACTTCTGCAATGCTCGCAGCCAACCGCCTGATACAGCACCCGCGATGGCGCCGAAATGCGCGCCAGACCGGAGCTTTCGATCAGCTCGGCCGACGGCTCGTAGGGCGTCTTGCAATGCGTGCACAGCGTGCGAAGCAGCCGCTGCGCCAGCACGCCGTTGACGGCCGAGGTGATCAGGTAACTTTCGACACCCATGTCCTGCATGCGGGCCACCGCCCCTGCCGCAGTGTTGGTGTGCAGCGTCGACAGCACGAGGTGACCGGTCAATGCGGACTGGACCGCGATCTGAGCCGTTTCGCCGTCGCGCATCTCGCCGATCATGATGATGTCGGGGTCCTGGCGCAGGATGCTGCGCAGCGCGCCGGCAAAGGTCAGGCCGATCTGTGGATGCACCTGAATCTGGTTGATCGACGGCAACTGGTATTCGACCGGGTCTTCGACGGTGATGATCTTTTGCGTGGCCGAGTCCAGCTTCGACAGCGCGGCGTAAAGCGTGGTCGTCTTGCCCGACCCGGTCGGTCCCGTGACCAGCAGGATGCCGTGCGGGCGCGCGAGCAGGGCGTTGAAGCGTGTCAGGTTGTCGCGCTCGAACCCCATGTCTTCCAGGCTGAACCGGATGCTGGCGCGGTCGAGCACCCGCATCACCAGGCTTTCACCATGCACCGTGGGGACCGTGGACAAGCGCAGGTCGAGCTCGTGACCCTTGACCCGCGTCTTGATGCGTCCATCTTGCGGCAACCGTCGCTCGGCGATGTCGAGGTGCGCCAGCAGCTTGATGCGCGAACTGACCGCCGCACTGTGCTTGAGCCCGATCACCTCACCCGAATGGATCACGCCGTCGACGCGATAACGCACGTGCAGACCATCTTCGAACGGTTCGAGGTGGATGTCCGAGGCTTTTTCCTTGAGCGCCTGGACGAGG